>NZ_JAUSNF010000034.1 GCF_030646255.1 Candidatus Burarchaeum sp. | reverse complement strand
GATTGTGCTGTTCCTTGGCGGCATCGGCATTTCCACAGGCGCAGTCAACGCTTTTGGCGTTTTTGCCGGCGCTGCGCTCGCATTGCTGCTCGCCTATGTGGTTTTCAGGAGCATTGTGAAACTGGATGTTAAGCTGTTCTTCCAAGTGACCGGCGCGCTGCTGATCCTTCTTGCTGCGGGCCTGCTCTCTCAGGGCGTGCACGAATTGCAGGAGGCCAGCGTGCTGCCCACTATAATAGAGCACGTCTACGACATCAATCCTCCGATGAATTCCGATGGGACGTATCCGCCGCTGCACGAGAAGGGCGCACTAGGGGCTGTTGCAAAAGGGGTTGTAGGCTATGACGGAAACCCTTCGCTTCTGCAGATTGTAAGCTACGTAGGCTATGTCGTGCTGGCATATCTTGCGCTCTTCCATGCGAATGGAAGGCGGGCCCGGAAACAAAAAACTTAGCACATCTTGAGCGCGAGCTCAACCATCCTGTTTGAGAAGCCCCACTCGTTGTCGTACCAGCCCATAACTTTCACGAGCGTATTCTTGGACTTGCCCAGAACCATGGTTGAGAGCGAGTCGAAGATGCATGAGTGCGGATTGCCCACCACATCACATGAAACTATTGGTGCGTCGGTGTACTCGAGCACTCCCTTCATCGGGCCTTGCGCGGCTGCCTTGAATGCCGCGTTTATTTCCTCTTTTGTCACTTCGCGGCCGAGCTCGACTACTAAGTCGGTGAGCGAGCCGTCAGGAACTGGCACGCGCACCGCGATGCCGTCGAGCTTGCCCGCAACTTCAGGTATGACCAGGCCGAGCGCGGTGGCCGCGCCCGTGGTTGTAGGTATGATTGAAAGAGCCGCGGCGCGTGCCCGCCGCAAATCCGTGTGCGAGTGATCGAGTATCGGCTGGTCATTCGTGTATGCATGCACGGTCGTCATGTAGCCGCGCTTGATTTTGAAGTTTGAATTCAGCACGGAAACCATGGGCGCAAGGCAGTTTGTTGTGCAGGAGGCTGTTGAGATTATTGCGTGCTTGCTCTTGTCATAGGCTGAGCCATTCACGCCTAGCACAATAGTTGCGTCAATCTCGCCTTTTGCAGGCGCACTAATCAGGACTTTCTTCGCGCCCGCCGTCAGGTGCTTTGACGCTCCCTCGCGGTTGGTGAAAGCACCCGTGCACTCGAGCACGAGCTCAACGCCGAACTTTGCCCAGGGCAGCTTCTCAGGATCGCGCTCGCTCAGGTAAGTGATTTTCTTTCCGTCAATAATTATTGCGCCGTCCGCCGCTTCGATTTTGTTCGGCGCAACGCCGTGCACGGAATCGTACTTGAGGAGATGCGCATCAGTCTTCGGGTCCGCAGTTCCGTTTATTGCAACTACATCAAAACCTTTGCCGAACACGCCCTGCTTGAGGGCTGCGCGCAGCACGAGCTTTCCGATTCTTCCGAAACCGCTTATTGCAACCTTCACCATTTCCACGCACCCCCATTATCGCAACCACTTCAGAACTGCACCTTCTTTTCCGCCTTGCCCATTGCCAGATTTTCGCGCCCGCCGCCTTTGCCGCCGAATTTCTTCAGGAGCTCCTCCAGCATCTTCGCGGCATTGTAGCCGCTCCCGGGCTTTGCAGCGCACACCACATCGCCGTTGCTGTTTGCAAGCACGACCGCCTTCTTGTGCTCGACAATCTCGCCCGCTGCGCGCGCGAGCGCCCGCGCATCGAGTTCGATTATTGATTTCACTACATCGGCCTTCTCGTGTTTCAGCCTTTCGATTTCCTGCTCAGCGAGCCGCGCGCTTAATGCATCTACAGTCTTGCCTCGCTCCTTCCACTCCTCGAAGAACCTGTCGATTGCATTTGGAAGCTGGTCAGGCGAGACGCGCAGCGAATTGCTGGCCTTGCGCAGAATCGCATCGCGCTCAGCGATATACTCAAGTGCCGCACTGCCTGCGGCGAACTTGAGCCTGCTCACGCCATCCTGTATCCTCTCTTCGCCTATCAGCTTGATGAAACCTACCTCGCTCGTATTGTCAACGTGCGTACCCGCACACGCCTGAGCGTCAACGCCCGAAATGTCGACAACGCGCACACTCTTTCCTGGCGAGCCGCCGCCCTGGTAGAGTGTGAAGCCGTACTTCTTCTCCGCCTCGCCGCGCTCGACGAAATCCTTCTTGAGCGGAATGTGCTTCATCACGAGCTCATTCGCAACGCGCTCAATCTCGCGCAGCTGCTCGGGAGTAATCTTGTCAAAGTGCGTTATGTCCAAGGTTGCATACTTCTCTCCCTTGTGCGCGCCTGCCTGCCAGACGTGCTTGCCCAGCACTGCGCGCGCAGCCGCTCCGACCAGGTGGGTTGCGGTGTGGTGCCGCGTAAGCGCCATTCTTCTTTTCGCATCAACCTTGCACTTCACGTTTGCGCCAACTTTCAATCCCTCGGCCGAACCTACGCCGTGAATCACGATGCCCTTGAACTTTCGAACGTCGATAACTTCGATTGCCTTTGCACCCTTTCCGCCTGCGCCCGAAAGCTGCAATTCGCCGCGGTCTGAATCCTGGCCCCCGCCTTCGGGATAGAAGCACGTGCAGTCGAGTGCAACGCCATCCTTGTAAACTTTCAGAATTTTCGCATCGCATTCGAGCGGATTCGTCTTCTCATAGCAGAGCAGCTTTGTCTCAGGCAGCCCGCCCACATCATAGCCTACGTCATCCACTTTCTTGCCTTCCTCCGCATAGGTGTGCCGCTCCGTGAGCTGCTTGTAGAAATCAGATGGCAGCTTGACCTGCACCTTCCCGGCCCGGGCAGCCTCCTCGATGAGTTCAGGGGTTACGCCCTGCGACTCGTAGAGCGTGATGAGCTCCTTGTCGCTCACGCCGCCTTTTTTCACAATCTCGCCCACGATTCTCCGCGACCTTTCAGCCGCCTCCCTGTAGTGCTTCTCCTCAATCTCGAGAACGCTTGCAATGGTCTCATAGTTCTTGAGCAGCTCGGGGAAGAGCGGCTGCAAGTAGTTGCAGTGCATTTTCACCGCTTCCGCAAGAGTGAAGTTGAAATTGTGCTCGCGCATGTACGCGAGCGAGCGCCTCAGAATCACGCGCAAGTTATAGCCGCCGCCCACATTGCTCGGCAGCCCGCCGTCGGAGATTGTGAATGCCAGTGCGCGCGAATGGTCGAGCACAGTGTAGAGCGCCTCGAGCGGCGCGACCTTGCGCGCAAGCTCCTCGGGCGTCGTGCCTATCTTGGCCGCCATCTTCCTCCGCACAGCCGCGATGTCCGCGTGCTCCTCCAAATCAATCTCGCCGCTTACGGGCGCAAGCTTCGCCATGAGCGCTTCATCAATCGTGATGCCGCTGCGCTTCAGCAGCTCGTCGCGCGCAGGGCCGAAGCAGCAGTCATAGGCAGTGGGCGTGCCGCTCGCATACCAGATGAGCCTCTCAAAGCCCCAGCCCACGTCGATGACTTTTGTGTCAAGCTCCTTGTAGGCCTCACCGCTCTTGGTGAACTGCATGAACACCGAGTTCACGAGCTCGAGCCCGCCTGCAAAGCTTTCTATGCACGGGCCGAATGAGCTCAGGTCGGGCATGGCCCACACATCCTCGACGTACGTAAGGTCTTCAGGCTTCACGCCGAGCACGCCCGTCAAATAACCGTAATTCAAGTCAAGGCACTTGTCCTTCCAGTACGCGCCCTTCTCTTTCGGATGGTTGAATGAGTGCTGGCCGGGCATCATGAAGCACGAAAAGTGCCTGCCCGTCACGCCGACGTTCGGCAGGTCGTTGAAGCGCAGGCACATCTGGGGCACTACGAGTGAAGGATGGGGATACTCGAAAACTACCTTGCCCTTCTCGATGCGCATGAAGTCCACTATGGATGCAATTGTGAAGTACAGATCATCGCGCCAGCGACAGATTGTGGGATAGCGCGCAATCTCCTCGTGCCCGTGCTTCTTGAAGTAGCTGGCGAACTTCTTCCACGTCTCGCTGTAGTCGGCGCGCGGGCGCTTGCCGAAGAAGGAATAGGGCTCGCACGCGCTATCCCCGCAGGTGTCCTTCCCGGTGCTCCAGAAGGCGCGGGCGCATTTCGTGCACTTCCGGCGCTCAAAGCCGTGCTCCTTGAAGGCTTCCACCTCGTAGTGCTTGGCATAATCGCGCCCGAATTCAGCCTTGAGGGACTGTTTTGTAAGAACCACAACCTCACGTGTGCGAGTATCTGGTATTAAAAGATTTAAGCGTTTTATAAAGGGAAGTCTCGGAACTTCAGGTTCCGATGGGCTCGTAGTCGAATGCTTTGACGGCAAGCCGTCAAAACTTGCCAGCAAAGCTGACAATGGTAAGACGTCGCTCTCACACAGCGAAGACTCCCGGTTCGATCCCGGGCGGGCCCATGGCAAAGGGGGGCTCGTGAAAAAGTCAGCCGCTTTGGAAGAACACGTTAAAGGTTCTTAAAAGGGGGCTGGCAGAAAACATCAACCCCTTTTAGCTCCGTTAGTCTAGCTCGGTCAAGGACACTGCCCTCTCATAGCCCTTTTCCGCCTGATGGCGCAAAAGCGCTAGCGGAAAATTGGAGAAAGGCAGAAACCCGGGTTCAAAACGCAGGGGGCACGACGAGTCGCCCCCTCACGGTAACCCCGTTGCGCTGAAAATCCCGGACGGAGCATTTCTTTTTTAATTGACTGCGAGCGGAAGCGAGCGCATGCGTCTGGGGTGTAGAGAGGGGCGTTAGCCCCTTCTCCGGACGGAGCACTTTTTCTTTTTATCAGGCAGGAGCGGCAGCCTTCCGCTTAATCCTGACGTAGAAGCCCGCGAGCTGGAGCAGAATCGTAATTATGCCGAGCGCTATGAGCGCGAGCTGCGCGAGGTTGTAGACGGTCGTGCCGCGTATGTTCTGGATTGCCAGTCCCTCCACCTTGAGCAGGAAGTGCGCGAAGGCGAGCACGAAGGCAAGGTAAGTAAGGCGCTGAAAGTTCTTCCAGTTGCCCGCGCCGAGCACGCGTATTGAAAAGTCATTGGATGTAAGTGTTAGGGCGATTAGAATGAGGAAAGCCAGGAATGCAGTAAGATTAGAATGAACGGAAAAAATGAATGCGAGATTGAAGCTAAAGACTGTCGTCAGCACCAGCAGGAAGTGCGCGAGCAGGAAGACGAATGAGGCTATGCCGGTTGCACGGCGCGGCTCAATGAGAACTGCATACGCCTTTGGCCAAAGCACAGAGAGAGGACCTATGATAAGAGTTATACATAGGAGGAAAAAGCCCGAGAGGCCGAGGAAGCGGATGAAGGATGTGCTGGTTGGAAGGGGGAAGAGAGCCTGGTAGAAGGCAAGTAGTGCCACTGAGCAAAGGAGCAGCAAAAATAATGCGCTTGCCCGGTTCATTTGTTCAACCTCTTTCCATCAGCCTGCCAGCAGCAGGGGCGGGAGTGCCAAAGCGGCGAGTAGCAAAAAATTTAGGCGCATTATAAACACCGAAGATAATCCTCGGCGCAGATATATTAAGCTTGCACCTGGCGCCGGCACTCACAGCTTCTTCGACAGCACATCAATCATGTCCTTGACCATTGCCTTCAGCGTGTAGTCCGGCTTCCAGCCCCATTCGCGCCTTGCGCACGCATCGTCAATTGAGCGCGGCCACGAGTCTGCGATGGCCTGGCGGAAGTCCGGCTTGTAATCAATAGTAAAGTCGGGCAGCTCCTCCTGTATTGTGGCAGCGAGCTCTGCAGGAGAGAAGCTGAAGGCCGCCAAGTTATAGTCCGCATGGTGCTTCAGATTTGAGACGTCGGCCTCTGCTAATTGAATGATGGCCTTGAGCGCATCAGGCATGTACATCATCGGCAGGGTTGACTCGGGGCTGAGGAAGCAGGTGTAGGGCTTGTGCTTCACGGCATGATAGAAGATGTCAACAGCATAATCTGTCGTGCCGCCGCCGGGAAGCGCAACGTTGCTTATGATGCCCGGGAAGCGCACCCCGCGCACGTCAACGCCGAACTTGTTGAAATAATAGTTGGCCAGGAGCTCTCCGTGCACCTTTGAGATGCCGTACATTGTGCTCGGCTTCAAGATAGTCTCGTTGGGCGTGTTGTCCCGCGGCGTGTCCGGGCCGAAGACTGCGATTGAGCTCGGCACCATCACGCGCTCGATCCGCCTCTCGTGCGCAACTTCCAGAACATTGTACAGGCAGGCATTGTTCACGAAATATGCGAGCTGGGGATTCTTCTCGCCTGCTGCCGACAAAATGGAGGCGAGGTGGTAGATGGTGTCAATATTGTACTGCGCAAGAACGGCCTCTATTGACTCCTTCTTTGTGGCATCAACTTTCTCAGTAGGCCCGGCGCTCTTCGCAGCCTCATCGGGCTCCTTGCTGTGCCAGGCAGCCACCACGTTATCCTTGCCGTACTTCTTGCGCAGCGCGGGCACTAGCTCGCTGCCTACTTGCCCGAATGCGCCGATTACCAGTATTTTTTTCATAAACATATCCTCCAATAGCAGGATGTTGAATTGCCTCTCGACACATTACGCCAGAAGCCAATATATAGTGTTATCTTCGCTGCGCGTCGATTGTTCGCTTGGCGTCGAACTTCTGACTGGGCAGGGATTAAAAATGTAGGCCGCGAGTGTGGCGCAGGTGGTTTTCATGGTTGACCGGAATCCGACTGCATTCCTCAAGCAGGAGTATGACGAGCTTGTAACGAAGAGCCTGGACTGGCGGCCGCGCACGCTCATGAGCCCGAGCAGGCCGAAGTCAAAGGTGGATGGCAAGCGCGTGCTCATGCTCTGCTCGAATAACTATTTGGGCTTGAGCGACCATCCTGAGCTGAAGCTGGCTGCAATTAAAGCCGTGAGGAAATACGGCGCAGGCTCAGGCTCGGTGCGGGCCATCGCAGGCACCATGCAACTGCACCTCGAGCTTGAGGAAACCATTGCAAGATTCAAGAAGACAGAGGCAGCGCTCTACTACCAGACCGGCTTTGCCGCTAATGCCGGCCTCATACCGCAGCTCGTGGGCGAGGGCGACCTTGTGATAAGCGATGCGCTGAACCACGGCTCCATCATCGACGGCGTGCGGCTGAGCAAGGCCGAGCGCGCAATCTTCAAGCACAAGGACACGCAGGACCTGGCGCGCGTGCTCGAGGAGGCTGAAGGGAAGAACCCTGCGCCGCGGCGCATACTCATCATAACGGACGGCGTATTCTCCATGGACGGCGACATTGCGCCCCTGCCAGGAATAGTGGCAGAGGCAGAGAAGCACGGCGCAATGGTTTACGTGGACGATGCGCACGGCGATGGCGTGCTGGGCGACCACGGCCGCGGGATTGTCGACCACTTCCATCTGCATGGGAAGGTGCACGTTGACATGGGCACATTTTCGAAAGGCTTTGGGGTGGTAGGCGGGTCAGTAGCAGGCAGCACGGACCTCAGGAATTTCGCGCTGAACAAGTCGCGCACGTGGCTGCTGAGCGGCTCGGCGCCCCCGGCAGTGGCTGCCGCATGCACTGCGGCCCTGAACCTGCTTGAGCGCGATGATTCGCTCGTGAAGAAACTGTGGGAGAACACGAAGTTCTTCAAGGAAGGGCTGAAGAAGCTGGGCTTTGACATCGGCAGCAGCGAAACTCCGATTACGCCCGTAATAGTGGGCGAGAGTGAGAAGGCGGTTGCGCTGAGCCAGGAGCTCTTCAAGAAGAAGGTGTTCGCTTTGCCCATAGTCTTCCCGATGGTCGCAAAGGACAAGGCGCGCATTCGCACAATGATTACGGCTGCACACTCGCGCGAGGAGCTGGAGTTTGCGCTTGGTGCCTTTGAGGCCTGCGGAAAGAAGCTGAAGATAATAAGCTAGAGAGTCAGAGGCAAAACATGGACCTAGGCGAGAAAGCCCTCAAGCTGCACGAGAAGGCTAGGGGCAAGATTGAGCTTGCGGGCAAGGTGAAAGTGGAAAGCGATGAGGACATGAGCCTAGTATACACGCCGGGCGTGGCCGCGGTGTGCACCGCGATTGCAAAAGATGAGAAGCTGGCCTACAAGTACACGAACAAGTGGAACTCGGTTGCAATTGTCACTGATGGAACAAGGGTTCTCGGGCTGGGGGACATTGGGCCGCTGGCCGCGCTGCCCGTGATGGAAGGCAAGGCCGTGCTCTACAAGAAGTTTGGAGGTGTTGACGCCTATCCGGTGTGCCTTGCCGTCAAATCGGCGGACGAGATTGTGGCCGTGGTGAAGGCGCTTGCGCCTAATTATGCCGCGATTAATCTGGAGGACATCGAGTCGCCAAAGTGCTTTGAAATCCAGGAAAGGCTGGATGCGGAGCTCGGCCTGCCAGTGTATCACGACGACCGGCATGGCACTGCGATTGTGGCGCTTGCTGGCCTGATTAATGCGCTGAAAATTACGGGCAAAAATAAAAATGCAAAAATTGTTGTGAACGGTGCAGGCGCGGCGGGCACGGGCATTGTTGAGCTGCTGGCTGCATATGGCTTCAAAGATTTGGTTGTGTGCGATACGCACGGAGCAATTTATGCGGGCCGAGCGGGGCTGGATGCGCACAAGCAGAAGCTCGCGCGCATGACGAACATGAATGCAAAAAAAGGAAGCCTGGCTGAAATAATTGCGGGTGCCGACGTATTTATCGGTGCATCCGCACCCGACGTGCTGACGGAAAAAATGGTGCGCTCGATGGCGCACAAGCCAATCGTATTTGCACTTGCCAACCCTGTGCCCGAGATTTCCCCCGAGCTTGCCGCAAAGGCAGGTGCTTTTGTGTATGCAACAGGAAGGAGCGATTTTCCAAATCAGATTAACAACGCGGTTGCAAGCCCTGGCTTCTTCCGCGGGCTGCTGGACTCAAGCGCAAAGAAAATAACCACGGCAATGATGCTTGCGGCAGCCGAGGCGATTGCGGCTGTTGTGGAAAAACCTTCGCCCTCGTGCATTGTACCAAAACTATTTGACAGGAAGCTTGAATCCACTGTTGCGAAGGCAGTCATGGATGCCGCATGAGCGGGCCGCTGTGCAGGCTGTTGCAAATAATTGGATTCGGCGCAGGTTTTAAGGCTTAAAAACTTTCGAAGGCATAGTAGGAAGCTAGTTTTGGAGGTGCGTTGCATGCGGCCATTTATGAAGATCCGCCATCACTCGGCCGAAGGTGCCGGGACTGGCAGCAAAGGATTTGGGGACGAGAAACTGTTGGTGAGTGCAAAGGCTGCTGACCAGGTGTTCCAGAGAACAATCAAGATAACGCTGATGTGGGCGCGCCTCCTGAAGGAGTTTGAGACGCACTATGTGGACGTGTTTAAAGAAAGTTCGAGCGAAGTTAAGAGTGTCATAGCAAGGGCAGCCAGGACAATGAGTCCGCATAACCTTTTCCATGAAGTCATCGACCATGCAGCCCGCCCGTTGCTCCATGGAATTCCGAAGCCATTAAGTCCGCACGGGGATTGGTATGATCCGGCAAGCACATATTCCGACGCAGCAAGGAGCCTGGTTGATGGTGCACTGACGATCGGAACCTCGCGGAACCGCTACCTTGGCGATGACGGCCTGGGCGCGCAACAGTTTCTTGAATTTGCAGCCTTGGCAGTAGGCAAAATGAAGCAGGCGATAGAAAAAGGAGAGGGCGACTATAAAGGGCTTAACCGAGATTATGGCACAACGGTTTTCCAGCTCAGCAGCGCGCTTGCGAAGCAAGGGCAGCTCGAAGAGGCAGAGAAAATCGCAGGGGAAATAAAAGATGAGAATGCCATCATGGAAAATGCATACAAGTCAATGGCCTGGGCCTGCATAGCCATAGGGCATGCATCACAGAAGGGCAAGGGAAATGACAAGGCATTTGCCGCATTGGATGTGGCGACTGCCCTGGCGGCCAAGATTAAAATGCCGGCAGAAACAAAGAGCGAGGAGGATGCAGAAGAAACTAAATGGCTTGTGCATTTGTCGCAAGGAATGGCAAACCTGTACATAGCTGCCGCCCAAAATGCGCTCGGGATTGATGAAACGCAATCATGTGAACTGTCGGAATCGGCGTTTAAGGCAGCCCGTCTTCTCGGAGAAAAAATAGGGAAAAGAGATGACAGATATTCCATGGACGACCCGCGGCCCGTCTATGCGCATTATTGCAACCTGGCTGAACAGGCAGAGGTTTACGCCGGGATGGGCAAGTTTGACAAGTCGCTTGAAATCATGGCAGGCATGAAAGAGGGGATCGAAAAAGTGGAAAAAGCACTGACAGATAACCGCGAGGCCCACGATGACAGGACTTTCACGTCGAATGAGATTATGTGCGATATTATGCTTAGCCCGTACATGGACGCAATCTCGACCGTCGTGCCGATGATGTATGAAGACCCTAAGCCGCGGAAAGCCTTGGAAGTATTCAATGAGGCTGCTGAAGTGGTGCTGGCACTTCCGGCATACAAGGACGGCAAAAATAATATAGGAAAGATCGAGTTACTCGCCCAGTTGATTTTCACGTACGATAAGATAGATAGAAGACTGCCCGACTCCAGGAAATTGCAGGAAGTCAAACAGTATGCAGACGAGACGGGCAATACCGAACTGGCTTCGGCGGCAGCATACCTGATCAATAGGAAGGAATAGGCAGGTACGCAGGGGCTTGCGTCCTAACGCACCAGGCCCGCTACTTCTTGCCTGCAACAGCCTTTTTGCCTGCAATGGCATCTTTCATCACAGGTATGAAGTAGTACATGAGCGGGATTGCGTAGAAGGGCACTGCGAAGCCAGCGAGGGTGCCTGTGGCAAGGCGCAGCAGGTTGGTGCTCTCGCGCAGGCCCACGAGCTGCGTGGTGCCGTCTATGGCGAGGGGCAGGATGGCAAGCACGAAGAGCCAGAATGGCGGGGTGCGGTCATCGCCAATGCGGCGCACGAAAGGATAGATGAGGCCGCCGATGAGCATCATCAGGTAGATGGCGTTGTCCCGCGCATCGACCCCGAATTCACGGCCCGTGCCGCGCGCATCCTTGTAGGTGTATCGGTCTATCGTCTCCGTCGTGCTCCAGTTCACGATGCAGTCGCCCACCGAGCGCGAGCCGTCAGGCGCGTCTATCACGCACAGCGAGCGCTGGGGCAGCTGATGGCAGAAGTTCGAAAGGCCCTTGTAAAGCACTCCTGCGGCAGCTCCGTTGCCCGAGGAGGCCAGGAAAGGCGGAGCTATCCAGGCCAGGTTGATGAGGATGACGATTAGCAGGTACAGGACGTAGTAAGTGTACTTTGAAGCCATGTTTTGTCAATGCGGCGAACAGCTTATAATTACTGCTGCGCCTTTTTCGCAAGCTTCCAGATTATTTCGAAATGGCTCCTGAAGCTCTCCGCAATCTCCTCGCCTTGCAGCAGGATGCCCGTGGGTATGCCGGTCCAGATAGTGATGAGCACCTTGTCAGCGTAGACGTTGAAGGCCGCTGGAGTGGAATAGCTGGAATGGAGATAACGAACTTCTGTGCCTGCCTTTTTCTCATAGACTTTGCCCATCGTGTCCCGAAGCTGCTCGTCAATCACGAAATACGACCTGACCCCGCGCCTTGAGAGTCTTTCATCCATCTTGCTGGCTAGCCGGAGAAACCGCTCGTCCCTGCCCAGCCGCCCCACGCCGTAAACGAGCAGCCTGTCTCCCTTGTGCAGTGAGAGGGGCAGGTCTTCAAACGCGGTCTTCATGCCGTTCCAGCCCTCGTATACCTGCGCAGAGCGCCCTTTTGAAGGCGCGGCGGGGACCTGAAGGCTTTTCAGGTTCTCAAAAAGCTCTTGTTTAGTCCTGTGCGCCTCGGCCTCTTTTTGCCCTGCATACTCCAGCAAACGCATTGGCGGCGCTGCCTGGAACTGCTTCGTGTTGTTCCTGATTACATATGTCGCAAGCCCCTTTTCAATAAGGCCTTCGAGCGCTGCATAGACTGTGGGCTTGTGCAGGCGCGTCTGCTTCGAAAGCGGGCCCGTAGTGGTCTGGCCCATCTGAAGCAATGCAAAATAGCACAAGCTCTCGGCCTTCGACAGCCCGAGCTTCTCGAGGTCTTTCGGCTCCATGCGCCTATTGCGGAGCCAGAGTTTATAAAGCCAGTAGTAATTAAATTACTACTTAAGTTTATAGTTCCGAGCCGACATATAGTGTATCTAGTTTTGTGGGGTGGGAGAAATGCCGAGAAACCGTTTGAAAGTCATTACAGATCCTAGAGAGGGCAATAGAATCATAGATTCGCTTAAAGAGCGAAGCATTTTCTTCCAGGCATTGATGGATAACCGACCCGAAGATCCATTGGCAATAAGTAGAATAAGAAAGAGTATGAACGCAGAGAGTACTACTTGTACAACGAAGGTAACATTGAAATGGCCAAGGCGTATGTCTATCTATGAGTATACTGTTATTACGTCAAAAAATGAGCGCGTGCAAGTTGAAGAATGGCTAGATTACTTCGACCGACGGGGCATTTTCCGTTTTAAAACAGGGAGCGTTTTGATTGCTGAAACGCCCGAGACAGATAAGGGTATTTTAGTGGGGCGGGGTAGCTTGGATGGGCGCATCTGGCAGGTTTTTAACGGAAAACAACAGTTTATACATGTTGGAACGTATCATGGCTGCGGAGGTTCTACCTATCATACCATATACAAATATGACAGAGCGCCTAAAGCGTCTGAAGAAATAATATAGGTTTCCAGCACAGACGCTAACTCAAGCTTTCTTTCCTTTCAGCTTCCTTTCAGTCTCATTCACTTCCCACGGATAGACAATCCAGTCGCTCGTAGTGCCGATGAAATAGTCGGGCTTGAATACTGAATGCGGCTTGTAGTGCAGGGTTGCGGTGCGGACCTCCTTGGCATCAGCGAAGCTCTTGAATGCGACTTCGAGGCTGTGGCCCGTGTCAGATACGTCGTCTACCAGAAGCACGCGCTTGCCCTTCACATCAGTTGAAACTGGTTGTGTTATTTTCGGCACGCGGTTGGTCACGCCCGGTGCGGTGTAGAACTCCACACGCATACTCGCCACATGCTCGTTGTTCATCTTGTCTGAGAGCAGGCGCGCAGGCACCCAGCCGCCCCGGGCTATTCCTACAATCACGTCGGGCTTGAAGCCGCTCTTCTCAATTGTGAGCGCCAGCTCCTCGCACATGGTGTCTATTTCGGCCCAGGTCGGCTTGAGGAACTTCATGACGGGAATTCGAAGACGAGTTTTAATAATGTTGGCTGCGTTGTGTATTCAGATGGGCTCGTAGCTCAGCTTGGATAGAGCGACGCTCTCCTAAGAAGGGGGTGAGGGGGTTTTCATCTTGCACCCCCTTTCTAAACCCCCCTTCGCAGAAAGGCGAAGGTCGTGGGTTCAAAAGCCTTGTCGGCACGCCGACAAGATTTGCCAGCAAGGCTGTCAATCCCACCGGGCCCGTTTTTTATTTTTCATTTTTGATTTCGTGTGTGCGGTGAGAAAGTGGATGAGGACTTGCTGGTTGAACTAAAAGAATCCGTCGAGCGCGCGGTGGAGAATGCGTGCAGGGGCGAGCGCGTGGGCGTGCTCTTCTCGGGCGGGCTGGACAGCTCGCTCATTGCATTCCTGGCAAAAAGGCATGCGCTCGGCGTGGAGCTGTTTACTGCGGGCATGCCTGACTCTCCTGACGTATCCTGGGCCGTAAGAGTTGCGGCCGAACTGGCGCTTCCGCTCAACATCTCAGTGCTGAACGAGGGCAAGGTGCTCGCGCTCTACGGCGCGGTTGAGCAGATAAGCCCGGGCGATCTGCTCAAGGTTGAGCTGGGCGTGCCTTTGCTGGCCTGCTGCCGCGAGGCGAAAAGGCTCAAGGTCCGCATTTTACTCTCGGGCTCTGGCGCTGAAGAACTCTTCGGCGGCTACCAGCGGCACTGGGAGGCATTTGAAAAGGGCCAGGATGTTGGTGCGATGCTTCGGGAGGAGCTCGAGGCGCTGCCCCTTGGAGACGTGGCGCGGAATGAGGCCGTTGCGCGCAGCGAGGGCATTGAAATCAGGTGCCCGCTGCTTGATGAGGAAGTTGGAAGGCTGGCCATGCAGGTGCCTGTTGAGGAAAAATTTGCAGGCGAGAGGAAGGCAGTCCTGAGGCGCGTTGCGCGCGGGCTGGGCGTGCCCGAGTCTGCGTGCGGCCGCCAGAAGCAGGCGCTGCAATACGGAAGCGGGGTTCATAAAGTTCTGCTGAAGAGGTTCGGGCAAAAACGGAAGTAAAGCAAACTGTTAAATAAACGACTGCCGCAAGGAATTAGCAAATTCCAAGTCTGATAGAGTGGGGGTTGATTATCATGGATGAGAGCGAACCTCGTGGCGAAGCACAAAAGGCGAAGCGGCAGACTCCGGGGACAGTGGACATACCGATGCCGGTGTTGATACTTATAGCGCTTGTTGCAGGCCTTATTCTGGGCTACCTTGCGGCTGGAATTCTGCAGCCCAAGGCAGCAGTGCCGGCCGGCGGGGCGGCGGCGCCTGTTGAAACGGGCCTGAGCCTCGACCAGGTAAAGGCAAAAGTCTCGGGCTACATGGACAAGCTTCTTGCGGCTCAGCCCGCCGGGACAGGGCTCGCAATCGATGTAAAGAGCGCTTCGAAGGATAAGGGCATGTACAGCGTTCTGATGGACCTCAAGCAGAATGGTACGACAGTGCAGCAGATGGATGCGTTGGTTTCTCCTGACGGCACGACGCTGTTCCTGTACAACGCCGCATACGGAATCTACGTATCATATGATTTGACAAAGGATGTTCCGAAGGCGCCTGCACAGCAAACTCAGCAGCAGGCCCAACCTGCCGCGCAGGTGGTGAAGACTGAGAAGCCCAAGGTCGAGATGTTCGTGATGAGCTTCTGCCCCTATGGGCAGCAGGCCGAGAATGGCATAGGGCCTGTGGCAAATCTGCTGGGTGAGAAGATTTCAATAGAGCCTCACTTCATTCTCGGTCCAACTCCGTATTACGGGGATGTGGCCAGCGACTGCATAACTACGGGCACGGGCACGAACATCTGCTCGCTGCACGGGGTCAAGGAAGTCCAGGAGGACGAGAGGCAGATATGTATTTTGAAGTACGCACCTGAGAAATGGTGGGACTATGCGTTCTACGTGGACTCAAAGTGCAGCCTTGACACTATAGACTCGTGCTGGCATGATGCGGCAAAGGCAACGGGCGTGGACGAGGCGGTGGTGGAGAAGTGCTTCGCTGATGAGGCGCCGGGGCTGCTTGCTGCTGAAATGGCATTAAGCTCTTCCAAGGGCGTGAGCGGCTCGCCGACAATCTTTGTAAACGGCGTGAACTACAATGGCGGAAGGAGCGCTGAGAACTTCAAGAGCGCGTTCTGCGATGCGTTCACAACCGCGCCTGATGAGTGCGGCCAGACGATTTCAAGCACCCCGACGGCTCCAAGCGGAAGCTGCGGCCCGACTGGCTAGTTTTTTTCTTTTTTTTATTTTCTTTTTCTCTTTTATTTTTTCTTATTTTTCTTTTCTTCTTTATTCTTTTATTTTAAAACCAACTAGTGCAGCAGCGAGCCCAGCAGCTCGCTCACAGAATCTATGAACTCGTTCTTGCTCTTGTAGCCAAGCTTGGCGTAATCGGCGAGAAGGTAAGGGTGCGGCTCAAGGTGCGCCACAGTAATCACGCTCTCCTCAGTAGTATGCGCAAGCCCGCCATACCTGCCATAGACGGTTGAAGCCAGGGCGCTTGCCCTGAAGCTGGTTGAGCTCAGCCTCGCAGGCTTTGTGGGGCTGTGCATAAATGAGAAGTCATAGGTATGCGAGGCCTCTCGGCCGCCCAGCAGGTCGCGGCCCTGCTTCGCAACCCCGCTGACCGAGAGCTCAAACCTGCCGTTGCCTAGTGCGCTGAATGAGTATTCATTGGGTTCGAATTTGACTGCATGATAAAAGAGCAAAGTGTCGGTGCCAGTGCTTGCAACCGCCTGCGCCAGGAGGAGCAGGCTGCGGTCTTCGAGCACTGCAAGCGAGCGGCAGAAGTCATGGGCCCAGTCATTGCGCAGGACCGAGCCGTCTACCTTAAGGCCCTGGTAATATTTCGTGGGCACCGCCATTGCGGCCTTGGCCTCGAAAAGAAAGCAGGAAATGCGGGGCGGGAAGTCGAGGTTCGTAAAAACCGGACCTGAAGGGGCTCCCGCATTGCGCATGAGCAAGAGCCGCTTCTCATCGCGCTCAGCCCATTGGCGCATCTGCCCAAGATAAGCCGAATCTGCGGGAATGCTTGGGAAAGCGGCGCACATCACATGGCCTACTTCTTTTCCGTTTCATTCTTAGTTTCCGGCTCTTGCTCCTTACGTGCGTACTCCTCGACCACGCGTATCTTCTTCACGTCAGGCATGTGCCTCAGCACGTTGCCTATGAACTCGGTCTTGCCCACTATGAAGTTGATGTCCTTGGCAAGCTCCTCGCCGAAGGTGAGCTCGAGCGCGCCGTCCTTGAAGGATGCCGAAGTGGCTGATAGCGCCGGAGAGCCGGTCTTCATGTGCATGCTGGCTGAAAGAAGCGCCTGGGCTTTCTTTGCAGTGTCCTGCACGGCCTCGACGAGCTTCACATCATAGGTGAGCTTCTCGCCTGCAAGAGGATGATTGAGGTCTACTGTCACGCGGCCGCTCGCCACTGCGCGCACGGTGCCGCTCCTGCCGTCGAAGTCCAGCACCAGGCCGGGCTTGGGGTCGATTTCACGGCGCCTGAACTCACCTACAGGCAATACGCGCACTAGAGATGGGTCGCGGGTGCCGAAGCCCTTGTCAGGCTCAATCTCGACCTTCCTGCTCTCGCCCACACTCATCGTGAGCAGGGCCTCTTCAAGGCCCACCAACGTGGTTCCCTGGCCCATTATCACGAGGCTCGGCGCATACTTCGTCTTCTGGTCCTCGAAGCCCGCGGCCTTTGCATCCTCGGCCCGCGTAGTCTCAACAATGCGGCTGTCGGAAGCGCGCCTTGCAGTGTAATCAATCAAAACCCAATCTCCATTCTGCATTCTACCACCCTTATGCTTGCGCATTTGACCATCGCAGATTATTAACTTTTTCCGTGGAAAAAGCTTGCTATGGCACTCACATCACGGGAGAACATACTCAAGGCGGGGGCGGTCCTGATAGTCCTCGCCTTCATGTTCGAGCTATTCTCAATGGGCGGAAGATATACAGAACCTTCAGGGCAGGCGGGCGAGAATCAGACTGCCTTGCAGCAGGTCACCGGCGTTTCGGTTGTCGAGGGCACACTGCTGGCCTACGAACCCCAGATTTACGTTTTCAATGTGGATGAGAAGGCGCGCGCCATTGTGGGCGCGCTTGTGGATAGTGGCGCGGTGGAATATGCTGCGCCTGAGCCAGACGGCTCGCTGGCGCTGAACCTGCCAAAGAAGGCAGATGTAACGCAGATTGCCGCTGGCTTTGCGGGCACGAATGCAACGCTCATTGCGCGCGGCAGGCTCCGCATGCCCTCAAACATTACGTTTACAACCAACACCGGCACTGTGAGCGCCGAGTTCAGGGATGTGACTATTGAGCTTCTGCCCGATGTGCCGGTTGGCAGGAACGTGACTGTGCGGGTGACCGGCACCATTTTGGACGGCAAGGTTACGAGCTACCTCGCAGTGCCGGTTTCAATCAAGCTGAGCTTCCCGGCCAATGCGACCGTGGTCGGGTATTCGCCCGGCCATGCAGTGCTTGTCGAGGTTCCGTGGGAGAACAGGCTCTTTGACGATGCGGCCCTGCGCACAGGGTTCCTGGCCCGCTATCCTGCAGGCAACTTCTCAATTTACAGAAACTCCAGCGTGCTGGTTGCGCTCGAAAACGCGACTTTTGAGCAGGGCTATGTGGTTGCAAAGGCCGCTGACATGCTCCTAATAAACGAGAGCTTCATAGATAAAGCGCGCATGACCGATGACCTTCGCTCAGCCAATGTATTGGTGCCGCCCTACTTCCCGACTACCCAGCTGGTGCTGAAGTTCGAGGGCGAGAAGAATGTATCGTTCATTTTAGACTTCGTAAACTACACCTCGCTGGCAGACTACAGGGAGGCATCGCTTGAGCTGCCTGCGCTGCTTGAATACCAGAACAGGACGTTTGAGCTAATGGACCAGAACCTGACTGCAATAATTGCAGAGCAGACG
>NZ_JAUSNF010000030.1 GCF_030646255.1 Candidatus Burarchaeum sp. | reverse complement strand
ATTCAGCCCGGCTGGTAGCTGTCTTTCAGCAGGCCTGCATCCAGGTGGTCTGCAGTGCCGCGGTCAACATCGAACCTTATGCTCATTTTTGCAGTGTAGAGCGAGCCGGCAGTGCCCGTGAAGGACGAGTTGGCAGTTATGGTGAAGTTTGCGCCTGCGGTGAGGTTGAATGGCAGGGCGGGCGAGGGGTTGGTGAGGGGCGAGCCGTCGACCGTAATCTCCCTTATGGTCACGGTGTCCTCGAGCATGTTGGTGAGGCTCATCTCAAAGTTGCCTAACGAGCGCACCAGGAACCGGTTGACGTTGAACGTGTTGAAGCCTACCACGCTTGCGGAGGTCTGGAATTGCGTGCCGGAGCTGAAAACTCCGAGCTCAAAAAGCACAGCTAGAACTATTACTATCACTAGGAAGGCCCAGCCATAGGTTGTCAGGTACTCGACCGCGGTTTGCCCCTTCATTTAATCACGCATTCATTGTGCATTCCAGCTTCCTGGTGCATCCCATCTTTCATTTCATGCAATTGAGCCGAACAGCTGCTGCAGCCCGTAGAGCGCCCCGAAGAACATGCCGAGGCCGGCCAGCACGAACACGGGAACGTAGCGTATTCCCGATAGGAGCTTGCCGGTCCGTACCTGCGCGAGGGTGAAGGCAGCGAAGAAGGTTGTGACGGTTATGCAGGCGACTGCGAATAGCTTGAGCTCGTCGGGCGTTATTATCGGCCCCCGTAGGATGCCCTCTGCCGAGCCAAAGCTCATTGCGCCCGAGGGCAGCTCGCCGATTTCGCCCACGCTTGCAGTTATCTTTGCGCTCATCATGCTGTACTGGACAGAGGTGGCAAAAAGTATCGGCGAGGCGAGAAGGGTGCTGAAGACTATGAAGATTGTGTACATCATTGTGGCATTGCTTATCTCGCGCTGGAGCGTTTTCTGCTCCCGCAGGTCCTGGGCTATCTCATAGAGCAGGCTGGCCATCTGGCCTCCGAGCGCATTGCCCTCAAGCAGCAGGGTTATGCCGCGCTTCAGCGCATTCGAGCGCACGCGCTCGCCCATGTCAAGCAGGGCGTCATGCAGCGAGGTGCCTGCAAAAATCTTTGTGCTGATGCGCTTTATCTCCATCTCGAGCGGCCCGAACTCGGGCTTGGCTGATGCAAGAATTGCATTCTCAATAGTCATGCCTGCGCGTATGTTGGCCGCAATCATCATGAAGGCATCTGGAAGGACCAGCTCGACCTGCTTGGCCCGCGTATCAGCAGCCATTAGCGGGACGAGGTAGAAGAGAACCATGACTGCGAGTGCGGCCAATATTGCTATTCCGATTGCATAGAGAATTCCTAGCATGAATGTTGAGAAGACCAGCGAGACTGCGACTGTAAGGAACAGGACAATGGCAGCCGTGCCCAGGTAGAGCTTGGCAGGTATCTCAATGTCCGCCTCCTTCAGCAGCATGGTAAAGCGCTTCTCAAAGCTCGCGGGATAGATGCGCGAGGCAATATGCAAAAGCCGTTCAGTGAATGTGAGTGATGCCATTTAGTCCACCGCCGGCCTCCGCGACCGCACGAAGTTTATGAAGAACAGCTGGAAGAGTATGAGATATACTATTACTCCGGGATAGATTAGTTTCGGCACGGGTATGCTGAGGAACGAAAGGATTATGCTGAGCATGCTCATGCCGAGCGAGGGGACTATCACTGCGGCCATCATGTACATCATGGTCCAGGGGTTGAGCTCCTGGCCGTAGCGCTTGATATCATCCTGCTTTTCCTTCGTGAGCTCGCCAATCATGTCCTGGAGGGCAAGCACGACGTCGGAGCCTGCTGAAATTGAATTGGAAATCTGCCAGAGAACGCGCCTGAACTTGAAGGAGGGGTTGCGCGAGCTCGCGTCGTTGATGGCCTTTATCTCAGAGATGCCGCCTTCTATGTGGTCGGTAATTTCGCGGAACTCGGTGCTTATCTCGCCGTATCCTGTGCGCAGGCTCTTCATAGCCTCAAAGAGAGAGACGCCGGACTTGAGGTGGATGAGCATCTGCCTGAGCGCAGGTATGAGGTTGTTTTCGAGAGCCCTCAACCGCCGGGTCGTGATTATCTTGGGATATGAAAGCACCGTCATGAGGCTGGCTGCGCCCATCAGCCCCGCCACGCCGAGGGCGAACATCGTGAAGTCGGTTCCTGCGAGGGCGCCTATGAACAGGAGAAGGGCGCCAATTATTGCGGCGTTCGTAACCGCGACCAGGAATGCGAGCGCGCCCCATTCCCTCGGCGTGAGCTTTATGTCCGCCTGCATGAGCTGGACCTTGAGGAAAGGCGTGGGCGCGCTCATCATGGCCCCGAGTGAGAGGAAGTAGCGCGAGGCGCCGATGAGAATCGGAGCTGGCACTATGGCAAACGGAACCTTCATTTTAAGCGACGGTTGTGCCATTTATGTTAACCTCACCTTGTGATTATTTGCCATTTTTCCTTAGTGCCTTTTCGCTTTTTCCTTCGTTCCTTCCTTTTCCGCCTGGCCGCCCATATCGGACAGCCCGCTGAAAATCTCAGATGGATTCGCCTTCTTCTTCACCTTTTCGAGCAGGAACTCCTTGTTCCGGTAGAATGTGGCTGAAATGCGGCCCACATCATTGATGTCATACAGTTTGTTGTCCAGCATGTACTGCAGGACCATCTTGCGCTCGGCAAGGTCGCTTTCTATTTCCTTCTGGTTCATGCCGCTGTACATCATTATCTCGTCGACCACGCGCGCGTAGTCGCCCACCTTCTCAATCTGGTCTGAGCGTGCGTTCCACTGGTAGACCTTGTTCACGGTCACGAGAGACTTGTACGGCACGACTTCGGCCAGCTCGAGCGTGCGCCTTATGCCCGTGCGCCTCTGCCGATACTGCACGAGGATCAGGTGAACGGCCTCGAGCATGCTCTCAGGCAGGCTGATGGGCGGCTGAACCATGCGGTTCTTCGCCTGCTCTGCACTGTCTGCGTGCAGTGTCGCGAGTACGGAGTGGCCTGTGTGCATGGCCTCGAACAGGACCTCGGCCTCGCGCTGGCGCCTGATTTCTCCGAGCACTATGCGGTCGGGCCGCATACGCAGGGAGTTGACCATGAGATCGAGCATGCTCACCTCGCCCTTGCCTTCAGGATTTGGAAGGCGCGTGACCATGGGCAGCCAGTGAAGGAATTCTGGCAGGTAGAGCTCGCGCGTGTCCTCTATGCTAATCACGCGCTGGTTGGGCGGCGTGAAGACCAGCAGGGCGTTGAGCACCGATGTCTTGCCGCTCGCAGTGCCTCCTGCCACTATGATGTTCATCTCGTACTGTATGGAGAGCCAGAGCAGTGCCGCGACATCAATGCTCATCACTGTGTTCTTGGGGTCTAGCATGCGCGTGATGGTCCACGGGCTCTTGGCGAACTTGCGGATTGTGATTGAGTTTCCCTTGGTTGAGATTGGGAAGAGCGTGGCATTGGCGCGGTCGCCGCCCTCGAGGTGCGCGTCCAGCAGGGGGTTGAGGTTTGTTATCTGCCTGCCCACCTGCCTGCCGATTATTGCAGCATAGTTGTGTATTTGCTCCTCGCGGGGTATTGTAAAGTTTGTCTTGAGCCAGCCCCATTTTTTGTGGTAGACCCAGAGCGGCTCCTTTGACGTGTTTACAACGATCTCCTCAAGGTTGTCGTCGCTCAGCAGCAGCTCCATCTCGCCAAGGCCTATGAGCTCATGGGCCAGCGTCCCGACTATCACCTTGCGCATGTCCTCCTTTGTGCCCACCAGCTCGCGCCGCACGATGTCCGAGGCTTTCTCTACGAAAGCCTCCCGCAGCTTGTGCATGGTCTCGGCATCCTGTGCCTCGGTCGGGCGGATGTTGACTTCCTCGATGACCTTTTCCTTCAAATGGTCCATAACTGTCTGGGTCGCAAGCTGGAAGTGCATGCGCGTTAGCTCATATGTATTGACAAACTCCTCCTCCCGCTCGACTATCTGGACTTCCGCAGGCACGTTGTCCGACATGAGTTTGTAGCTATCAAGAACCTTCATTTAGGTCGCCCTTTTTTCGCCCCTTCATCTTTCATTCCGCTGTCTTTCATTCCGGTATTCTTTCCGCGCCCGAAAATTCCGGTTATGGCGCCCACCATGCGGTGGAGCGTGCCTTTTTTCCCGCCGACCTTTACGGACCTGAGCCGGGCGCCGAAGCTGTCAAGGCGCTTATCAAATATCTTGAGCCGGGCGCTCATGTCCTTGCGCGTAAGCTCGAGCTTTGCCGCTTCCCTGTATAAATAATCGAGATCCTCGGGCGTAGCGCCTTTTTCCTTTGCTTCTATGAGCATTAGCGCGGACTCGGTTTTAACCAGCCGGTCCATAATGTCGCTCTCGAGCGCATTGAGCTGCTGCTGCATCTCCTGCACGTCGCTGTCCGCCACGTTTATCATTTCGCGCAGCTCGAAATCATGCATTGCTGGCAGGGATTCGGGCGCGCCTGGCGCGCCATGCCTTGCAGGCTGGCGTGTTGCGGGGTGAAGCGAGACCAGTTCGGTCCTGCCTGGATGCAGGAGCGCGTAGCGCATTGTAATGAGGCCGCTCTCCTCGAGCACTGCCGCAAGCTTTTCAACATGCGCGGGGTCGACTGCAAAGACTTCCGCCACCTCGGCAACCGTCGTCTTGCCGTGCTCCTGCACGAAGGTGAGCATCTTGTCTACCAGGGTGCCCGAGTCCGCGTCGTTCAGGTTCATGCCCGCTGCCGGCAAGGGTGTGCGAAGATTGCGCTTCTGACGCATTGCAGAGTTGCTTGCAGGTTCATCCATCAAAACCACGTACACAAATCCATTGGACGATATTTAAGCTTATCCCGGGACTAGCAGGCCGTCTACGCCATATGTCTGCGCGTGCTCTGTGTCTATCCTGAACCAGTCGTGGATCGAGCCGTTTACCTTTGAACCGGTCACATTGCTGTCGCTGAAATATATGTGATCCACCACGGTCTGGTTTGCCTTCACATCGACTCCTGCAGAATATATTTCCACTAAATTCACGAAAGTTTCGATGCCTATCTGGTTTTCGGTGAGGTCAGAGTATTTGGATTGGGGCACAAATTTACCTTCCAGACGGTCCATGAAACTGGGCCCGTCCGAGTTGTTCATATAGTAGCCGCCCGAGATGGCGCTGTCGAGCGCAGTGAGGCCGTTAACGCTGAAGTTGGCAGGATATATGCTGCGGTGCGAAAGGCCGCGCGTGCCGAGCAGGTAGAGGGGGTCCTCGACACCGGTGAGCGGAATTGTCACTATGGCGGTAAAGTTGCGCCTGACGGTCATTTTTCCAAGGCTGTCGTTGACCACTATTGAGGATATGAGCCTTGTGCGTATATTGAATGCATCCTGCGGCTCGACTGCAAGCCCGAGTATTGTGATGTTTATGTTGAATCCGCGTTTGGCGCCCAGCAAGGCAACGCGGCCGGTCCAGGTC
>NZ_JAUSNF010000026.1 GCF_030646255.1 Candidatus Burarchaeum sp. | reverse complement strand
CCGGCGCAGTCCAGGTATATGTTCGAAGCGCCTATCATGATGCATGGCGCGCCTGGGGTGGAGTTCCCTGTTGCAATAATGTCCGAAACAAGCACCGAATCCTCGGTGACAATGCCGCAGCCCGTCAGGTTAGCCGCGTATGCAATGCCCATTAGAATAAACAGGGTGACGGGCACGGCCATTCCACGAATCCTTTTCATGGCTAAAAATATGGCAAAACATGTATATTAATACATCTCCTATCGCCGGCATTCATTCCTTTTCGACAGTCCCTTCCGTGCCATTGACCTTTACAACCTGCCCGTCCCTTATCTCGGCCAGCGGGTCCTTCTCCAATTTATCAATCATTGGTATATTCGAAACTATTGCGCCCACTGCGACTATGATTTCAGCCTCCACATTGATGATGGCGGCAGGCGCCACCCTATTCTTGGCAAGCTGGTACAACACATATGAGCCCACGGTCGAGCCCTTGCCTCTCGGAAACACAAGTACCTTGCCCGCAATGCACTTGCCCTCGAGCGCGTGCCCCTTTTCAATCACCACGCCGGTCTTGGCGTCCACCCCACCGAGGAAGGAAATGGCATCCTTGCTCACGAGCGCCTCGCCCTCTCCAATCCCGCTCGAAATTGAGCGCCCGCGCAGCTTGATGCTCATATCATGTCCTCCAATCTCCTGAAAACAACCTTCTGCTTGCAGAAGCCCGGCAGATACTGCGCAGCCTTGCCCGAGTCCGTGCCAGTTATTCCAAAGCCCATCTGCTCAATCGGGCACACGACCATGCAAGTGTCGCACACAACCTTTCCTCCTGCTTCTTCAATCACCTGCGTATAGCCTTTTGCATCAGCAACCGCCTTCACGCCTCTTGAAGTGCAAACCCACAATTTCTTAGCGCCCAGCTTCTTTCCCTTGACCTTCTCAGCAATCTCGCACACCTCATCAATGGAGCAGTGCGGGCATCCTATTGCAATGAGCTCCGGCTCCTCGCCAGTATTCATCTTTGCAACAGTCTCATCCAGCATCTTTTGCTCAACCACAATTTTCTCAGCACCCTCACGCACGTTAAACTCGGGCGTAGCATCCTTGAAGTTGAAGAGTGCCACTGCTCCAGTTGCAGCCATCGCCGCCCCGAGCAGCTTCAACATATCATTAGTCGGCTTCTTGTCTTCGGCACGCGGAACAAACGCAGGATTCCTCTCACCAGCAATCTTGCCCACATGCGCGCCCAGCACAGCATAATCATACCTGTCCTTCAGCCTGCACTCAAGCTCAAACACTACGCCCGCCTTCCTGTTTTCTTCTAGGTGCAAGCCAAACTCCGGAGTTACGCCGCAGAGCGCAGCAGCCAGCGCACTCATGCCGCTCTCCCTGTTGGTGCGCGCGCCCAGAACTGAATTAGCATAACATACTGCAGAGCTTTCAGACCATGCCAGATGCTCGCCGAGCTTGGGCACAATCCCAATCTGGTAAGGTGCGCACGTACATGTGGCTTTCACGCCCATCTTCTCATAGAGCCCCACAATCTCGAGCTGCTTCTGCGCAAACGCCTTGGGCACGCCCATGCCCTCCCACTCTAAGAGGTCCATGCCCGCAGGATTCAAATAAGCAGGCACAATGCACTTCGCCCCCGTATCTGCAAACCCCTGCAAAAACTCAATGCCCGCATCGCCAATAGTCTTGTAGCTCACGCCCGCAATCTGCACCGAGCCCACAGGCACCATCCGCCCGGCACTGTAAATTTTGCCAACCGCAACAAGAATTTCCATTGCCTTTGCAGCAGCCTTGCCCATCTCGCCGTCGAGCATCGCCCGCTCTTTTTTCGTCAGTTCCATCCTGCTTCCCCTTTCAAACCTACTGCGTCTGCACCTTCTCTAGCATCCTGCTCCCATCCTCACTATAATAGAGCTGCAACGTTCTCGGTATGTCTTCCATCACTCGCGTAATCGTGACAAACCATGCGGGCTGCCCGTCATACTCTCTCCTTTCTATGCTCTGAATGTCCTCCTTGGTGACCGTAATGGTAACCAGCCGCCCGGCCAGCCCGTAGTGCTGGGCATACATCAGTATCTCTTTGCCAATCAAATCCTGATAAATATTATTCCACTGCTCTGTCTCAATATCCATCCTGCTCTTTATCTTATTCGATGAGCACGTTCCATCGATATATGCCGTCTCATTTCCCATCCTTTTGCCCAGCAAGCACGCCTGGCAATTATTTTCAAAGTCAAACCAACCAGTCCCCGACTTATTCACTATGCGCGCGCACACCGGCGCGCTGTAATTGGCGCATGCTTTAACTTCAGCAGCCGGGCACGCTATCGGTTCGCTTCCCATCACCTTAACACAAATATTGTCGCCAGCCAGCCGGCACGCCGCCCGGACTTCATCTGAAACACTGCGCTCCTGGCCCTTGGCATTCACATATGCAACAGGATCTATGCCGCAGCATTCCCTATGAATTATGTAATCTCCCTGGCCGCAAGGCCTAACGCTGTAAACTTTTGCAACATAGTTCCCGAATGTCCCGCCGCAGAGCGAGGCAGGGTCAAAAGGAGGCAGAACCGGCTCTACTACTGGTTCCGGCGCTACGGGCACAATTTCAGACTCGTTCTCGCCCCCCGAAGGCGCAGGCAATGACTTGTTCCACGGCGCAGTGCAGCCCGCTGCAAGAACTATCAGAAGTAGTGCAATCGCAGCCAAAATTTTCATATGGCTTACCCTTTCCCACGCACGCTTATATGTATTCGGAAATGTCGACCTTCGGGAACTCGGCGCGGCCGAATGCCTTGCCCTCACCGCCCTTTTTTGCCTGCCCTGTGGCATCAATGCCAACCTTGCTAGTCTCCCTTGTCTTCGGGTCTGCCGAGGGGTCGAGCGACGAGCCTGCCTCCCTCTTCGACATCACAGTGGCCTCGCTGAACTGGAACCTGGTTGCAATTGCCCATTCAACCTCAGCAGGGTTCGACGGGTCTATGTCCGCATCCACAATCACAACATGCTTCATGGACTGATGGCCCCTGAATGCTGCTTCGATGGCCTTCATCCCGTCTTCGCCGTTCTTCTTCCTTATAGCCACAACGCCATGCAGCCACGAGCACCCGCCCGGCGTTATGCACACATCTGCGCAGTCGCACACCTTGCCGACCTCGCGGAAAATAGTGGGCTCGCGTGGCATGCCCATCATCATCTTGTGCTCAAGCGCGCCGGGCAGCAGCGCCTGGTAAATCGCATCCTTGCGGTGCGTAATCTTCCTCACTTCGAATACTGGTTGCTCGCGCACAATATCATAAGTTTCAGTCAGGTCAACAAACGGCCCCTCGCTATGCAGTTCCTTTGTAATCCTGCCCTCGAGCACGAACTCGCTCTCAGCAGGCACGCCCACGTCAACGCTCTTGCACCGCGCAGTCTTCACATTCCCGCCTCCAAGCGTATTCGCTATGCCCAGCTCATCAACTCCGATTTCGACAGATGTAGCCCCGCACAACATCACGTCGGCAGACAGCCCTATGCACATCGCCACATCCAGCTCGCCGCCATTCCGCTTTATGAACTCGTTCAAATGGCGCGGCAAAATGCGCAGCACAATCCTGTTCTTCCCAATTACCATGCCCCTGTGGAAGCTGCAGTTCCTTCCGTACTCCTTGTCAGCCGCGAATATCACACCCGAAGAAATGTACGGCCCACCGTCCTTCTCGCAATGCATCAGAATCGGTATCTTGCCCAAATCCACCTCGTCCATCACAGCTTCCTGGCACGGCGGGCTTCCCACATAGGCCGCAGGTGCAACAGGCTTCTCAACAGCCTGCATCATCTTCTGCACAAGCTCCTCCTTCCGCACGCCCAGCGAGCGCGCAATCAGCTCCCTTGACGAGAAAATATTGCCCATGGTCCTGAACTGCGAGCCCTTCACCTTCTCAAAAAGCACAGGCTTGCCATCCAGCGCCTTCAGCACACCGCTCATTTCGAAATTGCTCGAAACTTCCTTCTTCACTACAACGAGCTCGCCCGTTTTTTCGAGCTGCCCCAAAAATTCCCTAAGCTCCATCGCACATTCACCCCGCGCACATTCTTTGCTACTTTCCTCCAATCCGCCTCGCCCGAATTCTCCCAGCCTACTTTCCTCCCATCCACTTCTCATAAAGCTTATTCTCAATTCCCGCGGCCTTCAGCGCCCGCCCTACGACAAAATCCACCATTGCCCCAACGCTCTTCGGCTTCCCATAGAAGCCGGGCGAGGCAGGCATTATCACAACGCCGAGTCGGGCCAGCTTGAGCGCATTCTCGAGATGAATTGCGCTGAGCGGCATCTCGCGCAGCACGAGCACCAGCTTCCCGCCCTCTTTCATAACAACGTCCGCCGACCGCGTCAGCAGGTTATCCGCATACCCGTTTGCAATCGCAGACAAAGTTTTCATCGAGCATGGGCACACAATCATTACATCAGCAGAAGCCGAGCCCGACGCAAACCGCGCCCGGAAATCCATGGCCCCATAAACTTCCCTTCCATCTTCCTTCGGCAGCTCCACCTTCTCGAGCCGAGCAGTCCTCCTCGCACCATCAGTTATTACGACGTCCGCTTTCCGCCCCATCTCATGCAGTGCCTCGAGCATCCGCTTGCCATAAACAATGCCCGAAGCTCCGCTTATTGCGACTACAATACTCACGCCACTTGCTTCTCGCCTAAATCTTAAATAGGTGTTTTGCAGCGTAGGCCGGCCCCTTGCCCACGCCCGCCGAAACAACGCGCTTAACGCCCTTTACTCTAGCCAGCATGCGCCTGACTGCTGCCTCATTCTTCCTAGTCGTAATCACATGCGCATTCGGGCCCGCATCAAACGTATAGCCGCACTTCATGCCGCCTGCATCCGCATTAAACGCCCTCACCGCATCTACAATCCTGCGCGAAACTTCGCTCATATATATAATGGGCGGCCTGCTGTCCTTCATCACAGCGTGCATGCTGTTGCTCTCGCGCATAATGGAATCGAAAAGGAGCTCGGCATTTTTTTGCATAATCGCATTTCTGACCTGCTTCAGCATGCCGGGGTGCATTTGCATCCTTTGCTTGAAAAGCCTGCTAGTCTCAACAGTCCTTCTCATGGCATCGCGCGAGCTGATGTGCTTCCGCCCCTCGCTCGCAATTGCCACAATATCGACCAGCCCGGGCCAGTGCGATGCTGGTGCAATCTGCTGCGCAATCGAGTCGCTGCCATCCTTTCTCTCACCTCTCACCCACTCTACAAACCCTCCGAAGAGCGAGCGGCATGCCGAGCCCGAGCCCCTTCGTGCAAGCGCCGACAGCTCAGTCATGCTCCTGCGCACACCAAGCGCCTTGGCACAGGCAAGCGTAAGCGCTGCAAATCCGGATGCAGAAGACGCTAAGCCCGCAGCAGTCGGAAAATTATTCCTGCTCACAACCTTTGCCCTCAGCCTGCACTGCCCAGCCCTGCGCATCAAATCCAGATGCTCAACAATCCTCTTCGCCTCCTGCGGCCCAACCTTCTTCCCGTTCAGCCAAATCTCGTCAGCGCTGAGCGAGTCCGAGAACCATACAGTGGTGGTGGTCGTAAAAGTCCTGTCAAGGGTCATCGAAATGCTCCCGCCCGCAGGCAGAATCAGCCGCTCATCGCGGTTGCCCCAATATTTGACGAATGCGATATTCGGCGTTGCGATTGCAGTAGCGATGCGCTCTTTCATACAATGGCCTCACAGGCACTCGAGCACAGGCCTCGCGTTGTAGCCCAGCGCGAGCTTCCCGAGTTCCTCCCTTCCAACCCACTTCATCTCCGCATGCTCTCCTGAAATGCGAGCCTCGCCTGCCTTCAGTGAGGTGCGATAAACGCAATAGAGCGCATATTTCCTTCCGAATGCGGCCGAAGTGGTGCAAAGCATCCCGCGCGCCTTCACCTTCAGCCCAGTCTCCTCGAAAGTCTCGCGCTCCGCGGCCCGCTCGGGCGCCTCGCCCTTTTCAATGCTGCCGCCCGGGAACTCCCAAACTCCGTTCCTGCGCCTCAGGACAAGGTACTTGCCGCTCCGCTCGACAACGGCATAAACATTCATCTCGGGTTTGAGCATGCGCCGCCCCTATCTGCCAGGCTTCTTCGGCAAATTAGCCTCGCTTGCCCCGGGCTGCTTGTACTCGAGCGGCGAGCCGCACTGCGGGCACTTGAACAGATAGTCCAGCGCAGTCTCGAAAGGATACTTTTCCTGCATGCACTTGTCGCAGGAATACATGTTGCAGGCGTTCTCGTACTTCAGCCTCTGCTCCGTCGCCATCTTCTCGCTCTTCACGTTCTCATCAAGCATCCGCTCGATAGCGCCCACATTCGCGCTCCATTTGTAGTAGTACCAGCCAGTATCCCTGTCCCTCGTGCGCTCATAAACCGCAATGCCCTGCGCATGCAGCTTGTTGAGCACCGCGCGGACCTCGCTGACCTTGAACTTGCATGCGCGCGCAATCTCCTCGTCGCTCATCGCGCCTTCCATCTGCCCCAGCACGCTCGTGGCATTCTCGCCCGCAAGGCTCAGGAGCGAGTTCGCTATTATGGGCTCCACAATAAGTTTCTTCACACACTTGGCCGCAGCCTTCTGGCTCGGCGCCAATTTTTGAACCACAATCTTCTTTGGCTTGGCCTTTGAAGCAATTATTTTTTTAGAAATCGGGCGGGAAGAAACGCGATGGAGCTTCCGGGCGTTCTTCGCCTTGTTGCGCATGCCCTTCTTCGTCATAGCAAACCCCTGTCGCCACCAATATATTCCTTTACCCCTTTATATTCGTTTCCTCGACCCGTTTTCCCCTTGCCATCGGAACCACCCGGACGCGCGCGTTCTTGAATGCAGTCCCCATCTCGCGCCCTTCAAAATACCTGTCCAGAAAAAGTGCGAGCGCGGCCACCTCCGAGTGCGGCTGGCCCGTAACCGAAACATTGTAGTCCGCGAGCCCGTACACCTCGCCGGGAACCTGCTCTGCGCCCACAACCACTGCCAGTTTTCCGCTTCGCCTAATCTCCTCAATCTTCGCATCAACCGGCTCGCCGTACATCGTGAGGTGCACAATGGTGCGCCCCTCATTCTTCGCGCCCTGCAATGCTTTCTTCCATGTCTTCCCGGTTCGCGCAGTAAACTCGCCGCCCCATTTCTCAGCCACCTTGCGTACGCTTTCCACAACATCATTTGCGGCCTCGCCGCATATGACTGCGCTGCCTGCGCCGAGCGCGCGCGCCACAAGGCACACGTGCGTCGTAATCCTTACGTCCCGTGCCGAGCGGTGCCCGATCCTTATGACCTCGACATCCTTTCCTTCCATCAAACTTCCACCCTTATTTCCATTAGTCTACTGCAACGGGCTCGGTGGGATTTTCAACGCTGTTTTCCGCTGGAGCTTTTGCGCCCTTAGGCGGAAAAGGGCCATTTGAACCCACGACGTTCTGGTTAAGAGCCAGACGCTCTAGCCAAGCTGAGCTACGAGCCCATCAGCACCTCATTTCCTACGGAGCAGAAATATAAACCTATATCAGCTTTATGAGGCCCCGTCCAACTTCCGCAATATCTGCGCCGAAGAAGCCCGCAGTCGCGCGCACGAAGGTAAACACCAGGGTGATGGCCACTAGCGGGAAGAGGAACGAGCGGAAGACCATGAACGGGTAAAGCGAGCTGTACAATGCTATCTTGTCATGTATGGTGGGCAGCAGCCTCTCTGCCAGCGACCTGTGCTGCATGAATGACGTCAGGTCGCTCGAGTGTATGCCTGCCGCATCCGCAGCATTAATGCTCAGCGTGCACGCGGTACTTGTTACAGACATCTGCCTCGAAGTGAGCAGCATGGCCGAGTATGAAATCGGATAAACTATGTAAAGCCCGATTGCAAGCGCAATCATGAAGCCGCCGAGCCCGCGCGTCACCGGCAATGTGCGCAGTATTATGCCAACGGGCAGGAACAGCGTGAACATCGTCTGGAATATGAATATGAGCAGGTGCCTTTGGAGGTAGTTGGCCAAAAGCAGGAATGAGGTGTTGTGCGCCATCAGGTAGAGCGCGCTCGTTATGGGCGTCAGCGCATTGCCCGCGGATACCGCGTCCATTCCTCCAATCCCTATGCTGAAATGCTCAATGGGCTCTATGAATGAATCTGCCATGTATGCATCCAGGTAAATCATCCTCTGGCACTGTATGTTCTCGTCAAGGAAGATTTCCGCAAGCACGAACGGGTTGTCAATCGTCGCACCACCCGAGCCCGCATACTCAAATCCGCCCGTGGCCGTAGCCATGTTCGCCGTTATTTCAGTCACGTTAGTCAATACTATGCCCACCATGGCTACAAGGCCTATCACCAGCAGGAAGTTCGCTAGCACATGGTATATCTCGCCCCTTACCCATTTCTTCAGGCCCTGGTGGTTGAATGCCGATGCCAGCATCCACGCTATCGCCACCATGAAGAATGAGGCCAGCACTGCGGACATGGCAATGCCAACCCAGGCCTCGCCTATCCAGCGGTCCTGGAGCGTGCCGAAAACCGTAGGCGCATTCTCCCAGCCCGGCCCCGCGCTTCCTGTCGGAATGCAATTTCCCAGCCCGCCACTACAATCCCACCAGTTTGCCATGTCATCAACCTATATCATCCTTGTCAAGTTCGTCACGTCAATCTCCTCTCCCAGCATGCGCGAGAGGTCCTTCGCGGCAATTATGATTATCAAGAAATCCAGGATGGGCAGCACAAGGGCTCCGAGGATTATGTGCGAAGTGTTGAAGGTATTTCCAAGGGTCAGCCCGTCCAGCATGACGCTTATCTGATACCACGTGCCGTCCGCCCAGTTAGTCATGGTCTGCTCAGGGCTCAAGGCAGGCGAAGCGGGATCATAAATCGGGTTTGAAGGCGTGCCCGTATTGGGCAAAATGCCGCTCTTCATCTTTTTATCGAGTTCCAAGTAATCCAGCTCTTTGATGTTTGTGCTCACCGTAGTCAGCTGGTTCTCGAACGCAATTTCATCAAGCGCGTACTGCGTCGGCTGCCCGGAAGCGTCAACCATTGCAGGCATCAATACCGCAGCATTCAGCGCAAACATGAATGGGAAGAATAGGAACAGTGCGATGGCCATGCCCATAAGCGAGCCGCCAAAGTTGCGGAGCGGGCCGAAGCACCTGCACACAACCCCGACGGGCAAAATTATATTCAGCATTCCGAACTGTACGTACCTCATAATTTCAATCAGCGCAATTATGGTGACGAGCGCGGGCGCAATGAAGTTCAATTGGAGTGTAAGATAGCTAATCACAGGCTGCAGCCAGGCCATGGGCGACATCTGCGGGCCTATGCCGCCCAGCGCCGCGCCATAGGTTATCGATGTCTGGAATGCATACTTCTGGTAGATGAGCAAAAAGCGCTGGTAGGTTATCCACGTTTGCTGCCTTATCCACTTCAGATAAACTATGGAAAGGTCGAACATGTTGCAGCCCGCTCCCGCAGAGTCTAGCTGGGTTGCAGCAGGCTCCCCAGGCTGCGCAGATGGCGCGGGAAGCGTGCACTGCATTCCAATTACCGAAGTATCTATTGCCGCAATAGTCCACACAATGCTCACTAGGCCAGCTACCACCAGCGCAGTCATGGCTATCTGGTAAATCTCGACTTTGCACCATGCCAGGGTTTCGGGGCTGCGCACAGCCGAGCCGTACATGTATGCCAAAGCTACCACCAGCATTGATAGGAAGAGGGCGAAAATGCAGATGCCAACCCAGTCGCCCCACCAATTGCCTACATCTACCGGGTCTACGTTTCCAACCGTCGGCGGTGCCGGCGCGCTTGTCAGGCAGCCAGCAAGTGCAATAGCCGCGAGCACAGTCAGCAGCACAACCGCAAAGTTTCTTTTCATCTTATCACAGCATCACAATATTTTCATTAGCGCGCTCAGGTTGACGTCAGCCCCCAGTATCTTGCCGAGCTCGCGCGCAAACGTGAATGTTATCATGTAGTCTATTACCATGCCGACGAAGCCAAGTATCACTACCAGGAACACTATCTCGCGCGCCCAGGCCAGCATCCATGCGGTAAGCATGCCCACCAGTGCGCCGGCCAGCACCCACCACAGGATCCCGATGCTCCAGCCGCCGAACCCGATTGCCATAAGAATAGATGCAAGCCCGCCCAGCTTTCCGAAAACCGCAGGTGCAGTCCCTCCAGCCCCCACACTTAATGCATTAAAGGCATAATGCGTCCATCCGCCCCCTATGGCGACAATCCTGCTTGCGGGCGTGCTTATTGTTCCAGTTCCCACGCCGATCGGCAGGCACGGCTTGTCGTACCTCTCCTGGTAAATGACCGAGCTTATGAGCACAGCCGCAGGCAGCGCAATGTACAATGCAATCGCTATCGCTATCAGCGCGCCGCCTATCGAGCGCGTCATGGGGAAGGCACGGAACAGCACACCGAGCGGCAGGAACACCTTCAGCATCGTGTCCTGCGCAAAGAGCAGCAGCTGGTAGATGAGCTTGCTGGCCCACGTGGCGGAAGCGAGCATGGTAATTGCAATATTCACATTGTCCATGATGGGCTGCAGGAATTTGGCCGGCTGCAGCGAGAAGCCCATCTTCAGCGGCCTTATGTGTATGGTCGAGCTGTAGAGTATTGAAACGGGCGCAGTGGCGAATATGATGTAATTGTAGGTGCTCCATATGTACTGGCTCTGGCAGAGCATGTATTCCTGCGCATCCTCCATCGCCGTATTGCCGCTCGAGGTCAGCCCCCTTGAAACCGCGTCAGTGCCGGTTATTGCGAACACCACCAGCCCCACCATTATCGCAGTGGCCGTAATCTGGAAAAGTTCCGTCTTGCACCAGGCTATGAGGCCCGGCATCCCGAACCCAGTCCCGAACATGTAGAGTATGCCTACAACCAGATACATGGTGAAGACCGCGAGAAGCGAAAGGAAAATCCAGCTCTGCTGCACCTGGCTCAGCAGCGAGACATTCCCGCTGCCCACGCAGCCCGATATGGCAATGGCTGCGAGAAGCACAAAGACCAGCAAAACCCTGTGTTTACCAACCATGCAACCACTCATATCAGGTGCGTTATGCCTGCAATCTCAACATCCCCGCCCAGCAGGGGCGAAAGGCTCTTTATGAACGCTATGGTGCCCATGAGCGTTATGAAC
>NZ_JAUSNF010000021.1 GCF_030646255.1 Candidatus Burarchaeum sp. | reverse complement strand
ATGTGCGGGTAGATGCGCCTGTTGATTCCGACCTTCCGGGCTAGGTCTTTTAAGCGCTTTACGACGGTTTCGTAGGTGAAGCTGTCCCTTGAATAGCGCTCGTACCTGCCGGTCCAGAAGGGCGCCTCGGAGTTGCTCCTGTCCGGGTGGATGTCGAGCCAGGAGGCCAATAAGGGAGCCGAGGAGACTATCCTTACTCTTCTATCGCCTGTCTTGCCTGAAACCCTCAGGATTGCCCCAAACTCGTCAAACTGCACGTTCCTTACCTTGAGGTCGAGCAGCTCGCTTATCCTGCACCCGCTTTCGTATAGGACCATGACGAAGGCCTTGTCGCGCGGGTGGTTGGCCGCCTCGGCCATGTTCTTTACGTCATCTTCCGAAAGCAGGTTATCGGGAAGGACTTTCTTGCCGTTCCGGATTCTCGGCTTTATCCAGCGCACCTCGTCCGGGTAGGACTCGTCATTCCCCTTATGCCATTTGTAGAATTTCTTCAGGATTACCTTGAAGTCGTACTTGGTCCACTCGGAGTAGCGCTCCTGCATCTCTATTTTTGCGACTACGTTCTGGATGTCGAGCTTCGAGGCCTTGCTGAAGGGCTTGCCCAGGTAGCCCGCGATGTAGCGTATCACGTAGAGAACCTTGCAGATCCGGCCTTTCGAAAGCCCGTCGGCAAAGCACTTGGCCGCGAACTCGGTGATGAGCTTGCGGTTTTCTTCGCAGAGCTGCTCGTCCTTGTTCACCCTTTCGATTGACCGCTCCACATTGTATTTGAAGCTTCTTGTTCCGCTCATGCTCCTGGCCTCCGCTGCAAGTCCTAATATTCTTTGATGCCGAATTCGGCACTATTGTGTCTACTCTGTGTCCATCTCTAGACAGACCCTAGCCGTGCGGCCCAGGCGTCTAGCATCTGTCTAGACTCCTTCATGCGCAGGCACTTATTTCTTAAGCCTCGCATTCTGCTAAACACGAGTTATCACTGGTTTGAGGCATAGGCACAGGCCAGTGATAACTTCACTATCCCGCCGTAGTGCCTAAAGAATCATCTCAAAATAAGGGCTCATTTTTAGGCACTACAAAATCGTCGATGCCGCCGCATCTGCGGAAAAGGCAGTTTTCACTACATTAAAGAAAGTTTAATCTAGCAATAACAAGCTTTAAATAGCTTGCGCGCCTAAATATGGGCATGGAAGAAGGGTTTTACAGGAAGTACAAGAGGCTGCTGGAGGCGCTTCCGGATGTTGCCGAGTGCGCGGAAGGGAAGCTGGTGCTCATAGGGGGCACCGCGCTTGCGCTTTTCCACCTGAAGCATAGGATAAGCGTGGACTTGGACTTCGCGCCCCTGCGGGGCGACGAGGCAAGGGCGAAGGAGGCGCTGAAGGGCTGCCTGAGCAAGAAAGGCTACAGGACGCAGAGAACTGCGTACAAGAACCAGTTTGCAATCCAGTTCGAGGACGCGTCGATAAAAGTGGAGATATTCAAGCCGAAGCGCAAGGTGGGCGGGTATGATGAGCATGCGCTGGGAAACTCAATGCTGAAGGTGGCCGCACTCGACGAGCTATTGAGGATGAAAATCGAGGCGTATGCGGACAGGAAGGAGGCGAGGGACCTTTTCGACTGCGTGTTCATAATGAAGAGGAAGGGGGATTTGTCCGGCCTAGGGCGCCTGATCCGGAAATACGGGCTGCCCGAGACAATGGAAGAAATGAGGAAGACTGTTTGGAAGGAAGAGGACTATGAATTTTTCGCGAAGGTGGTTGAAGATGCTTCCAAGGCAAGTAGTTAGCCATGCGCAGCTTGTGAAGGAGGGACTTGCGCCTGCGGAGATTGCGAATCTGAGCGCGGCCCTCAAAATATTCCCCACGCCCTTCAAGGGCATATATTACGTCCCTTCCGAGGAGGAGCGGGCTGGCTGGTTCATGGATGATCCCATCCGCGTGCTGACGCTTGCCATAGCCTTATTCCTGTCGAGCGGGAAGTTCTACTACAGCTGCGCCACGGCAGAAGAGGCTGTTGGGATCAGCTGGAGGCCGTCAGGGGAAATCCATATTGTCAACGAGAAAGTCAGCCTGAAGCGGGATATTGGGGGGAGGATTGCGAGGAATCTCGGGAAGGGAACCTTCCGCTCAGGAAAGATAGGCCGCCTGCTTTCTTTTTATGGAAGGAAAATTGTGTTCCACAAGGTTGGCAGTATTGGGGATGCGAAAATTAGGCGGACGCCCCGGGGCTCTTTCGCGCTCAGATCGCAGATAAGGGCAGACAGGAAGCGGTTCAGGGAGTAAACCCGTGCCGCTGCATCTAGACAGACCCTAGCCGTGCGGCCCGGGCGTTTAGATAAGCAGAATCAGTTAGTCAGCCTACTTGTAGCACTTGCCGCCCGATGAGCCGGTGTAGTTCCATGACAGGCAGTTGTATTCCGCGTAGTAACAAGTCAAGGAAACGCAGTAGAACTCCCTAGACGCTGTCGCATTTATAGTCGCGTCATCATAGGTTCCGCCGCCGCTGTCCGTGCAGTTGGCATACACGCCTATCTGCGAGGAAAGCGGATAATTCCTGGCAACTTGGAGGTAGCTGTCCGTGTCAGTGCAGTTTGCTGCGGGCGGAATGCACTTGCCGCCCGAGCATGTGTAGCCCGCGCCCATATTGGTGCAGGTGAACATCTCCGAGTGGTTCGTGGTACCCGAGCAGTAATTTTCCTGCAGGAGTGTGCCGGATGAACAGGTATCGGTGTAGCTGTAATTTGCGCCATTGTAAGTTCCATTAACAGTTCCAGTCACATTGTATATCTGCCCTCCATCAGTGTCGCTGCAGCTGTTGTTTGACGAGACGCACTTGCCGCCCGATGAGCCAGTGTAGTTCCATGACAGGCAGTTGTATACGGTCAAGCCGCACCTGTTTTCGCTGCTGTTGTATTGGTAGCAATGGTATTCGCTCGTCCAATTGGAATCCTGGCTCGTGTCGTAATATATGCCACGGTAGTCAGTGCACTGCGCCTGCACGCCTATCTGCGACTGGAGCGGGTACTTCAGCGCCTCTTGCAGATAAGCGTCTGTATCCGTACAGTTTGTCATGTTGGGCGGCGGAGGTGCGCTGTACACGCACTTCCCAGCAGAGCATGTGTAGTTCGCGCCCATGTTACTGCATGCGTAAACAGTCGAGTTCGACCAGATAGCTTGCCATGGGCTCCCAGAGCAGAACTGCTCATTCACCCATGTCGCATTGTAACAGCTGTCGGTGTAATTGTAAGCTGTGTTGTTGTAGTAGCCGCTAGTTGCACCGGTGACATTGTATATCAAGCCGCCATCCGAATCACTGCAGCTGTTGTTGTTTGACACGTTCTCCCAGATGCACTTGCCGCCCGAAGAGCCGGTGTAGTTGTGCGAGAGGCAGTTGTACCATGTGGTATTCAGGCACGAAATCGGGTTCTGCGTCGGGCCGCAGTAGAACTCGTTCAGGATTGTTGAGTTGACGCTGATGTCAGTGAAAATTCCGTTCGCATCAGTGCACGTTCCCGCGGTGCCTATTTGTGATGCTATCGGGTAAAACGGCTCCATGGGCAGTGCACCGTCGCTGTCCGTGCAGTTCGCCGGAGGCGCAGGAGGCACGCAGACGCCGTTTGAACATGTGTAGCCGGTGCCCATGCTATTGCAAGTATACCACGAGGTCTTGTTCACCGTGCCGTCGCAGTAGTGTTCAGCAATGTATGAGCCGGCACAGTAGTCAGTGTAGCTGTAAGGCATGCCGTTGTAGTAGCCGCTCACCGAGCCCAGCGTAGTGTAGTTGATGCCGCCGTCGGTGTCAGCGCAGGATGCTGACGAGGCTTCGCTGTCATCGGCGGGGCTCGAGCAGTCGCTGTCCGCAGGATAATCAATGAGGCCGTCCGCATCATTGTCGTTGCCGTCGTTGCACTCCACCGTGCCAAGCTCGCTTGTGTCAGAGGCGCTTGAGCATCCGGTGTCTGCAGGATAGTCGGTGTAGCCGTCAGTGTCATCGTCAACATTATTGTCGCACTCCACCATGCCGAGCTCGCTCGTGTCAGAGGCGCCCGTGCAGCCGGGGTCTGCAGGATAATCGATGAGGCCGTCATTGTCGTTGTTGACGCCGTCCTCGCACGCTGTTTCCAGCACTGAATCAGTCTCATCACCGTCTATGGGGCTCGAGCAGCCGGGGTCTGCAGGATAGTCCTTGAGCCCGTCATTGTCGTTGTCCTTCTCATCATCGCACGCTATTAGCGGGTTGCGCTCGTTTCCATCATTCCCATTGGAGCAGCCTGGGTCTGCGGGGAAGTCGGTGAGCGTATCGCTGTCGTCATCGAGCCCGTTCGAACACTGCTTTTTTCCCATTCCGCCGGGCTGGAACTCGCCCTTGAGGAAGCCCGCGTCATAGTGGTCTGAGGTGCCGCGCTCAACGTCGAATTTTATGCTTATCTTGGAATTGTAAATCGCGCCTGCGGTGCCTGTGACTGGCGAGTCTGCTGTTATCGTAACGTTCGAGCCCGCTGAAAGGTTGAAGGGCAGCGCTGGCAAAACGTTTGTTAGGGGCAAGCCGTCCACGGTGATTTCCGTTATAGTAACCTTGTCATCGAGCAGGTTGGAGAGGCTGACCTCGAATTCGCCTGATGAGCGCACAAGAACTCGGTTGATGTTGAAGCTGTTGAACCCCACGACTTCGTTTCCAGTTTGGACATAGTTTGCTGTTTTGAAAACGCCCAACTGTAACAATACTGCGAGCATAACGACCAATAATAAGAATGCCCAGCCATAAATTGTCAGGTACTCGATTGCCGATTGTGCTTTGATATGTTCACCCAGTCAAATTGATTGTCTTGCAGAACCAATATCCTACGAAGTATGTCTTTTAATTAGTTTCTGATGCGGTAGCTAGACCAAATCCGGATACAGGCCTAGGGCGTTCTAGCATCTGTCTGGCAGGACGCAGAAAGCTTTTTAATTCTTATCTTTCACTAATTAGATTAGTGATTGATATGGGTGCTAAAGCGAAGAATGACGAACCGGGAAAGGCGGGCATGTGCGGCTATTGCAACCTCTCGCTCGAGAACATACGGAAGAAGAACCTGATTTTCGAGAGGAAGGTCAGCTATGCGGGCAGGTCGCTCATCATAACCATACCCGAGGATTTGGCGCGGCACATGGGCATAAAGAAAGGGGACAAGACCAAGCTAATGCCCGTAGGCAGGAAAGGGTTCCTGGTCGAGGTTTGCTGAACTGCTGATGCAGAGGGCGATGGAATGAAAGTTTACATGGACAACGGGGCCACGACAAGGGTTCTGCCAGAGGTAGCCAAGGCTATGCTGCCCTACATGACTGAAAAGTATGGCAATGCGTCGAGCCTGCACTATATGGGCCTTGAGGCAGAGGAGATTCTGGATGCCAGCAGGCGCACGGTTGCGAAGTGCATTAATGCCGAGCCTGAGGAGATTATTTTCACTGGATGCGCTACTGAAGCCAATAATCTTGCGATTGTGGGTGCATGCGAGGCGCTTGGCGAGGGCGCGAAGGGCAAGAGAATAATTACGACGAAGATTGAGCACGCGTCTGTGGGCAATGTGTTCAAGCGCATGGCTGAGAAGGGCTTTGAAGTTGTATTCCTAGATGTTGATTCGGAAGGCTTTGTAAGTGCTGAGCAGGTGGCAAGGGCAATTGATGACAAGACTGTGCTCGTGAGCGTGATTCATGCCAATCACGAGATTGGCACTATTCAGGATATTGGGGCAATTGGCAAGGTTTGCAGGGCTAAGGGAGTGCTCTTCCACACAGATGCATGCCAGAGCTTTACGAAAGTGCCGATTGACGTTAAGCGGCAGAATGTTGACCTGCTCACGCTGAATGCGCACAAGATTCATGGCCCCAAGGGCGTTGGCGCGCTCTTCGTAAGGCGGGGCATCCGGCTGGGCAAGCAGATTTACGGTGGGCCGCAGGAGGGGAATTTGAGGGCGGGCACTGAGAATGTGCCAGGCATTGTGGGCTTTGCAAAGGCGGCTGAAATTGGAGTGCGGGATATGAAGAAGGAAGTGCCGCGCATGGCGCGCCTGCGGGATGCGTTGGTTGCGGAGCTCTTGAAAATACCGAACACAAGAATGAACGGGCCTGTAGGGAAGAATTTGGGCAGGAGGCTGTGCAACAATGCGAACATTACATTCGACTTCATAGAGGGCGAGGCGCTGCTGATGCGGCTGAGCGTGAAGGGCATCTGCGTATCAACAGGCTCGGCCTGTTCTTCCAAATCCCTGCAGCCGAGCCATGTGCTCAAGGCAATCGGGCTGGAGCATGAGCAGGCGCATGGCTCCATCAGGTTCTCGCTGTCAAAGTTCAACAATGAGAAAGAGGCAAGGTATGTGGTGGCCGCGGTCAGAAAGGAAGTTGAGGAGCTGCGCAAGATGAGCGCGTTCAGGCCCGGCAAGTCGAAGAGTTATTATGAGGAAAGAAAGGAAGTGCTAGGGGAATAGGAAAAGAGGCGAAAAAATGGCTTTGAAATATACGAAAAAGGTGCTCGAGTATTTCCTGCACCCGAAGAACATGGGCGAGATTGAAGGGGCTGATGCCGAGGCTACTGAAGGCAGCCCTGCGTGCGGCGACATGGTGAGCGTCTATTTGAAGGTCAATCCCAAGACGCACGTGATTGAGGACATAAAGTTCAAGTCATACGGGTGCGCTTCTAACATTGCGACTGCGTCCATAATTACAGAAATGGCCAAGGGCAAGAAGTTGGAGGAGGCCAAGAAGATCGAGTGGAATGCTGCTGCCGACGAGCTGGGAGGCCTTCCTTCAGTCAAGATGCACTGCTCCGTGCTGGCTGCCAAGACGTTGATGGCTGCCATAAGGGATTACGAGCAGAAGCATGGGCTGGCTAAAGCTGGTGCTGAAGGCGAGACTGAGCTGACTTCTGAGAATGTGATGAATGAGCTGATGGGTGTGATTAACCCTGACATTGGCATAAACATAGTGCGGCTGAAGATGGTGAAGAATGTTGAGGTGGATGGGAAGGCGGGCGCAGTCAAAGTGGAGATTTCACTTGGCAACACTGATGAGATGTTCACCGAGAACATAAAGGAGGAAGTGGAGGAGCATGTGAAGGCCTTGAAGGGCGTGAAGAAGGTTGAGGTTTCTGTTTCAAAGTAATTTGTCCGGGTTCACGTACTCCATGCCAAATGCTTCCGCAACGCCTTCGCACGTGAGCTTGCCCTTGTACGTGTTCAGGCCGAGCTTGAGCGGCACGTTTGTCTTAATTGCGGCTGTGCCACTTTTTGCGAGAAGGAGCGCATAGGGCAGGGTTGCGTTTGTTAATGCTATCGTCGAGGTGCGCGGGTATGCGCCGGGCATGTTGGTCACGCAGTAGTGTATTACGCCGTTCTCGGTGTAAACCGGCTTTGAGTGAGTAGTTGGCCGTGATGTCTCTGTGCATCCGCCCTGGTCTATCGCAACATCCACTATGACTGAACCTGGCTGCATGCTCGCCACCATTTCCTTTGTTATGAGCTTGGGCGCCTTTGCGCCGGGCACGAGCACTGCGCCTATTACCGCGTCTGCGGTCTTAATTTCGTCCTCGAGCACTGCATGGTTTGACACTAATATTGTGGCCTTTGGAAGAAGGTCCTTGAGCACACGTATTCTTGGTATGCCCTTCTCAAGTATTGTAACGTCCGCGCCCATGCCATAGGCTACAGTTGCGGCATTCATGCCCACAAAGCCACCGCCCACTATGAGCACCTTTGCAGGCTTTGTGCCCGGCACGCCCGACATTAGCACGCCCTTTCCGCCATGCGGCTTTTGCAGGTAATAGCCTGCAACCAGGCAGGACATGCGGCCCGCTACCTCGCTCATGGGCGCCAAGAGGGGCAGGAAGCCGTTCTCCGACACTGTTTCGTAGGCTATGCCCGTGACTTTCCGCTCAAGCAGTGCATCTGTAACAGCCTTTTCTGCTGCCAGGTGCAAGTAGGTGAAAAGTATTTGCCCCTCGCGGAGCATTTTGAGCTCGGGCGGCTGGGGTTCCTTGACCTTCAGTATCATCTCGGCCTTCTCGAAAATTTCCGCGGGCGAGTCGATAATCTGCGCACCCGCCTTCAGGTAATGCGCATCTGCAAACCCGCTGCCTGCGCCGGCATCCTTCTGCACGAGAACGGTGTGCCCGCTGCGCTTGAGCTCGGACGCGCCCGAGGGCGTGAGCGCCACGCGGTTCTCGTTGTCCTTTATTTCTTTTGGTACTCCGATTATCATTTCAAAACACCTCGTATATTTCCTAATATGAGCCTATGGACGCCACACCTGAACGCGTACCTTGACCAGTTCTGGTGCTCCAAAGTACAGCTGGCCAGCAACATCAGGATCAAATTCGCCCCGGTATCGGTTAAACAGCGCTATGCGCTCTGCATTTGCAATTTCGCGGGCATTTGGTGGCGGAGGCGCGCCTCCCACGCAGTTCAACATTGGCGGCGGACCGCTAGGAGAACAGGTCGTAGTCGTGAATCCAAAATCTGCGCAATCCGTACGCACGTCCCCATTGCTATCTTCAAGCGTAATATAATACTCATACCGGGGAATTCCCAGCTTTTCTTTTATTGAGTCGTAGAATCTGATGCTTCCTGCTCCCGCAGTTAGGGCACTCGTGTAGTTGAGATATGCCATTGCCGTGAGCAGTACCCTTGACTTGGAATTGATTATGCTGACATAATTGACAGGGAGGAGGTCGTCTGGCTGCTTTATCGATGTATCCGTTATATCGGGATAGTTAGGGCACATGGGACCGAGTGCGGTTTGCATATCGGTAAATTCAATGTTTTCAAACTGGCTGGGCACCATGAGCTGGTCCGCAATGCGCTCGGATTCCCTTTGCAGATCATCCGTCTTATCGCCCATGCCTGCCTGCGCATTGAGCCAGTAGAAGGCAAGGATGAAGAAGGCCACCATGAAGATCAGCGAGCCCGCTATCACGTCTAGCGAGAAGAACTGGCCTTTGGAGGTTTTAGTCTTGGTGGAAAACAATTATACCAACTCGGTTGTCTGTAAGATCAGCATTCTTTATAGTTAAAGGTATTGTAACATCTAAAGCAAATGGTGGAAATACCCCCAGTCCGTTCAGCTCGCCGTAAACGCTCCTGCTCGCAAGCGGGAAGGCGTATTCCAGGTCTGTGCCGCCCCGCGTCCAGCTGATTTCCACGTAGGCTGTTGCGAACTGGTCGGAGTTCGTTATGCGCAGCTCGTAGGGCGAGCCTGCCACTGTCGGAGGCAGGTTAATGGTCTTTTCATAGCCCGGCCCGCTCACCAGCGCCAGGTGAACCTCGTCCGCAATGCGGGCTGCAACTTCCCTGCCGAGCAGATACTCGCGGTTAGTCATCTCGGTCTGCTGCAGGCTCGCGAAATAGCCCATGGCTATCACGAGCACTAGGAGGAAGAAGGACACTAGCAAAAGGAATTCAAGCGCCATCTGCGCCTTCAGCCTAGGGCTCATAGTCAATCGCCACCGAATTATCGGCAGGTTCATTGTAAACCCTTACTTTTTTCATGCCGGCGCCCAGGTAAAGGTCGGGCTGGCCGGTCCAGTCCGTAGTCGTTGAAAGCGGTGCAGTAGTCATGAACACCAAGTCAGTCTCCCCGTTGTAGGTTGAAACCGTTATCACGATTTCGTGCTTATCGGGCGCGTCCCCGCCCACATTCAGGTTGATGATGTTTGCCGGGAAGAAGAGCGCTTCCACCTTTTGCGCCGCGCCGCCCTGTATGTAAACCTGGTCTGCAAGGTCCGTCATTCTCCTGCCCAGCTGCTGCGCCTGCGCCAGCGACGCCTCGTTCGCCTTCTCGCCCGACAGGTTCATCATCAGGAAGACTATGGGTATGAGAAAGACTAGGAAGAAGGCTACGAGCACGAAGAGCTCGGTGCTTGCCTGGGCGCGGTGGGAGTCCATAATATCAGCTAGTTTGCAGTGTCGTCGCAGGAGGCATGATAGCCTGAAGTCGCAGAATCGGGATTGCATTGCAAGATGTTGAAAGGATCATAGAGCAAGTGGTCTGTGTAATCAATTGCAAAGTGGCCTACGGGCGAGCTCTGGCCCGCTGGCGTAAGGTAAGAGCACTGATCCAGCTCGCGGCATCCGGGCATGCCCTTCATCCTGAAGGTATCGGGTGAGGCTTTCGGAGGACCGAGTTGCTCTAGATATGCGTGGTCCGCGTTGGAATAGATTCCCGAGACGCCGGTTATTAGAACGCCCTCATTCCATATGTCATTCACGCCCACGCCAACCAGGAAGCTTTCGATTCCGTTGGGCGAAGTCTGGCTGTCGCCGCTTATGGTCATGCGCTGTAGGAAGTCCGGCGCATCTGGGATGGGCTGGTTGTTCACGTCCACATAGCCGCTCATATTCATATAGAATCCGCACACCGCAGTTGCCCTGAGCTTCTCGATGTCCCAAATATTGTGAACTTCAGAGATGCCTATTGTGTTGCTCCAGTTCTTAGAACCTATGAAGTAGTGCTTCCAACGGTTTGCTGGATCGTCCACGAAAGCCTTGATGGATGGATCTGTGTAATCTGCTGCTATGAACGGGATCGAAACCTGGTTAAGGCCGTTCGGGCCCAGGATGTTTGGTAGCGGAGGTTGGGGCACCCCGAAGGGGCAGTCCAGAGGGTTTGTTGTAATTTCGTCAGTACCAATCTTCTTCAAGTACGTTAGGCAGTCAAGGCAGTATTCCGTTTCCTCATGAAGTTCGTAATCAGGTATTAAGTTGCCGTCGCAGTCAACGTCGCTTACAACTTCCTCCGGCACGTTCAGCAGGATTACACCGCCGTAGTTTGCATTAAGGTCCGAGACGACATTGGGATCCGAGAAGGAAACTGCAAATATGACGACTATGCATTTCTTGAGGTTCGTCGGGTTGGGATCTGAAGCGTCCACGCATTCGGGATTGGAGACTGAGTCGAACGTATCAGAGATGGTCTTGCCGTAGAACCAGCCCTTGCCGCGCATGCCAATCACCTTTGGATCGGGCTTGAGGACGTCAGGCGAGGTCCCGACAGTAGGCTTGGTCCCGACCTCGCCGCTGAAGTATATGTTCCTTATAGGACCGCCGGTGAACGCAGCCGGATCCTTGCGGGCCCGGTCCCATATGGCAGGGTCCTCGTAGCCGTTTATGTCCACGTAGGCCTCGCCGGGCAGCTTGCCGCTGGCAAGCAGCTGGCCGGTTGCCTTGTCTCTTATTTCGTAGGTTCCTTTGTATTCCACTTTCACAGTCCTGTAATTAGACATTGAGAGCTTGCAGACCTCTTCCGCATCCGGGTCTTCAGTGATAAACACGTCAAGCCCCATCTCATTGCCGAGCTTCCTTATCCCGGATCTCCAGCCCTGCGCATAGGTTGCCAATGTGTCGCAGAAGAAGTACTTGATTACATTATTTCTTACTCCCGTGTAAATCGGATCATTGGAATGGGCTATGTCGCATAGCGGATCAGGAGTAGGGCTAATGTCAGGATAGATGCACGTATACCTTTCGTTTTTTGCATCTAATGCAGTCATGCCGCCTGATGGATTCGGAACTGTAATTTGCGCGCGCATGTGCAGGTTGGTCTGATAAAACGCCGTTTCCGATGAAACCTGCAGCGCGCGCTGGTAGCCCATGACGCTCTGCACCATGTTCTGAACCTGCTGGCCCTGCGTAATGAGCGGCGCGCGCTCGGAGCGCGCGTTCGAGACTGCGACCCAGGTCATGGTTGAGGCTATGAGCAGCACGAGCAGAATGGCCACTGCGCCTGTGAAGAAGAATGCTTTGTGGGATTTGTGGAAAATCATGAAGTTCACGTCCATACGCTGACGCGCACAATGAGTGGCGTCTCGGTTATTGCCCCTGGTTCATAATTGGTGTCTTGGAAAAAGACAGCACAGGGAAGCGCAGGTTGGTTGCTGTCAATATCTCCAGGTGCGCCGTCTGAAGTTCCGTCTGAGCAGTATTTTCTGTTTTCCGGAACATAGGAAGGATAATCATAGCGCGGGACGCGGGGGTCTCGGCTTGCAGTGTAGCCCATCAACACATAGCTAGCGGAAGACTGGATTTTTGTGAACGGCTTGTCGCGTACTATCACGTCCGCGTCCGGATAACCTTCGATGCTAATCTTAACTCCGAACTGCTCAGGAATCATCGGCTTGCCAGAGGTCGTCGAATCGTTGTCAGCATCGGAAGCAAGGAGATTCACTGCAATAAGCCTAGCTACCTCTTTCCTGTCAGTAATTCGGGCTTCCTTTGCTATCTGTTCAAGAACGGTGTGATCGTCTTCAGTTGTGATTGGAAGGTAGGGTATTGGATCGCCATTGATGTCGAGAACGTATGCATAGCCCGAATCCAACAGCATATCATATAGAGGATCGCCGAGCTTATCGTTATTATCTTTAAGGTTCTTTATTGTCAGCGTGCTCAGCGTGCTCACGACGTCGCGCGCGTAGTTGTAGGTCTGGGACTGCTGAGGGAAGAAGGCTGATGGTATGTTGAGCTGGTAGACTATTACGAAGATTACGAGCACGACTAGCGTGAGGGCTACGAAGGCATCTACGGTGAATACGAAACCTTTTTTCGAGCTCATGGAGAACAGCCACTCCAGCCTGTGCCGCATTCGTTGCAGGTTTTTTCACCCACGCCGCAGCCGTTTTCATCTGTAAATGCGCACCCTAGTTTTGAGCCTGGTGTGCAGGCCTGCCTGGGCGCAATGCAGCTGGTCCATTCGCCCTGGAAACAGACTTTCTTGCCATCGCAGCCGTTGGCTAAAATGCAAGATTCTTTGGAGCCTTCGGTGCACACGGGCTGGGAAGATGCTGTTTGTGAAGGGGAAGAAGAGTACTGCGAAGAGGGAAGCGAGTTGGAAGCCTGCCGTATTGTGTCAGCAGAGGTGAGCGCATGGTAGACGCCGTACATGAGTCCAACACCCAATAGCAAGACAAGCAAACCGTAAAACCACTCGCTGGCCATGGTTGCATTTGAGCTTTACCCTATTTATATGTTTTTGAATGTCTTCGGCGAGTTTGGCTACTGTTTCAGCCCAATCTCTCAAGCGCGAGCTTTGAGCAGAGGGCGAGCGCCTGCTTGAGCTTTGACTTCTTCGGCCCTGTGGCGCCTGCTGCTGCAGGGTGGCCTCCGCCGCTCCCGCCCAAAAGCTTGCCTGCGCGCGCCATTATTTCGGTAAGTTGGATGGTGTGCGCGAGGTGCAGCGTGGTGCGGCCGGAGATGCGCGCATCATCGCCTGCGTAGCCCACGAATGCGACGTCGGCACCGAGCGCAATGAGCGCATCGGCTGCCGCAGCTTCATAGGATTTCACGAGCGAGGTTGCAAGAAGGAAGTTGCCCTTTCGTTCCACTTTGGCTTGCTGGCAGGCTCGAAGCAGCTCCACGCGCTCTGAGATGTTGAGTGGCACTTCGAGAAGCTCGAGCAGGTCGCCGTATTCAGTGTGTGCCTGCGCCAAAAGCTCGCCCATGTAAGTGAAAGTCTTCTCGCGCGAGCTCCTGAAGCCCGCGGAGTCTGTTGCAATGCCGGCTGCCAGCAAAAGCGCGATGCGGCTGTCAAGCGGCTTCTGCCCTTGGCGCTCGCGTAAGAATTCGTAGACTATTTCAGATGCAGAGGAATAGGAGGGGTTGATGAACTCATTGCGAGAGCCGAGCGGGTCGGTGTGCAGTGAGTGATGGTCTATTACAGCATAGGGTTTTTCATTAGAGAAACGGCCCATGAGCATGCGCGAGTTGCAGTCGAGCACGACGAGTGCATCATAAGGAGCGCGAGCCGAGGGAGAAGCGGCGGAAGCCGAGGCGGCTGACTGTGGGAGTTCGTCGAGCGAGAAGCCGACATGCGCAAGAAGTTTTCCGGAGAGCGAAGTTACGCGGTCAGCGGGCACGACGAGCGCGCGCTCGCCCAAGTAGTTTTTGAGCGCAAAGGCCGCGGCCACGCCATCAACGTCGCCGAGCGAGTGGAAGGTCAGCACTACGCGCTTTCCTTTTAAAGAGTCAAGGAATCGGAGGTCGCCGGCCATAAGCGCGCCCTCACTCAGATTTTCCGCTTTATTGCAGCCTCAAGCTTTGCCTTGAGCCCCTCGAGCTGCTCGCGCAGGCCCTCTTCCTGCTTGGCAAGCGAACTCATGCGCACGCTTATGAATTCCTTCTTCTCCTTGAGGTCCTTCAGTGCGTCATCCTTGTTCGATTTAATCATTAGCAGGCCGGCGTTCTTGTAAACATCGCCCTCGGCCTTCGCGAGCTCGCCCAGCGCCATGTCGGCGTCGTCGAGCTGCATCTTGTACTGCTGCTTCTGGAAAAGCATGTACTGGAGCTGGGTCTGGAGCGACTGGTACTCGGCAAGCTCTTTTTCCATTCCTTCAATTCCCGTCTGCGCCATGAATATCACCCGTTTCCGGCGACATCGGACACCGCGCCCACGACCTGTAGATGCCGCAGGTATGTGTTGAGCGTTGCCCTCATCGCCACTATGTCATCGGCCTGGATGACTATTGTAATAGAACGGTTTTTTATCCTTACCTCTGCGCTCCCGCGCTTCCTGAATGTTGTCTCGCGCTTGAGTATGAGGCCCGCCTGCTGCGCCTCCTTTGCGCTCTCAAAATGGACTGTAAGTGTGCAGTCGGCTTTTGTGGCCATACCTTAACCTTAATCAGTCTTGATGTCCCGCGTAACGGGCTGGCGCTCCTTGAAGAGCACGCGCGAGCCGCACTTAGGGCATCGGATGAAGGCTTGGTCGAGTTCCTTTATGGACTCTTTGCATTTCCAGCAAGTATACATAGTTTCGCCTCCACCTAGCCGCTTTTTCCACCTGACTTCAAGTTACTGCTCTTCTGCTGGGCAGAAATTACGTCCAGAGCCTTGTTGCCAACTCCGCCCATGGGCGTTGAGAGGTTGTAGGCTCCGCCTGCAAAAGTCGCGCTGCAGGACCTGCATTTCCAAACTGCATTAGATATGCGCCTGACAGCCGCCTTGCCGCATGATGGGCACGGGTAGCTGGCGCGCTTCTGCTTGTCAATGTTGGCAGCGAGCTTGCGCATCTCTGCGCCGCCCCTTACCGATGCTTTTACCATATCAATCGCTCCGTTTTGTGCAGATTTTGTGGCACTCTTGTGCCTGCGCACATTTTTATTCGTTTTTATTGCGAGTCTGAGCCATTCAGCTACTGCTTTAACAGCGCCCTCAGCTCATCGCCCTTCTTCAGGGCTATCTGCATGCAGCTGTCGATTTCCTCCAGCTTGAAAGAGCCCATGCCCGTCTTCTGGCACGCGCATATGTGGCCCGGTATGGTGGCCATTGTTATGCGTGCGTCAAGGCTCACCTCCTCTTCATAGGAGGGGTCCACCAGAATCGCGTTTCCTATCTTGCCGAAGGTGCATGAGACTGCGGTTGCCTGCGAGGGCAGCGGGCCGGTCTTTTCCTCGAGCGTCAGCTTGCCGTCCTCGTACTTGGGCATCTGCACGTTCAGTATTGCAGACATGGCCGCAAGGCCGGCCGCATCCTGCAGGTTGCCGTCGTGGTCAAGCACGTAGAGGTCGATGTAGACTGCCCAGACCTTGGACTTGCCCTCAGTGTCCTCGTCGATGAGGAGGGATGCAATGTCAACTGCATTCGCGCTCCTTATGCCGCGGTCCACCACGCGCGCGAGCTCTATGGACAGCTCGCTGGGCGGGCCTGACTCAAAGGAAGGCGAGGCCAGGGGCAGGAATTCGGCATTAGTTGAGAGAACGCCCTCTTTGGGCCTGTCCGGGAATGGCGAGCCGACGCCCAGCTTGATGCCGGCTATCACCTGGCTCTTCCCGAGCTTCACGCGCGCAGAGCCCTCGGCTGAGGTTATCACGCCTGGCTCGACGCTTATGGGCCTGAACGCATCCATTGCCCTGCCGTCGGTCCTGCCGCCGTGCATCGCAAGGTCGCGCACATAGTCGCGCTTTATCTCGTCAAGTATGTTTATTGTCATATAATCAGTCCTCCTCCGAAGCTGCGCCCGTGCGGGCACCGCCCTGCGCCTGCTTAGATTCGTAGACGAGCTTGAGCGCGTCCACCTGCAGTGCGTGTATGTGCTCGTTTGCCGCAGACGCCATCTTAAGCGCCTGCGAAATCTGCTCGGGCAGGAGCACGCCGTCCATCTGGAACAGCACTATTTCCTTGTTGCGGCCTGTTATTGCCACGGGTATATCACTGTCTCCGAAGTTGTCCTCAACGCCCGTGAGGTCGAGTGCGAGCTTGCCATTTATCTTGCCCACTGCGACTGCACTCACCAAATCCTTCATAGGTATGCCCGCATCAGCGAGCGCGGTTGAGACTGCAACCAGCGAGGCGCACCTTGTGCCGCCGTCAGCCTGCAGAACTTCGACCGTGACGTCTATGGCAGTCTTCGGGAACTGCTCGCGCAGAACAACGCCCTCGAAGGCTTCCCTTATCACCTTGGAAAGTTCGGTCGAGCGCCTGTTCGGCCCGCTCCTGCCATGGTCGCTTGTCGCAAAGGGCGACATGCGGTACCTGCACCTGAGCGTTGCGCGGTATGGATTGACATCCCGCCTCGGGAAGCACTCGCGCGGCCCGAATACGCCTGCAATCACCTTGTTCTTTCCCCACTCTACGTAGGCTGAACCGTCCGCCTTGTTGAGCACCGAGGCCTCTATCTTTATGGGCCTCAGCTCGTCCAGCGCGCGGCCGTCCAGCCGTTTTCCATTCACAATGAGCTCCTTTGTGGTAGCTCCACCAACCATTCAATCACCTTTGTTTTTTGCAACGCAATTGTAGCTATCTTTTCTTCACCCGGTCTTCAGCAATTCAGTTATGCGGTCCGTTAGCCCTTGCGTGTGCGCCTCGCGCTCGATTGTCAGAATTGCGCGCACCGCGAGCGCGCTCTTGCCGCCCTTTATCCATATCCTTCCATTCCTGCCAACGAGAATCTCGCTGCCCGTCTCCGTTATGAGCATGTTTATCATCGAGTTTGCCCTGCCAATCACGCGCGGCACTTTCACGGCGCTAATCACAAGAATCTCGCCGCCCACTAGCCTGCGGGGCTCGGCCAGGTCAATGTTGCGCGCCTCGTCAACGCGCTCAATAGTCGCGCCCACCACATCGCCCATCTTGAACTCAATGCGCGTCATCTTGTTGAGTATGAATGCGCGGTAGGCGGACTTTATCTCAACGCCGCAGCCCGCGTACTTCACGTCCTGCACCACGCCGATTACCCAATCGCCCGCCGTTGGTATGTATTGGCCGTTCAAGGGTATGACACGGCCCTTCTGCTCGTCCACGATGCCGATTACTTCAGAGCGTATCTTGCCATCTTCGCTGTAGGCATTCACGCCGCCTTTCGAGCCTTCGGCGATTATCTCGCCTGGAACCACCAATTTTCCTGCCATCCAAAATCACCTGTTATCGCAAATCACGAATTTCCGTTTTCCGCCCGCATCCCGTTTCCGCCTACTTTTTCAGGACCTTTGTCTCGACCTTGCCCGCGGTCAGCTTGTTCACGCGGTCGTAGAAGTCTCCCTGCGTTCCGGCGGGAATCTCGACAACCGCGATGAGCGAGCCGTCCTTCTGCCATTCATCCTGCTGCATGTTGAACTCCTTGAGCGAGCCGAATGCCTTGGACGCAAACTCCGCGGGAATTCTGACCGCAATGCGCAGCTTCTCGAACTTGAGGGGCAGCAGCGGCCGCAGGGAGCTCATGACTTCCTCGAGCTGCGCCTCGGCGCTCTTGGTGGCGTCTATGTGCACGCGCGCCTCCTCCATCGCCTTCTCGATTCTTGCAGGAGGGTGCGGCGCGCCCGTGCGCGGGTCAATGCACTCGCGCGCGATTATCGCCACTATCTGCTTCCTCTTGTCCTCCAGCATTTTCCTGCGCTGGTCTGTCGTCAGCTGCAGTTCACCCCGTTGTATTATCTGCTTCGCAATCTCGTTTATGTCCGTAGTCTTGAACATCTTCTGCAGCAGTTCGCTCTTGTGCCTCTCGCTCTTCTTCGCGTCCTTGAATACTTCCTCCACCACCAGAACATTTGCCAAGTCAGTCTTCTTGCCCGTCTTGTACATGTAGGCAAGGTCGGCATCCACCAGCAGTTCGAAGTGCTCGCCCTGCATGTCAAGATGCGCTATTACCGACTTCTCGAGCGATGTCATAAAATTGCCCTCTCAGGGCAGCAATCATCAGAGGTACTTTACGGATTCGGCCGGCTCAAGCACCTTGAATGTCTTCGTGGCCTTTGTGGCAACCGCTATGTCGATGTTCTCGGGCTTGAACTTCACGTTCTCGCTCTTCTTGAGAGCCTTGAGCGCGAGCTCTATGCACTCTTCCATCTTCATGCCGTCCTTGTACTCCTTCTCGAAGAATGCCTCGGCGTCCTTCTTGCCCGAGCCGATTGCATAGGCCTTGTAGCCAGTGAGCGCGCCGCTGGGCTCCACTTCGTAGAGCCTCGGTTCGCCGTCCACTCCGCCCATGAGCAGGGAAACTCCGAAGGGCCTGATGCCCCCGTACTGCGTGTAAATCTGCATAAGGTCGCACAGGTGCCTGCTGAGCTGCTCGACCGATATGGGCTCGTTGTACTGCAGCTTGTGCTTCTGCGCCTCGAGGCGCGCGATGTCCACGAGCCTGCGCGCATCCGCGACCAGCCCGCTGGCAGTTGCCGCAAGGTGGTCGTCAATCTTGTACACCTTCTTCATGGACTCGTTCACGAGCAAGTTTGAGGTGAGGTTCTTGAAGGCCACGAGCACTACTGCATCTGCGCCCACTACGCCCACTGCAGTCGCTCCGCGCCTCACGGCTTCCTTCGCATATTCTACCTGGAACAGCCTGCCGTCAGGGCTGAATACGGTTATGGCCCTGTCGTAAGCCTGTGGATTTACAGCTGGATACATTGATTTCACCTCTGTGAACAGAACTATGAAGTAGTTGGAACGCTATATATTTAAAAGGGTTTAGCGGTGCTTCACGCCAAGCCCTGCAATAGTGCCGCTCGTCTTGAGCGTGCGCACTGCGCACCTCTTGCCGCCTAAATTATTGATTAGCGCAAGGGCAGCGCGCACCCCGCCCACGCCCGCAGTCTCGCACCTTACGATGCCCTCGCGCTCCTGCGCACCGTACTCGAGCACCTTGGGCTTCGCTATCGAGGCGCCCAGCTCGCCGAGGAAGCGTATGACGCCCTTCTCAATGCCGTCCTTTGCCTCGCTTGCACTCAGCTCGCCCTCTACCTCAAGCCTGAATGAAACGTAGCGCCACTTCTCGCGCATGCTTGGCTTCAACGTCATAGATATAGGATACGAAGGAAAGGTTTAAAAATCTATAGGCTATAACTTATAGAATATAAGCAGGTGAGCGCATGGGAGAATTCTCAACAGTACAACTTCGGGTGCAGACGATAGCTATGCTAAAGGAGCTCAGGAAGAAAGAAAAGGCGAGTTCTTACGACGACATTATTTCCCATCTTGTGAGAAAAAAGGCCGCGCCCAAATCTATGCGTGGGTCTCTTCAGAAGTATTTCAAATCGAGAGAAGAAGCATTGAAAGGACTGAGGGACGAGCATGACAGATACTAGGGTTTTACTTGACTCTTCGGTTTGGATTACATATCTTGTTAGTGGAGAAGAACAAGCGGCAGGTTATGCGGAAAATGACGAGATGCGCAAATTCACATGCGCTTTGTCCCTTTTCGAAATCAAGAAAAAGATGCTGGGCGTCGGAATACCGCGTTCAGAAAGAGAGTCCAAGCTTTGGTTTGTCAAGAGCAATAGCGAGATTGTTGATGTTGATTCTTTCTTGTGTGAGGAGGCAGCAAATAATGCGATAAAGCATAGATTGTCCCTTGCAGACGCAATAATACTTACCGCTGCCCAGCAGAAATCGGCTTTGCTTGTTACTTACGATTCCCATTTCCATGGCATTAGTGGCGTGAGGCTGCTTCGCTGATTATGCGCCCAGCCACATCTGAAAGAGAATGCTTTGCTTGCTGTGGCTCAAGCCCGAGCATGCCTGCAATCGCAATCAGCTCATCCACACTCTTCATTTCAAGCCTGTCGCTCGCCCTGCTGGTCAGCACAAAATCCGCCTTGTACTTTATGCACAGCCGCACGAAGAAGCGCATCCTTGCAAGCAGGTTGGCCCTTGCGTAGCCTCCTGAGCGCAGCAGCCCGTTAACCGGTATTTCGAAAGCCTTCTCCTCGCGCGCAACCTCGCGCATGAGCGCTGTGTCCGGGTAGAATGACGATACGAAGAAAAGGTCGAAGCGCTTCACGCCCTTGCGCAGGAGCTCGGGATTCTCGCATGCGAGAATTGATATCTTGCCCTTCGCAGGAGCCTGCGAAAGCTCGTTTTCATTGTGTATTACGCATTCCTGAACCTGCTCGCCTCCGGTGCATGCAGAGGCAAAGCCCAGCTCGCGCAGGTCTGACGCAGAAGGCTTGAACCTCACGTGCATGTCGTAATAGGCCATGAGGCTATTGCGAAGGCACGGTTAAAATAGGTTGCTCAGGCCCACTCTTTAATCTGCCTCTTTTGGTCATCTGACAGCAGATCCGCGTGCTCGCGCGGGAAGATGGCGTCTTTGAGGTAGGCGTTTTTGAATATGGCGTCCGTGAGGGTGGCGCCTGTGAAATCGGCTCCATCGAGGGTGGCGCCTATGAATTTTGTGCGTGCGAGGTTCGCGCCGGTTAAGTTGGCGTGCGGAAGGTAGAGTCCCGAGAGGTCTAGGCCGCTCAGGTCAAGGGGCAGGTCGCCCGCATAATTCTTTATGAACAAGGCCAGCACGCCCAGGTTCATCTGCGTTGTGGCGGGAGTGGTCGAACTCCTGATGGCATCGATGCATTTCTGCGGCCGGAAATATTTTGATCTGCCGTTTTTCGAGGGCGGATTTACGTCTGGGGCAGGTTTCATATTTGAAAGCCTCTGATAAGGAGAACGCGCGATAGGGTGTGCGGACAGCACGCCGGACCTGGAAGGCTTTTTCTTTTCTTTCTTGCCTTTAGGTGGTTCTTGTTTCTGCGCCATGTCCAGCCGCCCGCATCGTTCAAATTAGTAGGGCGTTGTGCACTAGGGCAGATTTAAGCTTTTCTTATGTGCGCCTGCCAGAAGTGCGGCCGGGAGAGCGAGGTTTCGTTGCAGTTATTGCCGTATCGTCTCCGGCTGCGGCTTCACGAACCTCATGCCGCCGTCGCTCACACCGGTTGCACACCCGAAATCGCCGCCGCTGGTGCCTTCTTTTGTGATAAATACTTCGCGGAAATAGGAGTCCCGCACATTCACGTCATTGATAAACTTCACGCCCACCCAGTCTGCGAATGATACCTCGATTCCGTTGAAAACGCCCCCATCGATGGTTGTCTCTGATATTGCGCGGGTGCGCCAGAATGTTGCGTTCGGAGCCGCGACCCGGGTAAATTTGAAGCCCGAAAGGTCTGTAGAATCTAAGTTGATGCCATTCAGCCCCTTGACCTCAACAAGCTCTAAAGGAGCGGGGCGCAGAAGGCCTTGTGATCTGAGGTCTTCCAATACAATAGGGGCCCATTTGTCCAACACCGCTTGTGGCGCCGCGGTCTTGAAGCCCTCCAGGAGCAGTATGTCATAATTCTTTTCTACATAACTTTGCGCCCTTAGATTCCGGCTCTCCAGCTTCCCCGTGCCATAATTTTCCTTTATATACTGTTCAATCGCAGGTTTGCCTCCTGCAAGCACGTCCCCCGGAAGCCTGACGCGCTCTGTGGGCGCATTCTTCTGGAGCAGGCGGGTTGAAAAGGCCTGAATAAGTTTAACTCCGTGCTGTAGAGAAACGGCCTCTGTTCTTTGATTTGTTGAAACGCTTACCTGACCGCACATATGCACACCTCTTGGTTTGCATTCTATCGCTGCGCCCGGGCTTTATAATATTTTTTGACAGAAATATTCCTAAAAGAATAAAGGAAAAACATCGCGTTTCAGAGCCCTGCCTTCTTCATTACTTCTTTCATTGGCAGCCAGCGCCGTCCTTCCATTTTCTGCAGTTCAACCTCTACTGCCTTATGGAGAAGCGCCTTGAAGGGCGTGCCCAGAGTTACGTTCACAGGCTCACCTATTTCAGAGCGACCTGCCCTTCTTGCCCGAGTGCGTGAGGCCCCTGAAGACCCTGCCCACCTGCTTCGGCATGTCCTTGTTCGCAGGGTGCGCCCTGTCGTAGAGTATGACCTCGAAGTACTTGTCCTGCCCGGTCGCGCCGACCCAGTAGCTGTTCAGCACCTCGCAGTTCGGGTAGTGGATGTTGGCGCGCTCCTCCGCAATGCGCTGGAGCGACTTGCCCGGCGAGAAGAACCTGCCGGCCTTTCCCGGCTTCCTGCCGAGGTCGGCCTTCTCGCGCTTCCTCCTGCCGCGCCTTACGCGCACGCGCACAATTACAACGCCCTGCCTGGCCTTGTAGCCGAGCTCGCGTGCTCTCGCAAGGTTCGTGGGCTTCTCAACCCTGATAGTAGTGGGCTGCTTGCCCCAGGAAGTGAGCCTTGCCCTGTATTCAGGAGAACGAGTCGCGTATTCCTTTTGTAGCGTCTGCTTGATGTACTTATACATACCCATGAAAAACACCTGCCCCTCAATTTTGTATCAACGGAGCAAAGGAATTGTGCCCGCGAATATTTAATAACCTTCTATCAGCGGCACAAAAATAACCGGTATGCTGGGCTCGGTGCGCAGCTCGCCGCCCGCGAGCTTGTCTATCACGAGCAAGTCCTGTCTATAAGGCTGGCCCACAGGTATAACGAGCTTGCCGCCTTCTGCCAGCTGGTCTGTGAGGGCTTTTGGAACTGAGCGCGCGGCGGCTGTTACGATTATGCGCGCGTAGGGCGCTTTTGCAGAGTGGCCTTTGCTTCCGTCGCCATGAATAAACTCAATATTCTTGTAGCCCGCGCGATTGCAGTTTTCTTTTGCAAATGAAACAAGCCACTCAATGCGCTCGAGTGTAATTATGCGGCCGCGCTTGCCTACGAGTTCGGCTAAAATAGCTGCCTGGTAGCCGCTGCCTGAGCCAACTTCTAAAACAGTCATGCCCTCGCGCACGTCGAGAAGCTTGCTCATCAATGCGACAATGCCGGGCGCGCTGATAGTTTGGCCATGGCCGATTGGCAGCGGTGTGTCGTGATAGACGTGGGGGGCGAGCTCGGCTGGAATGAAGTTGATGCGGTCGATTTTACGCATTGCATCTGCCACCCGCGCATCTGCATAACCGGACTCGAGGAGGTGCGCGATGAGGTCGGAGTTGGAAGGCATAATGAAAGTTGGTTGGGATAAATGTAATAAGATTAGCCTTGCTTAGTAGACGGCATGCAGCTTGTCAACATACCTGAGGAGCGGGTCGGAGTGCTCGTGGGCGAGAAGGGAAAGGACAAGCGCAAGCTAGAGAAGCTGTGCAGGTGCAAGCTCAAGGTAAGCGAGGAGGGCGAGGTCGAGGTAAAGGCCAAGGACCCGCTCGATGAGTGGCGCGCAAAAGATGTGGTGCTTGCTATTGGAAGAGGCTTCGCACCTGAGAGGGCGCTAAAGCTCACTGATGAGGACTACTATCTGAAAATCATGGACCTGCGCATCCTGTTCGACTCGGACAATGAACTTGCGCGCGTGAAGGGCCGCGTGATTGGCGAGCAGGGCAGGACTAGGCTGATTATCGAGCAGTGCAGCGATGCCGATGTATGCGTATATGGGCACACGGTCGCCATAATCGGCCTGGTTGACGAGGTTGCGCTTGCAGAGCAGGCCATTGGCATGCTCATAGAGGGCGCGATGCACTCGACTGTTTACAAATTCTTGGAGCGCGGAAGGAGAAGGCTGAACGACGAGAGGCGCAAACTCTGGGTGGAGCACCCGGAGAGGAAGGAAGGCGCCTAGGCTGTCGCGCGTTTTAGGCCTCGGCTTTTCATATATGCTTCGTCTGCTTGCGTGACCAGGCCAGCCTCGAGAAGGGCAAGGTAGGGGCTGTCGCGATAGTAAGCATTGAGGAGGCCTCCGAGGCGGTTGGAGCGGAAATCTTCGACTGTGATGTCTCTTGGGTCTTTGCCAAGTTTTTCAACTAGCCATTTGACGGCTGCGATGCGGTTTTCCTTGGATTCATTGAAACCGCGGGGCGTCGATAACATTTCCCATGGATGTATGTTCAGCTCCGGGAATGCTTCTGAGACTGCGGCATAGGGGCTGTCGTTGTAGTTGCGCAGCAGAAGGCCACCGAGGCGGTTGGAGTGGAAGTCTTCGACTGTGATGTCGCGCGGATCTTTGCCAAGTTTTTCAACTAGCCATTTGACGGCTGCGATGCGGTTTTCCTTGGATTCGTAGAAACCGCGGGGCGTTTGCATAAGTTCCCATGGAAGGATATTGAGCTCGGGGAATGCGTCTGAGACTGCGGCATATACGCTGCCGTTGTAGTAGTTGGATATAAGGCCGGAGAGGTAGTTGAAGTGGAAGTCATTGAATTCGAGGTCGCGAGGATCTTTCTTCAGGGCAACCACCAACTGCCTTACTGATTCTGCCTTGGCATCGGGATTTTGAGCCCATTGGGCCCTTGGCTTGCCGCGCTTCGTGAGCCATCCCTTTTTCGCAAACCAACCGTACATGAGCTCCTGGCTTGTAGGTTGGATTTGGAGAGGTTCTGCCAGAGGTGCCGTGGCGGGAGAGGGAATGCGGGGAGTTTTTTGAAAACCTTGGGTTGTTTTGTGCATAAAATGGCCTCAGCCCGGGTATGAAATTCGTTCGACGTCAGGCGGCATTTCGGGATCCAGGCTGCACGCAGTGCGGAAGTCCTCATCTGCAGAATCGGAATTGCCCAGGAGGTTGTTGAGTATGGAGCGGATATACAGGGCTCTTGCCAGTTTCGGGTCCAATTTGATTGCCTTGTCGCAGTTATCGAACGCATCCATTATTGGATCTATTGCGCCCAGCTTGTTGAATTCTTCTTCTGGAAGCGCCAATAACTCATCGGGGTGCAAAAAAACTGAAGGGGCGTTTGGAGGTGTGCCTTCCCTCCTGCAAGCCTCCAACCCAAGCGTCAGGTTTGCAAGGGCCATTTCCGTGTATGCCTGCGCATGCATCGGGTTGTGAAGTATTGCTGCAGAGTATTGGCTTATGGCGTCTTCCAAGAGGCCCCACTCAGCCAGCGCCATGCCTTTTCCATAATGGGCTTCTGCATGGCCCGGGTCTAGCCCAAGTGCCTTGTCGAAATCCGCAAGGGCATTCGTAAGGAACTTGACGACGTTTTCAGTGCCGCCGGCAGATTCCTTGGAGTTGGCGGATGTCCTGGCCTGCCGCAGCCAGATATTGCCCCGCGCAACATATGCCTTGGCGTTCTTCGAGTCGAGCACAATTGCGCCAGCATAATATTTTTCTGCGTACTCCGGGCTGCTGCGGCTGAACAGCTCCCCGAGCCGCAGGTATGCCGCTGTGAATATCTGCATGAGCCCGGGTGCGCGCCAGAATGTCCCGCGCAGAGTGAATGGGAAGAGTCCTGTAGAGGGATTGTCAGACTCCTGTCTGAACGCCGTATTAGATATTTTTTTCGTAATCCCGGTTTCAACCAGCGATTCGAGCTGTGGGATGCCGAATTTTCCCGCGCATGCCATTGCCTGCGCGATATGCGCTTCCTCCTGCGTCCTACGTGCCCGCGTGGCAACCAGCTCAAGGGCCAGCAAATCCACTGCATACAGCTTTTGCTTGCTTGGCAAGAGCCTGTAGAAGAAGTCGCGGCGGGTTCCGAGGCTGAGGCCTACGAAGCGATCTGCCGCTTCATCAGCAGGCCGGCCTTCGACCCAGCGCTCGCGCAGGAGCTGCAGTTTATTTTCAAAACGCCGAGTGCACATCCTACTGTGCAGAGATTGGATTTTTTGCATGTTTGGCGACCCCAGGAATAGTTAGATTATATGCGCTCCCTGGTTTTTAAGTATTCGCTAGGCCGCAGGCTAAGCGATTGGCGGCCTGATTGCTGGCTTGACCGGTTGCTTGTCCGACTTCCCGGAATTCATGGGTGCGGGAAGGGAACTGGCGTCTCTGCTTCTCACAAATATTGTGAACTTGTCCGTATCAACCTGTCCTGCATGTTCCATGGCAATCTGCAAGATACTCATCGTGTAGAAGTATCTTCGGGATCTGCTGGAAAAGGGAGACATCTCGCCTTCAGACGAGGCTTCGCAGGGGGCTGCTGAGGATGCATGTTTTAGGGCATCCCGCCCAGCATTATCCAATGCGGTTGGGATGACGTCCTTGTTCAGAAGGTCCTTGACCACTCCATCGAGGCCGAGGCCCGCAGCCGCCATGAGATGGGTTGTTCCCGTGCCGTCCCTTCCCTCGGCATCGAAGCCCGGCGCATTCATGAGCGCGCTTATTCTGCTGTTCAGCCCGAAGTAAAGTATGAACTCCGGCCCAGTCGTTTCAGGCTTACCCTCGATCACAGTGAGCATATTGTGCAGCTCCAGCATCAGCGAGCGCAGCTCGTCGCCTTCGTTGGAGAATACCCTAACGTCCATAGTCAACACCAAAATCCAGCACCTAGCATAACCGGAAATAGTAGGATAATGTGGGTCTCCGCCTATTTAAAGCTATTTGAAAGAGAAGTATAATTAAAGTTGCCAAACGGAAGCTTTTTAAATTTACATATGTAAACAGAAAGTGCTGAAAATGGCTTAAATGGGCGAAAATATGCGGTTCCACAGGTTCTACGAGAGGGCGCTGGGCTCCAAGGTCAAGGTAAAGCTGCTCCTGCGCCTGCTCAACGAGGAGATGTCGGCCAGCGAGCGCGAGGTGGCCGAGATGATGGGCCTTTCCCATACGGCCGTGAGCAAGGCTATGCACGAGTTCCACGAGTTGAACCTCGTCACGCCCGTGCACGTTGGCAATGCACTGCTCTGGCGCGTGAACAAGGAGAGCTATCTGTACAAGGCGCTGGTGCCTATATTGGTAAAAGAGCCGCTTGAAAAGCTGGTGGAGCTCCTGGCTGGCAGGCTAGGCGGCTACCGGGAGCTGCAGAAGGTTGTGCTTTTCGGGCCTGTTGCTGAAGGAAGGGAGGAAAGGGACAGTGCTATCGAGGTGCTGCTCGTGCTCAGGCCGCATACTAGATATGAGGGCTATTTCAGGAGCTCGCTCGACAGGAGCCTGCTTGAGCTTGATAAGGAGTGCCGCGCGCTGTTTGGGAATGGTTTGGCGGCGCACATAGCGAGCGAGGAGGAGCTGGGCTCGAAGTACAGGGGCGCGGTTGAGAAGGGCATCTCGGTAATTGGATGAATGGTTAACAACCGTTAACTTTTTAAATTAACATGTGTTAAGCTAATCATGAAGTTTCGCAACGTAGCGGTAATGCTGCTGGGAGACAGGGGAAAGCCGAAAGTCCTGAGGTACCTGCTTACGGGAGGACCCGCGGCAAGCGAGAGGGAAATCGCCAGGCTGCTCGGCATGTCGCACGTGGCGGTAAACAAAATCATGAAAGACTTCGAGTCGGCGGGCTTGGTCTCCGCATCCAGGGTGGGCGGCTCGAAAATATGGTTTGTGAAGGAGAAAAGCTTCGCGCGTGAGAAACTGGCCGGGTTGGCGGCGCTCGCAAACCCATATGCCGATTTGAAAAAAATGATAGCCGGAAAACTGGAAAAATGGAAGGAAAGCATAGAGTTCGCGGTGATTTATGGTTCTGTTGGAGAGAGAAGGGAAGAGGAAGGAAGCGATATAGACCTGCTGATTGTTTTGAAAAAAGAAACGTATAACAAAAAATCAACTGTACGGATAGGAAGCGATATAATGGAAGAAATGGTGACGCTGTCTACAGAAACTTTGATCCGATATGGAAACACGCTTCAGCCGATAGTTGTGGCTAGTCGCGTACAAAGGGAGACGGAATTTGCAGAGATAATAGAAAAGGCCAGAAATGGAATTTACGTGATGCCATGAGCGAAACTGTGAAGGTGCAAAGGGAGCTGTATGGCAATTACCTGGCTAAGGCGGAGCAGATGCTCAACGCGATGGAAGAGGCCGGAAAAAGGGGCGAATGGGACGTGTGCATGCTTATGGCAGTCCACGCCTCGATTTCCGCCGCAGATGCCTTCTGCGTGTATAACAAGGGAGAAAGAAGTGGAAGCCAGCGGCATGAGGAAGCGGTAAACTTATTTATAAGTTGCGCACCAAACGACCCGCAAGTAAAAAGTGCGACCAGGCATTTGAGTCGGCTGCTCGGATTGAAGAATAACGTAGCCTATGGCGAGAGAATGGCGAAAGCCCCGGAAGCCGAGAGCGCCATGCAGGATGCCAAGCGGCTGGTTTCATTCGTGAAGGAAAGGTTGATGAGATAGGAAAAATGGTGTGTTTCATGGCTAGTGCAGATACCATATTCAAGGAATTCCGCGAGCATTCGGTTGCCGAGTTCTTCCGCAAGAACAGGCAGATGCTCGGCTTTGCGGGCAAGACCAGGAGCCTCACCACCATCGTGCATGAGTACGTGACGAACTCGCTCGATGCGTGCGAGGAGGGCGGCATCCTACCGGACATTTCAGTCAAGATTGAGTCTGCAAACAATGGCGACCACTGTATTGTGAGGGTTGAAGATAATGGGCCGGGCATTCCGCCAAAGCTTGTGGGCAAGGCCCTGGGCATGATGCTGGCTGGAACTAAATTCCACAGGTATATGCAGCAGCGAGGGCAGCAGGGAATTGGAGCATCTGGCTGCACGATGTTCGCACAGATTACTACAGGCAAGCCGGTGCACATACGGACTGGCACAGGCACGGGAAAGGTTTACGAGTGCGACCTTGCGGTTGATTTGAAGACCAACAGGCCGCTGCCTGCAAACGAGAAGACGGTGGATGGCGATTTCAAGGGCCTTATCGTGGAGGGCGAGTTCGGCGAGGTGAAGTACGACAAGGGCGAGTACGGCGTGTTCGAGTACATAAAGCGCACTGCGCTCGCGAACCCGCACGCGCAAATTTCATTCAGCGGCCCGGATGGCGACAGCGCAATCTTCCCGCGCGCGAGCTCGGTCGTGCCGCAGAAGGGGCAGGAGGTCCTGCCGCATCCGCTCGGCATAACCACGCACGAGCTCATAGACATGGCCCACCACTCCGAGGACCGCAAGCTCACGAGCTTCCTTACAAACAACTTCGCGCGCGTGAGCGCGGCCAAGATTGACGAGCTGCGCACAGTCATGCCGAATTTTGACATTGACAAGAAGCCGGCTGCGCTCACGTGGCCCGAGGCCGAGGAGATGACAAAGGCATTCCAGCAGATGAAGTGGATTGCGCCTTCGACAGACGCGCTCAGGCCAATTGGCAAGGAGCAGATTGAGAAGGCGCTCGTGAATATTTTGAATCCCGAGTTCATGGTTGTGGGCGACCGCAAGCCCAAAGTTTTCAGGGGCGGCGTGCCGTTCATGGTCGAGGCCGCAGTTGCCTATGGAGGGAATGCAGGAAGGAGAACTGCTGAGGGCGCGGTGGGCGGGAGCATCATAAGGTATGCGAACAGGGCGCCGCTTTTGTTTGACGCAGGCGGGTGCGCCATCAGCGAGGCGTGCAACTCGATTGACTGGAACAGGTATGACATGAGGGACTTTGACGTCATGCCGATTACTATATTCGTGAACTTCGTGTCAGTGCACGTGCCCTACACGGGCGCGGGCAAGCAGGCCATTTCGGATGAGGAGGAAATTCTTGATGAGATTAAGCGCTCTGTCATGGAGTGCTGCCGCGACGTGCAGCTGCATCTGAGGGGCAAGGCGCGCGTTGGCGAGCGCGAGGCCAAGAAGAAGGCTATTATGAGATATGTGGAGCAGCTGGCGCGCGACCTGGCTGACCTGTCGGGCAAGGGCAGTGCCGAGCAGATTCAGAAGAAGCTGGTTGCGCTTGTCGAAGGAAAATACCAGAAGCACATTGAGGAGGCCAGCTTAGAGGAGATTGCGGGCGAGGCGGCTGCTGTGGAGCATGCGGCAAATGGGGAGAATGGGAATGGCGAGGAGTAGGCGATTGGCGGAAAGGGCGGCGAGGGCTGCGGGGAATGGCAAGAAGTAAAAGGTGATGGCGGGCGAGATGAAGAAGAATGGCAAGAAGTAAATGATTGCGGTCGTTTGTGGTGGTTGTTATGGCAAAAAAAGACAGCGAGGCGGCGCTTGAGAAGCTCGAGACGCTTGGCAAGAATATGATTGCAGAAGTGATGAGGGGCAGCTCGCCCGAGTTCGAAACTGCGGTGAGGAGCAGGGGCAACATCAACTATGACGAGAGCTTCGGCTATCTGCGGCTGGGCGAGAAGAAGGAGACGAGGACTTTTGTGAATGTGGGGCAGGCGCGCAAGTTCATGCAGACTGTTGCGGTTGCTTCAAAGTGCAAGAAGTTTTTGGAGGAGAAGTCGCACACTTCAATCAGAGGTTTGTTCTACCAGCTCAAGTACTCGCTCGGGGATGACGTGGAGGAGGAGCTTTTCACGGAGCAGAGCGAGTCGAACCCGCTCATAGAAGATTTGGAAGTGGCGCTCACACTCAAGAGAGAGGATTTGAACCTGAATACAGACAGGAAGGGAGTGGTGGCGGGTGAGATGACGGTGGTGGACAGGTTTGGAGGGGATGAAACGAAAATTGACTGCGCAAAGCAGGGCAGGAGCGGCTGGGCCATTCCGAGCGATGTGGACAATGGAATGGAGTTTGAGAAGGTGGATGCGAATTATGTGCTTGTAGTGGAAAAGGACGCGCTGTGGCAGAGGCTGAATGAGGACAAGTTCTGGAAGAAGGAGGGGTGCATTCTGATTACGCCCAAGGGGCAGGCCTCGCGCGGATGCAGGCGCCTAATCAAGAAACTGTCGCAGAAGAAGCTGCCGGTCTATGTTTTCACGGACTGCGATGCGTGGGGCTGGTACATTTACTGGGCCATCAAGACGGGCAGCATGAATCTGGCATATCTGGCGGACGACATCGCAACGCCGAGTGCGCGGTTTGTGGGCGTGACGATGCAGGACATTGTGGATTATGACTTCCTTGGAAAGCTGACGATTAACGCAAAAGAGGTTGACCTGAAGAGGGCGCAGGAAATGATGGATTACCCGTGGATTGCGCGGCACAAGGAATGGGTGAATGAGCTGAAGACCGTGCTGAAGACCAAGAAGAAGCTTGAGCAGGATGCGCTGCAGGGTCCCCGCCTTTCATTCGTTGGTGAATATTTACGGGAGAAGATTAAGGCGAAGAAGTTCCTGCCGTAGGCGGGCTATGAAAGATCTGTTTGGTTTGATTTTGCCAATGCGTCCAGGACAAGCTGCTTTTCCCTGCTAGCCGCCGCCAAACCATTCTCCAGCGAGCCAAGAAATTTATTGGGTAAACCCATTAGCGGGACTGGGGACTTTTCGATTGCCATTTTGGCGCACATAAAAAAGTCAAATGCATTCTCGAAATGAACCAGTTTGCTTTTTGGGAGCTCTGCCAAAGTTCCAGTTTGGAATTTCAAGATGCCCAGGTAGGAATAATCAAGCATCGCCATCATCACATCATTAGCGGTGTTGACTGGGACGTTCAAAAAGATTCTGAGGGCTTCGCGGAAATCCAATTCTGCAGATTGCATATCATTTAACGAGAAACAAGCGCATCCGCGCATTGTCCTGATTCCTCCAGTGTCAAACCCATTATCGATTAAGTATGTGGCGTCTGCAAGCACTTTATTTGCTAGTTCAATGGCATCGGGAGACTTCAAATCGCTTGAGGCGTTTAACGATTCATACAGAAACGCTAACCTGTGTGTGCGTATATCGTCACGGGAGGGGTCGAAGGAGATGGCTTCGTCCAGGTAGAGGAGCGCCTCGGGCGCGTTGCCGCAATCACGCAGCTCATGGCTACGCAGAAGCAGAAGATCGACATATGCGATTTTTTGATGTGACGAGTGTTTAAGAAAATCCGAGGAAAGATTTTCCGCGAATTCAAGGGCTTCCGTAACTTCGGATGATAGCGAAGTGAAATGCGCCAGTTCGTCCTTAGGCTTGCTTTGCAGCAAGTTGGAAACCTTTTGTAACGCCAGGTCAAACGCAATTACGTCGACCGCCTGCTGCACCAGCTCGTTTTCGAGAAGCTTGCTGAAAAAATTGCTGGGAGGCGTCTTGGGCGCTTGGCCGCGGCTGAGGCTGCTGAAAGTGTCAAATGCGTCGTCAAATGGTTGACCTATCGCCCAGCGCCGGCTAACCACATTGACCGCCCTTGCGAGCGGGCGGTGCTCAGGAGGAATGATTGGCACTTGTCTAAACAGCATTGCGCGCACCTTTAGGAATAGTAGGTCATTATGCCGTCCCCCCTTTATAAAACCATTATATAACTTACTTTTACAACAATTTTACCGTTGTGGGAAAATGCTTGAAACGAGCTCATCGGCCAGCCTGATTGCGCAGGCCAACAAGTTCATGGATGCGATAGCCGAGCCCGCGCGCGTGGATGAGGCGCTTCAGACCATTGACGAGCTTGAGAGGTTCAAGGAGGAGATGCGCGCGGGCGGGTTCAGCACTCCGTTCACCGGCGCGGGCGATGCCAAGAAGTCCGAGGAGCTGGAGGAAGCGGAGCTTTCTGATTTGAAGAAGCAGCTGCGCAAGATGAAAGATTTGGCGAACGCCAAGAAGTTCACGCTGAACAGGCTCATGGTGGCGATTGCTGCGAACAAGATTGCGGCCAGGCTGCTTGAGCGGGGCGGGAGCGAGGCGCTGAAGACGCTGCCGCTCGGCGGCAATTACATAGCGCAGCTTGTTAAGCACGGCGAGCATGCTGTGCATGCATACTCGGTTCTTTTGGAAACTCTTGCGGCTGCTGGAAGCGAGCTTGAGAGGAGCGTGCTCGTGACCATTGAGCGCGATGTGGGCGGCAAGAAGGTGCAGGAGAAGATAAGGCTGCTGAGCGACCAGAAGATTGAGGAGCGCGTGAGGCGCGCCTATGGTGCGGCGGCGCGCGTGGTTTCCACTGAGGTGCGGACTGCCCAGGATTCGCTAGTTCGGAGCAAAGGCGTGCGCGCCTGCGTGGCGAGCGCCTATTCCGCGCTTGCATCTGCAAAAGCTGCGCAGGAGTTCGATGCTGAGCTCCGGAAGAATAGCAAGCTGTCCGGCTATGTCGAAGTGCTTTCCAAGAATGGAATGGCGGATTTGAATGCGCTCGAGGATGACGATGACAAGTATTTCAGGATAATGGAGCAGCTGGCTGAGAAAGGGCTGGCTGCCAAGGGCAAGGAAGGGTATGTGCTCGGCGAGGGCTTGGCTGATGCTGTGGAGGAGAGGCGGAAGTGGCTGAAGGCAAGTGCCGCGCGCACGGCTTCCGAGGCGCTTGCGCTCGACCTCTTCAGGTACTACATGAGCACGCCTGTGCGCAAGCGCGAGAGCGCGCCGATATTTCCAACTTTGTCCGCATCCTTGAGCCTGAAGCAGGTGCGCATGTTCGGGCCTGTGAGCAGGGCGTTGGGTGTGACGGATGCGGGCGCGCTGCTGCTCGAGAAGATTGACAGCGAGCCGCTTTCTGCTGGCATAAAGGGAGATTTGTTCGGAGCTGCGCTCTTCTTGATGAGGAGCGAGAAAAAGGAGAAATGGTGCGCGGAGTTCTTCCGCGTTGGAGAGGACGAGCTGTACGAGGCGCGCGGAAAGGTGGAGGCGCTGCTGTCGGGCGGAGAAAGGGCGAAGAAGTTCATGGAGCTGGTGAAAGGTGCTCGAGATAAGGGGAAGCAACAGGCAGGTGCTCGAAGCAGTGGAAAGGGCGCACGACCCTGAGCTGCTTCTGAAAAGAAAGGTGAGCACGGTTCTTCTAGCGCAGATTATGCAAAAAGCGCCTGTTTCGCGCATAATGTGCTCGCCCGCAATATATGGGAGCCTGCCCAGGAGCGCAGTTGCCGCGCTCGAGCAGATGGGCGTTGAGATTGCGGTTGAAAGGGTGAAGAGGGGCAGGCCGCACGTGCATGCGCGCGAGAAGTTGAAGATGATTGAGGAGCTGCACGGGCAGGGCTTTGCGGCCGCGGAGATTGCGCATAAGCTCCATCTGCCCCTGCGCACGGTGTACTACCACCTGCGCAGGCCGAGGATTTGATTTATATATTTGGCATGACGGAAAAGAAGGGTGAACCTTTCCTGCGAAGGGAGGTTGGGTGAAGGAGGTCTGCAAGGAACCTTGCTAAATAAAAGGGAAACTAGCAAGAAACCGTAGCTAAATAAAAGGAGGTTGAGCAAAGGGACCTTGGTCCATTTGCCCCGATAGCTCAGTGGTAGAGCGACTGGCTGTTAACCAGTAGGCCGTCGGTTCGAACCCGACTCGGGGCGTTTCTAATTTTTTATTTCACGCGTAAAGCCCTTCGATCGCTGCCCCGATCACGAGCAGCACCAGCGCCAGAATAAAGAGCTTCGAGGCGTCCTGGATGATGCACCAGAAGCATTGCCGCCTGTAGGTGCCGCGCTCGAGCGCGACCGACAGGATGCCGCCCGCGAGGCTGGCGATGAAGAAGGCGCTCAGCTCGAAGATGCCGTGGGGCAGAACGCTGAGGAGGCCCGCTACTGAGCCCATGACAAATGCAACAGGATAGGCGAAGAGGCCGAACTGTTGCGAGATGAGGAGCATCTGGGTGCGCACTGACTGCTCCATGAACATGCCGAGCAGCGCGGCGTTCCAAGTTAGAAGGAATATTGAGCCGATGCTGTAGATGAATGAGAAGAGGATCATGAGGGCGAACACCAGCAGGTTGCGGGTTAGTATGAATTCAAAGGGCGAGCCGGCATAAGTCAGCGCAGGAGGTGTTACTGCGCCTTGCACCAGGGATAACTCTGCTTTCAATTCGCTGAACATGGAATCTGAAACCCCGATGGGAAGTATGGATGCCCAGAACGCGAAGCTGAGCGCAGTGCCGATGAAGAAGAATATGTAGAGCGAGATGAGGGGCTTGTATATGTGGAAAATATTATGCCGCATCCCGCTTTCAACCTCGTGCCTTTGCTCCTCAGTGCGTATGAAGTTAAGGAAGAATGGGATTGCGGGAAGGATCGTGAGCAAAATTACGACCATGCCGTGGTCGTTCGGATAGAAGTAGTGCGTGAGGAATACTGCGAAGGAGACAAAGATGAAGGAGATGAAAAGGATGAGGTAAGGGCTCCGCTCTAGCCTTTGGGTTGAGATTATGTGCTCGAGCACCATGGGGCACTATTCCTGTCCCATTTTAAAAGGTTAATGCGGAAGCAGTGCTGTGAGAAGATGGAACAACGCGAGCCCTTCGGGTATTCAATAATCGCCGCGCCTTTCAGGTTTGTGAAGGGCATCTTCAGGCGCGCGCTCGGAATGCTGCCCCTTACCAATTATGCGCTTGAGAAGCGCAAGCGGGACAAGCAAGAGTTAATGGAAGAGATGTCTGATGTGCTGCGCTCATCAAAGGAGCTTGAGAGAAAGGCGGCTGATGTAAAGGAATAGGAAGTGCTTATTCTTCTCCTGGTTGTGCATTTGCAGGCTCAGTTGCAGGCGTGCTTTCTTTTTTCTCTGCCGCGCCCTCATCAGTGGAGGATGCGCCGGCGTCTGCAACCGTAATTCGCGGGGGCACCATGGGCGGCGAGAGGTTGACTGCGCGCACGACCAAAGTGCCGTTCGTGCCGCACGCGTAATTTATGGTGTTGAGGACATCCTCGGCAAACTCCTTGGGCAGCTTGCGGGTTGCAGACCACTGCCTAGAAAGCGCCTGGCATTCCTCGAGCGAGCCCGATGCAGTCATGAGGCCGTACATTGTAAGTGTGCCAACCTTTTCCGCGTACTCGACCGTGTACTTGAAGTTTATCTCTATCTCCTGGCCGCGCACGAGCACGTCGTCGAGCGAGATGTTCACGTTGATGCCGCTTATCGCGCCCTTTGCCGTCCTGCGCGCTTCCGCGTACGTCAGCACCGTGTTCCTTATGTCGAGCATGGTCTGAGATGCATTGCCCAAGAATATAAAGGTTTATATTGCCCGGGCGAGTGTAGTTTATGGTTCATATGGGCGCTGAAACAATGAAGGAGAAGGGAAGGCCGCAGCAGGAGTTTAGGGAGATGGCGCCCGAGGCAGAGAGCCTTGAGTACAGGATAAAGAATATTGCGCGCCAGCTGCTTGCGGGCAACCTGCAGAAGAACATGAGCCCCGAGCAGAAGGCAGGCCTTGAGATGCGGATGACTGAGCTGCTCAAGCAGAGGCCTGCGAGGATGGAGGCTGCCCCAGTTCAGAAGCCAGCTGTTGCTGTTTCAACACAGGAAACTGTTTCTAGTGTGATGAATGAAGGCAATATTAGCTATTCGCAGTCTGCGCCTCCGAAGCTCACTGAGTTCGCACTTAGGCAGCCGCGCGGCGGGATTGTCGTGCATGCGGCGTGAACTGATTTTAGAAGAAAGAAAAAGAATGGGCCGGCTGCGATTTGTTCAGCGATTTTCCGCGAGCGCTTTTGCGCCCTCAGGCGGAAAAGGGCTCTTGAACGCAGGACCTCTCGGTATCAGAAACCTACGGTTTCCGATACCTTCCCTCGGAAAACCATTGGCTCTATCAGCCGAGCGCTCCAACCAGGCTAAGCTACCGGCCCGTTATCGAGAACGTGCAGTTCCCGATACCTTCCTCATTTACACTAGCTAATATTTTTAACTTCGCACGAAAGGCAGCCGGCTATCCACCCTTGATGTTTAGCGCCTTCTTCAACTCACGGTATCTATTGCGGATTGTCACTTCCGTGACGCCCGCGACATCGGAGACTTCCTTCTGCGTGCGCCTCTCGCCCTCGAGCGAGGCTGCGATGTAGACTGCCGCAGCTGCAACTCCGCTCGGCCCTCTGCCGCTTATGAGCGAGCCGCTGAGCGCCTTGTGCGTCATCTCAATTGCGCGCTCCTGCGTCCTGCCGCTGAGCCTGAGCGACGAGCAGAGGCGCGGAACGTACTGCGAGGGGTCTGTGAGTGGCAGCTTGAGGTTCATCTCGCGCGCTATGAGCCTGTATGCCCTGCCAATCTCCTTCTTCTCGATGTTGGACTGGGCCGAGAGCTCGTCGAGCGTGCGCGGCACGCCGTATTCCCTGCAAGTTGCATAGATTACGCCAGCCACCACAGCCTCGATGAGCCTGCCCCTTATGAGGCCGCGCTCAACGCATCGCCGGTAGAGCAGTGCGGCAGACTCGCGCATGTTCTCAGGAAGGCCTAGATAGCTGGCAATGCGGTCGAGCTCGCTCAGCGCTATTGAGAGGTTGCGCTCCATTGAGCTGGCCACTGATGCGCGCCTGTGCCACTTGCGCATGCGGTACATCTGCGCCTGCTTGTGCGAGGAAATCTTCACCCCGCGTATGTCGCGGTTGTACTGGTCAATCTCGGTTACAAGGCCCTTGTTGGGCCTCATGAATTTGACTGGTGCGCCTGCGCGGGCGCGCTTGTCGCGCTGCTCGGAGTCGAAGGCGCGCCACTCGGGCCCGGCATCGAGCTCCTCGCTCACTATGAGGCCGCAGTCCTTGCAGATGATCTCTCCCTTCTCGTGGTCCTTGACGAGGTTCTTGCTCTTGCATTCGGGACAGGTTTCAGTCATGTTAGCAGCCTCCGATTCTGATTAAGCATAATGCCGGCACGTCGGCGGGATTATAGTAGCTTTAAAAAGTTTGGGAGGGAGGTTTAAAAGTCTTTCCCCACTTGTGCCTGCTAATACTTTGCTAGAAAACAAGGGTAAGATTGTTGCACAGGATGAGAGAAAAGAAAGTTCGGACCACTTTCAGTATCTGGGGCTTGAGCTGCAAATTTTCAAAACCCGTTTTCACTGAACGCGGTAACGCCTGCGAAGGCACGGGGGCGAGAAAGTAAGCTTAATATAGGGGGCGAGCGATGCCCTTGCGGTCTTGGAATGGTGCAGGAAGGCTCGATTACAACTGGCATAGACGGACTCATAAGAATAGTGCATGACAGGGGCAGGCTCGAGCTGAGCGAGGCTGCCGCTAATTTGGGCGTGACCCCGCAGGTTGCAGAAGAGTGGGCCAAGCTGCTTGAAGAAGAAAAAGTGCTGAAGCTAGAATACAGGCTCACGCGCGTCTACCTGGTGTGGAGGGGCCCGACCGAGGAGGAGATGAAGGATAGCATTTCGAAGATAGGCGAGCAGAAGGAGTCGCTCACGAGGGACATACGCGGGCTGATAGAGCGCGCCAAGGCAAAGGAGGGCGAGCTCCAGATGGTGCGCAAGGAGCTGAACGAGCTCGCGGGCGTGCTGGATGCGCAGCTGCCCGAGAAGCTGAGGTCAAGGCTCGACGCGCTGCACGCGGTGGACAAGGACAAGGAGAAGATTTTCAACGAGAAGATGGCGCGGATTTCCGATTTGCGCGAGAGCGTTAATTCTGTTGAGCGGGACATCAAGCTGAAGCGCGAGATGCTCGAGGAGATGAACAAGCGCGTGAAGGAGATTGAAAGGTCGCCTGAGCTCAAGGCGCGCGCGGGCGAGATTGTCGAGGCGAGGAAGAAGCTGGATGAGACGCTTGCAGCCATAACCGAGATGAAGGCCTCTCTGCAGAAGGAGCTCAAGAAGAGCACGGACAAGAAGGGCGCGCTCACTGAGTCCATCGATGCCATGAACAGGCTGGAGGAGACTGCCAAGGAGATGGCGGGCGAGAAGGCCGCGGCTGAGGCGCTCGTAGAGAAGATGCAGTTTAGGGTTATTGACCTGGACCGGAAGCTGGGCACGATGAAGGATGCGCTCGTGAGCGGCGAGGTTGCTGAGAATCTTGTAAAGCTCAGGAAGGAGAAGGAGAATATTGAAAGGCTGGAGAGCGAAATAGGGGAGCAGAGCCGGCTGCTCGCGAACCGCAGCGACTCCATAACAAAGGCGCTCGAGACGCATGAGAGCAAGTACGAGGAGCTCCTGCGGGCGCAGAAGAAGCTCATCGGGAGTGTCACAGATTATGATTCACAGCTGGCCAAGGCAGACCTGAACTTCAGGCAGGAGGCCACGCAGATAAGGGATTTGGCAGATGAGATGACTAATGCGCTGAACAAGAGCAAGAAGGAGATAGAGGACCAGCTGAGCATTGCAACCAAGGGCGTGGAGAAGTATGAGAGTGCGATAGGCAAGAGGCAGCAGGTGACGGACATTGTGAGTGCGATAGATGAGCTGGAGGTTGAAAGGGACAGGCTTGTGAGGCAGTTGCGACTGCTTTCTAAGACAGTGACTGCGCTCGAGGTTTCCGCAGAAGTGACCTCCCAAAGCGGAAAGATTGCTGAGATAAAGGAGAACGTTGAGGATGCGGACCTGAAAGAGAAGGCCTATGATGCCAAGCGCCTGAAGCTGCAGAAGATGATAAAGAATATCGTTGAGGAAGACCAGAAGAAGTAAGGCGCGCTTGCAGGCGAGCATGATTATAAAGTTTTTAAGCTTTCAAAGAGCAAGAAATGCCATGCAAAAAGATGCAAGGACTGTGGCTCGGAACCCGCTGTTGACTAAGTTCTCGCCGAGCCAGATTGCGTTCAATTTCAGGCTATTGCACGACCTTGGACCTGCGCTAGTCAAGAAGGAGATACCGAACGAGGACTACAACTGCGCACTTTGGGAGAGGCAGCGCAAGAAGTTGAGTGATAAAATAGAACGGCTAAACAAGAAAATCTATGCAAAGGATAATCCAAAAAAATATTGGATAGCTGAACTGATTTGGCTTCAACATAAGCTGGACGGTGTCAATCTGAAGCTTGAGGCACTTAATTTGCAGCAGAAGGAAAGGGAGCTTAAGGATAAAAAAACAAATGAGTTCTTCGGATTTATCGATAAAACAATGGAGACAATTACAAAAAGATACGACAAAGAGCACCCAATTGGGGACAGGTTTAAAACAGAGGAAAGCGGAAATGAGCCGCTCATAAGCGGGATCGCAACGGTTTTAGGAGGAGGAAAGGGAGAGACCCCCAAGGAGGAGAATACGGATAAAGTTACGGATGATGAATGGAAGGAGATCATGGAGTATCATAAGGAAGGGAAAAGGCGTATTTCAGAGCTCAAATTAGAGGAGAATATGGACGTGGCTATAAAGAGATATTATGATAAATATGGTGAACAACTTTAAGGAATAGAGGTTAAGGAAGAAAATAGGCTAGAAGCAGACACTGTACATATAGTTTGCGCAGGAACTACGGTAAAGTTGTTGCAAAAAGGCGGCTTAAGCTTTATAAAACTTGCCGACTTATGTAAGAGCCACATTGCACTTCTAAAGTAAGGTGGTTATTTGGCCGAGTCCCCAGAGCATATCCTAATTCCTGTACACGAAATACTATCCGGGGGCGAGAGGGAGAAGTTCTTCTCTGAAAGCGGACTGAAGCCCGAGCAGTTGCCGAAAATTTCGGCCAATGACGTGATTATAAAAGGCATGGCTGAGCCGGGCGATGTTGTCAGGATTATACGCAAGGGCGATGTTGACAAGAAAATCGAGATCAGGTATTACAGGCTAGTAATAGAATAAAAAAAGTAGGGCGAGGGCCGGACGGAAGGCAGACGGGCAAGGAAGTTGCAAAGGACTGCGGGCTGAAGAACAGAAGTTTCGGAATAATGGTAGATGATTGAATGACTGTTGAACTCCTTGATGCGTATTTCCACCAGAATTCCCTTGTGCGCCAGCACCTTGAGAGCTACAACAAGTTCGTGGCCTTCGGCATCCAGCAGGTCATTGACCGCGTTGGCGTGATTGAGCCGAATATTGAGAACTACAAGCTCAAGCTCGGAAAGGTGAGGATTGAGGAAAAACCGATGATGATGGAGGCCGACGGCTCGCGCCGACCCATCACGCCGATGGAGGCGCGCATGCGCGATTTGAATTATGCCACGCCTATTTTCCTCGAGATTATACCGATTGTGAATGGCGTTGAGAGGCGCGGCTTCCCAGAAGTATTCATTGGCGAGCTGCCCGTGATGATTAAGTCCAAGCTGTGCCACCTTGAGGGCCTGAACCGCGAGCAGCTCATAGAGAAGGGCGAGGATCCCGAGGATCCGGGCGGCTACTTCATCATTAATGGGAGCGAGCGCGTGCTCGTTTCGATTGAGGATCTTGCGCCCAACCGCATCATGGTTTCGCGCGAGAAGGACGGCACGCTCACGACCTCGAAGGTCTTCTCGATGCGCTTCGGCTTCCGCGCCCGCTGCGTTGCGGAAAGAAACCATGAGGGCGTTGTGAACGTGAGCTTCCCGGCCGCACCCAAGGATATGCGGCTCACGACAGCGCTGCGCGCGCTCGGGCTTGAGAAGAACGAGGACATAATTGCCGCTTTCAAGGATTCTGACAAGAGCGAAATAATGAATGATATCCTATTGAACCTCGAGGTGGATGAGACCAAGAACCGCGAGGAGGCAATGGAAGCCATCGGCAAGAAAGTGGCGCCGGGCCAGGCCCGCGAGTACCGCGCAAAGCGCGTGGATGTCCTGCTTGACACTTACCTGCTGCCGCACTTGGGCGTTGAGCCCGGCGACAGGCTCGCTAAGGCATACTACTTGTGCAAGATGGCTGAGAAGGGAATGAAGGTTGCCTACAAGATGGTGCCCGAGGATGACAAGGACTTCTATGGGAACAAGAGAATTAAGCTCGCAGGCAATTTGATGGAGGAGCTTTTCAGGTATGCGTTCCAGTTCCTCGTAAAGGATGTTGCTTATCAGGTTGAGCGCGCATTCGCGCGCGGAAGAAGGCTTGTCGTTCAGACAATAGTCAGGCCCGACGCATTGAGTGAAAGGATGAGGTACTCAATGGCTACGGGCAACTGGATTGCTGGCCAGACAGGCGTATCGCAGCTGCTCGACCGCACGAACCATCTTTCAAGCGTCTCGCACTTGAGGCGCATCATCTCGCCGCTTTCGCGCAAGCACCCGCACTTCAAGGCCCGCGACTTGCACGGCTCGCACTGGGGCAAGCTCTGCCCGAACGAGTCGCCCGAAGGCCCGAGCTGCGCGCTGGTAAAGAACATGGCACTGCTGTGTGAGATTACGACGGGCGAGAGCGAGAAGCCTGTTGAGGAACTGCTGAGGGCCAGCGGAGTTGCGATCGAAGATGTTTCGCACGCCGCTGAACCGATGGCGGTTGAAGAGATGACTGTTGCGGAAGTTGGGAAGAGCGAGAAGCCGGAGAAAGCGGAGAAGGGCGGAAAGAAATAGGCAATGAAAGAAGCAGACGAATGCAAATGATTTTGTTGATGTGATATCATGGTGCCGGCGAAAAAAAAGAGCAGAATGTTCAAGAAAATGGTAGCGGGCAAGATAGAGGATGGCGAGAGGCCTTCCAAGACCGCCATCTACATAAACGGCAGGCTCATCGGATTCCACGATGACGGAGATTCGCTCGTGGCCGAACTGCGCGCAAAGAGGCGCGCGGGCGAGATAAGCCCTGAGGTGAATTTTGCGCTCAACCGCGCGACCGGAGAACTGCAAGTCAGCACCGACAGCGGCCGGGCGCGCAGGCCGTACATAGTTGTCGAGAATGGCAAGTCGCTTTACACTCCTGAAATGGTAAAGAAAGTTGAGAGCGGCGAGCTCAAGTGGAACGAACTCATCAAGATGGGCGTCATTGAGTATTTGGACGCCGAGGAAGAGAACGATATCGCATTTGTGGCTGCGGACGAGAAGCACATAACCGAGAAGAGCACGCACATGGAAATCGACCCGGTTTCAATCTGCGGCGTAACAGTCTCGCAGCTCACCTACCCGGAGCACAACTCCTCGCCGAGAATTACAATGGCCTGCGCAATGAGCAAGCAGTCTCTCGGCTTCTACGCGAGCAACTACAACCTGCGCATGGACTCGCGCGCGCACATATTATACTACCCGCAGGAGCCGCTGGTGCAGAGCGAGCCATACAGGCACATGAACTTCCACCGCAGGCCCGCGGGCCAGAACTTCGTTGTCGCGATTACGAGCTACTATGGATACAATATGGGCGATGCGGTAGTGATGAACAAGAACGCAGTCGACCGCGGCCTCGGCAGGTCTGTCTTCTTCAAGGTGCATGAGAGCGAGGAAAGGCGCTACCCTGGCGGGCAGAAGGACAAGTTCGAGAGTCCGAACCCGACGGTGAGCGGCTACCGCGAAGAGTACATGTACCGCTATCTGGGCGATGACGGCATAGTGGTGCCTGAGAGCGAGGTGCAGTCCAAGGATGTGCTCGTGGGCAAGACCTCGCCGCCGAGATTTTTGGAGGAAGTCAGCGCTTTTGGTTTGACTGAAGAGAAGAAGAGGGAGAACTCGCTGGTCATCAAGAGCGGCGATGAGGGCGTTGTCGATTCGGTCATGCTTACCGAGAGCCCGTCGGGCAACAAGTTCGTGAAGGTGCGCGTCAGGAGCATAAAGGTGCCGGAGAACGGCGACAAGTTCGCGAGCAGGCACGGCCAGAAGGGTGTCATCGGCCTTCTCGTGCCGCAGGAGGACATGCCATTCACCGAGAGCGGCATTGTGCCTGATTTGATTATCAACCCGCACGCCATTCCATCGCGCATGACTGCAGGCCACCTGATAGAGATGCTGGGAGGCAAGGCCGCGTGCTTCACGGGCGAGCGCGTCAATGGAACTGCATTCTCGGGCCAGGATGCGGAAGAATTCAAGCAGACGCTCAAGGAACAGGGCTTTGAAAGCTATGGCAAGGAAATCCTTTACGATGGTTTGAGCGGCGAGCGCATTGAGAGCGAGGTGTTCGTCGGCGTAATATACTACCAGCGCCTGCACCACCTTGTGTCGAACAAGATGCACGTGCGCTCGCGCGGGCCTGTGCAGCTGCTCACGCACCAGCCGACTGAAGGCAAGGCCCGTGAAGGAGGGCTTCGGTTCGGAGAGATGGAACGCGACTGCCTCATAGGCTATGGCGCATCCATGCTCGTGCGCGAGAGGATGCTGGAGGAGAGCGACAAGACTGTCGAGCTCGTGTGCAACAAGTGCGGCATGATTGCCGTGCACGATTTCATAAAGAGGCGCGACTACTGCCCGCTCTGCGATTCCGTTGAACTGTACAAGGTCGAGATGAGTTATGCATTCAAGCTGCTGCTCGATGAGATTAAGGCCATTGGCATCCTGCCGAGGCTGAAGCTGAAGGATAAGGCATGAGGGTATAGAAGGGGACAGACTTAGTTGAATGTTATTGGGTGCTCGCATGAGTGAATTCGTCGAAAAAATGGTTGACAGGATAAAGTTCTCCCTGTTCTCGCCAGAGATGGTCAGGAAGATTTCGGCTGCGAAGATTACGGTTCCCGACACCTACAACGAGGACGGGTACCCGATTGACGGCGGGCTTGTCGACCAGCGCATGGGCGTCATTGACCCCGGCCTTAAATGCAAGACGTGTGGCGGAAGAACGAGGACATGCTCGGGCCACTTCACGCACATCGAACTGGTTCGGCCGGTCGTGCACCCGGAGTTCTCGCGCATAATTTACATGCTGCTCAGGAGCACGTGCGTAAAGTGCGGCAAGATGCTCACCAAGAAGAAGCACATGACACTCGGGGCCTTGGCAAAAGGAAAGAAGGGCGGCTCGTGCCCGCACTGCGAGGCCAAGCAGGCAGAGCTGAAGTTCGAGAAGCCAACCACATTCTACGAGGGAGAGAAGACGCTTCTGCCCACTGAAATAAGGGACAGGCTCTCGAAGATACCTGATGAGGAACTGAGGCTCATGGGCTACGACCCTGACTATGCAAGGCCCGAATGGATGATTCTGACTGCACTGCTTGTGCCGCCCGTAACTGTAAGGCCTTCAATCACGCTCGAGACCGGTGAGAGGAGCGAGGATGACCTGACGCACAAGCTTGTAGACACCATGAGGATTAACCAGCGGCTTGAGGCCAACATCAATGCGGGCGCGCCCCAGCTAATCATTGAGGACTTGTGGGAGCTTCTGCAGTACCACGTTACTACGTACTTCAACAATGAAACAACGAACATCCCGCCTGCAAGGCACAGGTCGGGCAGGCCCCTGAAGACTTTGTCGCAGAGGCTGAAGGGCAAGGAAGGAAGGTTCAGGTACAACCTCTCAGGAAAGCGCGTGAACTTCTCGGCCCGCACGGTGATTTCGCCAGACCCGAACATATCGATTAACGACGTGGGCGTGCCGCGCATGATGGCCGAGGAGCTGACCGTGCCAGTGCGCGTGACCGAGTGGAATATTGAGGAGTGCAAGAAGCTCATAGACGCGATTGACTACCCGCATGCGGTTTACGTTATAAGGCCAGATGGAAAGAGGCGCAAGGTCACGGACAAGACCAAGGAGGAAATACAGACCACGCTGGCCGCGGGCTTCATAGTCGAGAGGCAGCTCATGAACGGCGACACGGTGCTGTTCAACAGGCAGCCTTCGCTGCACAGGATGTCAATGATGTGCCACAATGTCAAGGTTCTCGATGGAAGGACTTTTAGGATTAACCTGCCGGTCTGCCCGCCATACAATGCGGACTTTGACGGCGATGAAATGAACCTGCACGTGCCGCAGACAGAGGAGGCGCGCGTGGAGGCTGAGATGCTCATGAAGGTCGAGAACCAGATTATTTCGCCCCGCCACGGCCATGCGATCATCAAGCCGCAGGAGGACCACGTGTCCGGCATTTACTATCTTACAAAGAAGGATTCTGTTTTCTCGTACGAGAAAGCGTGCCAGATTCTCGCGCTTGCGGGCATTTACGAACTGCCTGCATCGGATGTGCACGGCGGGAAATACTCGGGCAAGCTGCTGTTCTCGCAGCTCCTGCCCAAGGACTTCAACATGCGCGTGCGCTCGAAGCTCTGCAGGTGCGAGGGCCAGTGCGGCAAGGAGAAGTGCCCGTATGACGGCTATATCGTAGTGAAGGACGGCCTGCTCACCCACGGCACGATTGAGAGCAAGGCTTTCGAGAATGAGATTATCGAGGTGCTCGTGCGGAATTACGGCGCGCCCGTTGCGCGCAAGTTCATAGATGATGCGACAAGAATGGCGCTCTATGTCATTACAAAGCACGGATTTTCAGCAGACCTTTCGAACTACACGCTTTCAAAGGAGGCTGCCGTCGAGGTCGATGAGGCCAATGACAATGCGCGCAAGGACGTGATGCGGCTCGTCAGCCAGTACAAGAAGGGCCTGCTCGAGCGCATGCCCGGCCGCACGCTGCAGGAAACGCTTGAAGAGAAGGTAATGGCGCGTCTGAGCAGGGTCAGGAATGAATGCGGCAAGATTGTCGAGAATTCGATGGGCATTGAGAACACGTCAATACTGATGGCCCGCATCGGCGCGCGTGGAAGCATACTTAATGCAATCCAGATGGCCGCCACAGTAGGCCAGCAGGCAGTGCGCGAGAAGCGACTGTCGCGCGGCTACCGCGGCAGGGCGCTCATACACTTCAGGAAGACCGACAGGGGCGCGGATGCTCGCGGGTTTGTCGCATCTTCATTCGTGCGGGGCCTCACGCCAGAGGAATTCTTCTTCCACTCGATGGGAGGCCGCGAGTCCCTCGTGAACACGGCCATCAGGACGGCGCGGTCGGGCTACATGCAGAGAAGGCTCATCAACGCGCTGCAGGACTTGGTGGTGAAGAGGGACCTGAGCGTGCGCGATTCCAAGAACATCGTGGTTGAGTACACTTACGGAAGCGACGGCAAGGACCCGCAGCGGGCGGGCAAGGGCGAGGCAACTGAGGAAACGGAGCGCGAGTAGGAGGAGCATGGGGTTAACGTGAGGGGGCGAATCGTCGTGCCCCCTGCGAATGCGGATTGGTTGAAATGGCAACACACAAGGCAACAAGGGCGCAGATTGACTCGGGCGAGGCTGTCGGGATAGTGGCAGCCCAGTCCATTGGCGAGCCCGGCACGCAGATGACCATGCGCACGTTCCACTATGCAGGAGTTGCGGAGCAGGTGCCCACGGGCCTGCCGCGGCTCATTGAACTGCTCGATGCGCGCAAGGAGCCGAAGAAACCCATCATGGACGTTTACGTTGACGAGAAGTACGAGGAGACTGAGGAGAAGTGCAGGCAGATAGCCGCGCAAATTCAGGCAGTTATGCTTGAGGACATTGGGAAGATTGAGGAGCGGCTGGGAACCAGGGAAATCATGGTTATTCTCGACCCCGCAGTGCTCAAGGAAAGGAAGCTCGATATCGATGACATCAAGGCTGCGCTCAAGAAATTCTCGGGCGGCGAGGTGCACGCGAGCGGCAACGAGGTCAAGATCAGCTTCAAGGGCAGCACGCTGCGCGCAATCAGGCGGGTTACGAACAAAATCAGGAGCGTGCACATGGCGGGCGTGAAGGGCATAAGCAGGGCCGCGGTGCTCAAGAACGGAAACAAGCATTTCATAAGGACTGCGGGCTCGAACATTGCGGAGATTGCAAAGATTCCGGGCGTGGACTTCAAGCGCAGCTACACCAACAACATAATGGAAGTGAACAGGGTGCTCGGCATCGAGGCTGCGCGCAATGCGATTATACTGGAGATAATGCAGGTGCTCGAGAGCCAGCGCATGGATGTGGACGTGAGGCACGTCGCACTTCTCGCGGATGCAATGACAATGGATGGTTTGATAAGGTCGGTCGGAAGGCATGGGCTTTCGGGCAGGAAGGCGGGCGTGCTCGCGCGCGCGGCATTCGAGGAGACGCTAAAGCACCTAATAAACGCGGCTGTCACCGGCGAGGAGGATAAGCTTATCGGAATTACTGAGAATATCATAATCGGCCAGACAATTCCAGTTGGAACTGGAATAGTGAAGCTGGCGAGGCGCATTTAGGTTCATGATTGTGAATTACTATTTGGAGAGGATGTAAATGGATATTGACAAGGTATTGAGAACTGCTGTTGAAAGCGGGAAGGTCGAGTTCGGCACGCGCAGCTGCGCAAGGGCAGCGGGCAAGGCCAAGATGGTGCTGGTTTCTTCCAACTGCCCCGCAGATTCAAGGAAGACGCTTGAGGCGCAGTGCGCCAAGGCGGGCGTGCCGATCCAGGCATACAAGGGCACGTCGATGGAGCTGGGCGCCGTGTGCGGAAAACCATTCCCGGTGAGCGTGCTCGCAGTGCTTGATGCAGGCACTTCCAACATACTTGAGATGGGAAGGGCAACGGCGGCTGAGGCGGGCGCCGAAAAGAATGTAACTGCAAGTGCTGAGAAGGCGGGCGCAGAGTCTGCACAGGAGCCAGAGGCAGAAACGCAGGTGCAGGATTAGAGGCTGTTCATAATGATCACGCTCAGCAATGACGATATGAAGTGCATCGCGCTCTTTGAGAGCATGACGGGTGCGATAGTGAAGGACTGCCTCATAGGCGATGATGGAATTGCCTTTGTGATAAAGGAGGGCGAGATGGGAAGGGCCATCGGCAAGGGCGGCAGCGCGCTTGAGCGCGCGCGCAAGGCCTTCGGAAGCAAGCCGATATACGTGGTCGAGAATGCCGAGGATTTGCGGGATTTCGTAGTGAACCTGCTCAAGCCCATTCCCATAAGTAATTTAAACATTCAAGAGAAAGATAATGCGCGGACTGCTGTTGTTACAGTCGATGCGCGCGACAGGGGCGCGGCAATAGGGAAGGGCGGCGAGCGGATAAAGATGCACAAGGCGCTTTTGCAACGCCGCTTCGGTGCTGATCTTCGTCTTGTCACGAAGGACTGAGAAGCAGTGATATTGTTTGGAAAGGTGCGTATATGGGCCGTGGTGAATTTGGAGCAAGGGACCTGGAAAGGAAGAGGAAGCGACAGCGCTGGCTGAAGAAGCCGTGGAAGAGGCGCAAGCTCAGGCTCAAGGAAAAATACGACATGCTCGAAGGCGCACCGCAGGCGCGCGGCATTGTTCTTGAGAAGAGGGCTTTGGAGCAGAAGCAGCCTCACTCAGGCCTCATCAAGTGCGTGAAGGTACAGCTCTCGAAGAACGGAAGGATAATCACGGCATTCGCACCGCGCAACAAGGCCATCAATTTCATTGATGAGCACGACGAGGTGCTGGTGGCGGGGCTGGGCGGCTCGCAGCGCGGGCAGATGGGCTCGATTCCCGGCGTGCGCTACAAGGTAGTTGCGGTCAATGGCGTTGATCTGGACCAGCTCAGGCTGGGCAAGAAGGAGAAGCCGAAGAGATAGATTGGACAATAGAGGGTGAATAAAATGGCAGACATGTTGCTTTTCAACAAATATGATTTGAGCGAAGTGAAGGTGGACGACCCGAGCCTCGGGCCTTACATCAACCTCTCACCCATCTCGCTGCCCCACTCGCACGGCAGGCAGGCGCAGAAGCAGTTCGGCAAGCTCGGCGTGAACATTGTCGAGCGGCTTGTCAACAAGCTTATGAGGGGAGGCACGGGCGAGAAGACGAGCGGCAAGGTCATTCGCACGCACGGGAAGCTGCAGGGCAAGAAGAGCAAGGCCATGAAGATTGTCGAGGAATCTTTTGCCGACGTAGCCAAGAGGACCAGCCAGAATCCGGTGCAGGTGCTCGTGAGCGCGCTCAAGAACACGGCTCCGCGAGAGGACACTACGCGCGTGCAGTACGGTGGCATTTCATACCAGGTCGCAGTCGACGTTTCGCCCCAGAGAAGGCTTGACATGGCGCTGCGCAACATTGCACTCTCAGCAATCATGGGCTCTTTCAACCACCCAAAGACGATGGCGCAGGCGCTCGCAGATGAAATGATACTCGCTTCGCAGAACAGCCTCAACAGCTATGCCATAAAGAAGCGCGATGAGACCGAGCGCATGGCCAGAAGCACGAGGTAGGGTTAGGCGAATTGCAGGATGCGGGAACGGATGCAATCGCATAGGCATTACAATACGGGTGTTTTGAAATGGTTCGAAAAGAATATGTTGTCGATGAAGTGCAGTCCATCATGGGCAACCTCGAGCAGGTGCGCAACATGGCGATTGTGGCGCACGTCGACCATGGCAAGACCACGATGTCTGATTCTCTTGTTGCCCGCGCAGGGCTCATCTCAAAGGAGCTTGCGGGCGAGCAGCGCGTGCTTGACTATGATGAGCAGGAGCAGGCGCGCGGCATCACGATTAAGGCGGCAAACATTTCCCTGGGCTTCAACTACCAGGGCAAGCCGCACTTGATTAATTTAATTGATACGCCCGGGCACGTGGACTTCGGAGGCCACGTGACGAGGGCGATGAGGGCTGTCGACGGCATAATTCTCGTCGTGGACGCAGTTGAGGGCATCATGCCGCAGACCGAGACGGTGGTGAGGCAGGCGCTCAAGGAAAAGTCCAAGCCAACTCTTTTCATCAACAAGATTGACAGGCTCATCAACGAGCTTAAGCTCACGCCCGAAGCAATGCAGGAAAAGCTCATGAAAATCATTGCGGGCGTGAACAAGCTCATCACGAATTATGCGGGCGAGTACAAGGAGGAGTGGCTCATCTCGCCCGAGAAGGGCAATGTGACATTCGGCTCTGCATACAACAAGTGGGCCGTGAGCGTGCCGCACATGAAGCGCAGCGGGCTGAACTTCAAGACCATCTACGACTACTGCTCGAAGCAGGACCACAAGACGCTGATGGTAAAGGGGCCCATTGACGAGGTTATTCTCGAGATGGCGATTACGCACCTTCCCAACCCGATGACTGCGCAGAAGTACCGCATTCCAGTTCTTTGGAAAGGAGATTTGCAGAGCGAGTACGGCAAGGGCATGACCTCGGCTGACGCAAAGGGCAAGGTGTGCGGTGTGATTTTCGGAGTCACTATTGACGAGCATGCCGGCGAGGTCGGCATTGCGCGCATATTCTCGGGCACGGTTACAAAGGGAACGGAGCTGACGCTCGCCTCCAAGCACGTGAGCGAGAAGGTGCAGCAGGTTGGCGTTTACATGGGCATTGACCGCGTGCTTGTAGAAAAGGTGCCTGCTGGCAACATTGTGGCGATTATAGGCCTGCACGATTTGTATGTGGGCGAGACCATAAGCGAGGGAGATATGGATCCTTTCGAGCAAATTAAGCATTATTCCGAGCCTGTCGTGACCAAGTCTATCGAGGCCAAGAATACCTCGGACCTTGTGAAGCTCATTGAGATTCTGAGGCAGCTTGCGAAGGAAGACCCGACGCTCAGGGTTGAAATCAACCAGGAGACCGGCGAGCACCTGCTCTCTGGCATGGGCGAGCTGCACCTTGAGATTATCGAGTACAAGATTACGAAGGAGAAAGGCGTGGCCATCGAGACCTCGCCCCCGATTGTCGTTTACCGTGAGACTATTATAGGCTCGGCAGGGCCTGTTGAGGGCAAGTCGCCCAACAAGCACACCAAGATTAAGGTGACTGTTGAGCCGATGCCCGCTACGCTTCTGCAGGCAATTACTGATGGGACGATACCGAACAAGAAGCCGAAGGGCAAGGGCTTCTGGGAGCCGTTCATCACAGCTGGCATGGAGCGCGAGGACGCGCGCAACATTGCGGACGTTTTCAACGCAAACATACTGATAGATGCGACAAAGGGAGTGCAGTACATAAACGAGATTATGGAGCTCGTCATACAGGCATTTGAGGAAGCGTGCATGAAAGGCCCCTTGGCAAAGGAGAAGGTTACGGGCATGATGGTCTATGTTGTTGATGCGAAAATCCACGAGGACCCGGTTCACAGGGGGCCTGCGCAGGTAATTCCGGCAGTGCGCAACCCGATTTATGCTGCCATGCTTTTGGCAGGCGTGCAGCTGCTCGAGCCCAAGCAGAAGCTGCTCGTGCAGGCGCCGCAGGATTACATGAGCGCGATTATCAGCCAGATACAGGGAAGGCGCGGGCAGGTTCTGAACATCGAGCAGGAAGGCGAGATTGTGACTGTAAATGCCAAGGTGCCTGTTGCAGAAATGTTCGGCTTCTCGAACAGCATCCGCGGCGCCACGCAGGGCCGCGCAATCTGGTACACTGAGTACGCAGGCTTCGAGCCTTTGAACAAGGAGCTGCAGCAGAAGATTGTCTACCAGGTGCGCGAGCGCAAGGGCGAGCCCAAGGAGCCTCCGAGGCCGGAAGCTTTCCTGGACTAGAGTGATTGCAGCTAGAGCATCCGCAGTTTCTTTCCGCCTACCACAAAATCATTCTCGTAGCGCAAGCCGAATTTCTTGCCGTAGTAGCTGGGCTCTATGGCCAATGTCATGCCTGCCTCAAATTTCTTCTTGGAGTCTGCGCACAGCGAGGGAGCTTCATGCACATACAGGCCCAAACCATGGCCGATTGAGTGGGGCAGCTTGGGCAGGCCGGCCTGCCTAATGAGCGCGTCGGACTTTTTCACAAACTCAGAGATGCGCGTGCCTGCGTGGCCATAGTCTGCCAGCGATTCCTGCACATTCTGTAGTTTCTCATAAATAGAGCGCTCCTGCTTGCACGCGCCCGTGAAATAGCACCTGGTCAGGTCTGAGCAGTAGCCGTTCATTTTCAGTCCGAAGTCTATAAGCACAGCTTCATTGGCCCCTATTCTTCTTCCACCGGTCACGCCGTGGGGTATGCTGGCCTTCGGGCCGCTCAGCACAATGGGCGGGAAGGAAATGTCGGCGCCTGCCTCGAGCGCCTGCACCCGCAAATTCTTCAGGATGTCCTCTTCCTTCATGCCTGCGCGCACTTCAACGGATTCGAGAATGCCGCGCGTTTTTGTAATGCACTTTTTCATTATCGCGAGCTCCTCGCCATCCTTCATAGCCCTATTCATGCCCAGCTCCTCGCTCACATCCATAAACTTTTTGCCCTTGCCTGCCTTTCTCAAAACCTCAAAAGTTGAGAGGCGCAGCGAGCGCTTGTTTATGCCTATGCTCTTGCAGCTGGCCATGAATTTCTTGAGCTGCTGCGGCAGCAGCTTGCGCTCAATCTTTTCCACTGGCACGCGCGCCTTCTCGCGCGCATAATCATAGTTCAGCGAGGTGCAGAGCAGCATCGCGCTTCCAGTGCGGCGCGCAAGCAGGATGGAGTTGTCGAACTCAAGGCCCATGAAGTAGCGGTAGTTGATGTCAAAATAGCCCTCGGAATCGCCGTTGTGCAGGATGAGCGCGTCTGCTTTTGAATTGGTGAAAAAGTTCTGCAGTCTTTTCTTGTACATATATATCATCGTCAGCCCGCCGGGGCTGAAGCCGAGGCTGTCGCCATTTTCTTGAACTCTATTCCGACTATTTTTGAAACCCCGTCCTGCCTTGTCACGCCGAGCGCGATGTCTGCCGCAGAAAGCACGGTATCATTGTGCGTGACTACTATGAACTGCGCCTTCTTCGAGAGCTGCTTGAGCATGTCCGCGAGCTTCTTGCTGTTCTCCTTGTCTAGCGCGGCATCCGCCTCGTCCAGCACGTAGAATGAAGAGGGCCTTGTAGAATGAAGGGCGAATACAAAGAGGAGTGCGAGAAGTGATCGCTCACCGCCAGACTTGGCCTCTATGTAGTGGTCCTTGCCGTCCACCCTTACCTTTATCTGCAGCCCGCTGTCGAAAATGTCGTCAGGATTGTCCAGCAGCAGCATGCCCTCGCCGGGCAAAGCGTAATTAAATATCTTGCGGAAGTTCTCATCCACAGCCCTGAATGTCTGCAGGAATATTTCTGCTTTCCTGCTGTCAATCTCCTCAATCATGCTCAGCACGGCCTTCTTCTCCTCGCTAAGCTTCCCGATAATCTCCTTCTTCTCCTTCAGCTCAGCGCTCTTCTGCTCGTACTGCTCGGGCGCCAGCATGTTGACCATGCCCATGGCGTTGAGCTCGCCTTCAACCTGTTTCATCCTGTCCTCAAGCTCATCTTTCGAGAGCTGCATGGTCTCGATTTCCTTGTACTCCGCCCACTCGGCCTTCAAATCGCCCAGCCGCATCTCATGCATCTGCCTGGTAGACTTCATCTCGACCAGCTCGTTTGATACCCGCGTGAAGTTGAACTGCGCCTTGCCCTTTTCCTTAGAATATTTCTCAACCTCGGCGCCCATCTTCGTCTGCTGCTCGTAGAGCGAGGCCATCTTGGAGCTCGCCTCCTTCATCTTTTCTTCCTTTTCCTTCAGAAGCCCGCCATCAGCCTCAACAATCTTCCGCATCTGCTCGATTGCACCAAGCAGTTCCTTGAGCGAGGCTCTCGCAACCTCGAGCTCACCCTCGCCCTTCGCCATATTCTCCTCGAGCATCTTCACTTCGGCCTTCTTGGATGAAGCCAGATTGTCGAGCCCGCGCCTCTTGTCGCCCAGCTCAGTTATCTTGCCCTCTATTAGTGCGAGCTCCTCTGCCTTTTCCTCAGGCACTTCCTGGCTATCAAGCATTTTTGAGATTGATGCAAGCTCGGACTCTATGCGCGAAAGCGCTTCCCGGAACTCGCCCGCAGTCTTCTGGTTTTCTGTGATGGCGGACTTCAAATTCTGCAAGTCATTTTCAAACTGTGAGCGCTTCTGCACCAGTCCCTTCTTCCTCTCGCCCTGCACGCGCATGCCCTCGAGCTCAATCTCAAGCCCGCGCGCCTTGACCTCAAGCCCTGACTTTTCCCTTCTCCGCTGGCCCAGCGAATCACGCGAGGAATAGAGCTCCGCGAGCGCGGCCTTCTTCGCCGTCTGCACCTCATCCATCTGCTTTTCAAGCCTTTCGAGCTCGATCCTGCTCTTGAGCGAGGAGCCTGAACCGAAGGGGCCGCCCGTGATTATTCCTGACCTTTCGAAGAGCTCGCCGTCCATCGTGACCGTGCGCACCTTGCCCGTAAGCCGCTTTGCAGTTTCCGAGTCCTTTACCAGCAACGTGTCGCCGAAGACATAGTGGAGCGCGTTCAGGTGCCTCTTGTCGAACTGAACCAGGTTGATGAGAAAACCTAGCACGCCCTGCGACTTCTCGAACTGCATGGCCTCGGGCGGCAGGTTTGAAATCTTGCGGTCGAGAGGTATGAACGAGCACCTGCCCGCTTTAGTCTTCTTCAGGTGCTCAATAGCATCCATTGCTGCATCGGCATCTTCAGTTAGTATATAGTGAAGTCTTGGGCCTGCGCTCGCCTCAATCGCAAGCGCGTATTTCTCTTCGAATGTGCAGGAGTCTGAAACAGTACCTACAATGCCCTCGAGCTGGCCTGCCTTTGAAGCGCTTATCACTGCATCCACTGCAGGCCTTTTGCCGCTCACCATTCTCATTTCAGGCAGTTTGTTCCCAATCTCAAGTATCCTGCGGTCATAGTCCGGCAGCCGCTTGTTGATTTCCTTCTCGCGCTCGAAAATGTCATCCTCCTCTTTTGCAAATATTGCAAGCTTTCCGTTCAGCTCCCCGAGCTGCGACTCAAGCTCAGCCGCCCGCCCATTTCCCTCGCCCAGCTCGCCGGCTATTAGCGCGAGCTCCTCTTCCTTGAGCTTTGCAATTTCAGAATCGCGTACAGCAGCAGACTCAGACTCGAGCGCGGCGCCCTTCTTCTCCTCCATCTGCCTGAGCAGCTCTGAGTGGCGCTTGCGCAGCTCTGCTGCGCGCTTGCCTCCAGCGCCTGACAAAACGTGGGACCTTTCCTTCTCACCCGCAGCTATCTCGCCTGCCAAAGCCTTGGCCTGCTTCTCTGACTCTCCTGCTTCCTTGAGAGCATTGACCATTTTTGTCTCGAATGATTTGAGCTCGACATCCTGCGCAGCTATGGACTTGCGCAGCTCGCCGACCTGCCTTTCCTTCTCAACCCTCAGCCGCGAGTTGCTCTCAATCTCAGTGCGCAGCCTTTCAAGCTCCTCGCGCAGGCCTTCCTTGCCTGCCTGCTCATTTATGATGCTCGCTATTTTGGAGCGCTCGCTCTCAAGCCCTTCCAATTTAGCCTCAAGCCCCTCGAGCTCATGCTGCAATGCATCAAACTTGGCCTGCAAATCTGCAGCCTTCTTGGCACTGCCCTCAAACTCTTTTTCAAGCCTAATCATTTCCGCATGTATGAGCGTACCTTTGGCGCGCTTGAGCTCCTTGCTCAGCTCCGCATAACGCAGGGCCTCGTCCTTCTGCTTCTCGAGCTCCGAGAGCACGCCCTCGCGCTCACCTATCGCAATGTTGGCCTCGCTTATGCGGCTCTCTACTTTGTTGAGTTCTGAAAGCGCCTCCTTTTTCTTCTCCTCAAACTCGTAAACTCCCGAAGCGCGGTCGATAATTTCGCGCCTTTCTTTCGCATTCATCTTCACTACTCGGTCAACCTCGCCCTGCGCGATGACGTTGTGTTCGCCCACCTCTGCGCCCACCTTGCGCAGGCTCTCAACTACTGATGTTCTCGTAGCCCGCTTGCCATCAAGCCTGTAGGCCATCTTGCCATCTTCACGTATGGCCCGCTTTATTTCCAGTCCCGCTTCCCCGCCGAAAACCACGCCTACGACAGCATGGCTCGAGCCCCGCCTAATCAGGCCGCTCGCCTTCTTGCCCTCAGGCCTGAGCTGCTTCAGGCTCATCTCGCCCAGCGCAAAGCGCACGGCGTCAGTAACGTTCGACTTCCCAGAGCCATTCGGGCCTGCCAGGCAGATAAGGCCGGGGCTGAGCTTAATGTCGACGCTCTTGAATGATTTGAAGTTCCGCAGTGACAATTCCTTTATGAAAACCAACCGATCGCCTGCCCAGTTTTGGCCTGAGGGGGTATTTATATCTAATGCCGAGCCTGCCGCCTGAAAAAGCGCTGGTGCTAGGCCTGCTTCATCTCTTCCAGGAGCCTCAGCTCAAAAGATGTGCAGAACGTAGCAAAAACGATCATTGCAAAAATAGACCCATAGTCCGACATGAACATGAGGTTGACTTTTTCCCTGCTGAGGAAGATAAAGACAAGGCCCGCTAGCTCGGCTAGCACAAGAAGTGCAAACTTGAGCTTTGCCATCAGGCGCTTGTCCATGCGTTCACATCTGTACGCCAGCTCAGCGCACCAGCTTTGCAACTGCAATGCCCGACAGCTCGTAGATTATGAATGTCTGCACGAGCCACGAGAGCATCAGGCCCTGCGGCAGGTTGATGAGCAGAGTCATTGTCATGTAGAAGGGCAGGCCTGCCAGGAGCATTACGAACATTCCGTAGTTCAGCCCCTTTGCAATGCCCTTGCCCGGCATTGAGTTCCTTACTAGATAGAAGCAGTAGGTGAAGAGCAAGCCGGCTATGAAGCCGAAGAGCAGTGAGGCATAGGTGAACTCAATTGGCGGCGGGCCTGCAACAGGCATCATGAGCTTGCTCCACACGCTGAAATAGTCTGGCATGAAGTAATAGCCCATGTCGGCAATTGCGCCCGCCATGTGCACGATGAATGAAATTACGGAATAGACCAGCGCGCCTATGAACACAGCCACAAGGAAGTGCACATTCGTGCCTGCGCTAGAATAGTAGTGAGAGTAATCTATGTCCGTGCCGGAGCGCGGGCCTGTGTAAATTTCATGATGCTTGAAATGAATCGGTTTTTTCTTCACTGGCGGCATAGGTAAACACCTCTGGAAAGGGGTTGGAAGCAGTCTTATTTATAGTTTTGCATCACTGCCCGGGCAGGCACGAGAATTGCACGCGATTGTTGGCGGTGGCAGTTAGGTTTTTAAAGGAAGCAAGAATTACAACTGTATGAAAAGATATATTGCAAAAACAGGACTATTCTTGCTGCTTCTCGCAGCCACAGTATCGGCAGGCTCCTTCCTTGTCATAATGGATGCCAGCACCAGCATGGACGACTACCTGGACAGCGGGGAGACGAAGCTGGAGGCGGCCAAGGCCGCGGCCATAGATTTCATAGATGCATCGCAGGGAGACCAGTTCGCCGTCATGAAATTCCACACGTGCGATGACGGAGGGAACCCGCAGACAGGCGACATACGCGTGATAAGGGAGCTCACTTCGAACAAGCAGGAGCTGAGAAGCTCTATAAACGGCATAGGCACCGGAGACTGGACGCCCATAGCAGAGGCGATTGCAGAGGGAAGGGAGTACGTGAAGAGCGAGATGGGCGGGAAGGGTACCATAATACTGCTTACTGACGGCGAGGAGAACTGCGGCGGGGACCCGGTGCTCGAGGCCCAGAAGACTACGGATGAGGGAATAGCAGTGATAAACGTCATCAGCTACTCGCTCGCCGATGACCCGGCTGCCAAGGCGCAGCACCAGCAGATTGCAGCTGCGGGCGGAGGCAAGTATTATACTGCGGAGAATAAGGACGAGCTAAAGCAGGCTTTCCAGAAGATTGAGCAGGACCAGGGCGGGGGCTCGGTATGCTGCCTGCCGGCATTCGGGCTGCTTTTCATTGCCGGTGCGGCGTTTGTGCGCCACAGGGAAATGCGCGCATAGGATTTTCTGCAGGCACTGCAAGCTGCACGTGAGTGGGCGCGCTAATCGTGCTGGCGCTTCTTGCATTCATAGGCCTGAAGCTTGCGCGCAAATGACTGGAAGCGCTCATTGGATGTAAATTGCAATCACGCGTTTTAGTGCAAAGCCCTCCTTTGAAGTGCCTGCCGCGAACTCGACTGTCTTCACCTTCAGAGGATTGCCAACGGACAGGTCGATAACGACAGTGTCATCTATGTCCGAGCTGAAGCGCACGCCGTCCACCGAGGTCATGGTGTACCACCTCACTAGGCCGGACACTACGCCTGGCCCGAAGAACGCGTCACTGCCTCCTGAATAATCCAGCCCTATGAGCGCCTTCTTCAGGCTGCTGGGCACCTTGTAGTCTGTTGTCCTGTAGCCGGTGCCGCCCTCAGCGCCTAAATTGCCGGGTGCATAGTGCCATACCGTAGTGTTCGGCACTGCATTCTGCGCCGCAGTTAGACTAAGCTGCAGGGCGCTCTTGTCCGCAGTGCATGTTGCAAGCGAGGTTGTCAAACCTGACTTGTCGGAAAGGCACGTTGAAAGAGCTGAATTGCACGTTCCCGTCGAGCCGGCTATGGCGGCCTTCTCGTCTATGCAGGTTGAGAGCCTTGAAAGCGCAGAATCCCTTTCCGCCTTTATGGCATCGCAGTTCTCAGGTGCAGGGCACTTCTCGGCGGGCTTGCCCTCGCATGCGGCCGTGTCTGCCAGGCACTGCCTTAGGTCTGCCGTTGCAGCATCATACTTCTCCTGCAGGGCTGCCTTGTCCACCTGCGCCTTGTAGAGCTCGATCTCGAAGTTGGTGCCAGTCTGCGCATTCTTTTCAGGCGCTGGCTGAGCCTGCTGGCCCGGCAGGTTAATGCAGCCTGCCATAAGAAGACTGAAAACGGCCAACAACGCGAATAAGTAAATTCCCTTCAAGACAACCACCTCTTCTGACTATGCATTTCAAGTAAAGTATAAATAATTATAAACCCGCTTTCCGAGCTCATGCATGGTGGTCGCATGAGCGTTTTGTCCGAATTTGCGGAGTTCCTGAAGAAATATCAGGTAATAGGACTGGCAGTTGCATTTGTCATAGGCGCGGCCTCGACCAAAATGGTTACTGCCCTTGTGACTGACATTATAATGCCCATAATCGGCGTGCTCATACCTGGCGGAGACTGGCGCACGGCCACCCTGCAGATAGGTTCTGCAAAGTTCATGATAGGCGACTTCGTGGGCGCGCTGATAGACTTTATGATAATCGCGCTCGTAGTCTTCACCATAGTGAAGTTGATTATGAAGGAGGAAGCGACAGGGAAGAAAAAGAAGTGATGGAGAGGTGCAATTTTGGTTGCAATGGCGGGCAGCACATGGAGCACGACGCTGTACATCCTGATACCGTTTTTGATAAGGATTGTTGATAAAAAGTAGAGAAGACGTAGAAGATAGGGGTTGATACGCATGAGCAAGAAGAAGTTCCAGGCAAAATACCAGCGCCTGGAAAAAAAGAAGGCATATAGGCAGAAGTATTAGGATTGGAAGGCAGACTGCTGGCTGGTGGGAACTGCGAATGCAACTGGGAGGAATTAAGGAGCAGTACGGCTAGAAAGTAGCTTTAAGGGTGCTTCAGCCTCTGACGAGTTTAACCGAGCTTATGCTCGAACATCTCAAATTGAAAACGATTGGGTGAAACCAGTGTTCCGTCGTCTAATTTTATATTCATTGAATCTTCAGTAAGCTTAGTCACTATTCCCCTGCTGCCATTCACCCATTGATGATTCGGGTCATTTTGTGTAAAAATTACCCGCGCACCCGCTTTTAGAACTAAATCCAGCTCGGCAGGAATCCTATTTTCCTTAATCGGAAACTTTCCAGTTACTGTGGCAGAATAGTGGTATTCTTCACCGGATAATTGTCCCAGCATTGTTTCATTGATCTGTTTTGCATGCTGCCTAGTCGTAGTTAAAGTTACCAGCGACCGGGCCGCAGTTTCTTGCGGTGTTACTCCGAAACGGGCATTAATGTGAGCCAGCGCAGAGCTCAACTGCTCTCTGCGGGTTCCGGTGCGTATGGCATTAAGGCACGTCAAGAAAATGGAATCCTCTTTTTGGCGGTGGATTTTCAGGAGTTTTATATTTTTTATGTTCATGGAACGATAGGCATTGGAGCTGAAGGCATACTCAGTTCCGTATCCTTTTGCAATGGTTTCACCAACATCGTCTATTGGCGGCAGCTGGTAATAGTCACCGAAAAGAAGCATGCGGACTCCGCCAAATGGGCTGTCATTTTGTTTGGCCTCGCGCATCCGTTCATCCATCTCATCAAATAAATCCGCGCGGACCATTGAAATTTCATCTATCAGGATGATGTCGATGCTCCGGTACAGCTCGCACTCTTCTTTCGAAAGGGGCTTTGCCTCCCTAGTTTTGGAATTGAAAGGCGGGATTCTGAAGAAAGAATTGATAGTCTGGCCTCCGACATTGATGGCAGCTATTCCAGTAAACGTCACGATTACTGAATTTTTCTCAGTATTATTGACGAATTCCCTGATTAGGGTTGATTTGCCGCTTCCGGCAGGGCCCGTTATGAAAAATGAGTCTTTTGATGTTTCCAGCAGTTCAAGCAGTTCTTCCTTGCTGCCCGTGCTAGTTTCAGAAGCACGGGGTGCATAAAAACTGGTTGAATTGCCGTCCAGTTCAGGAGAATCGCCCAAACCGGCATCATTGAGAAAATCAAGGATCCGATCATCAACAATTACATTGGAATCGCTGATGGGCGCCTTCAGAAAAAGTCCGTCTAAACCAGTGCATCTGCTCAGTGCGACATAAGTTTGCCCATGGGCCCAGGGAGCTTTATGGCCAAAATCCAGGCACACATGCCGCAAAGTAAGGCCCTGGCTTTTGTGTATCGTTAATGCCCAACCGAGGCGCAGGGGAAACTGCGTCATTGTCCCGATTACGTCCCTAACTATTCTAGTCTTGTGAACACGTCTGGAGTGCCCCATGGCCAAGGGTGTGCGCACATCTTCTTGCCTCTCTCTTTCTATGCGCTCGCTAATTCTTTTGTTTAGCGGTTCGAGCCGTTCCAAAAGGGATTTGGGCGCGCTAGAGTATGAATTGGTTGAATACGCTGCTGCACTACCCATAACGAAGCCATCCCCTAAATCACGCTAGGTTCTTCATACCGCTCGACCAATATCCCACCTGCTGATCGCAGATGCGTATGGAAAGTCAATTGTTAAAAAGGCGGTGGAGTTACGACAGCGGGAGGAAGGCGTAGGGGACGCGGCGGGGAAGAAATGAGCGATGTATTGGCTTACATTGAAATGGAAAAATGTGTGGTAAAATCCACGCCGTTTTTTTAGGCACGCATTTAGGCGTCAAAATGTGCGTGTGTAGTCACCCAAACGCGCTTGCTTACGACGTATGTGTAGTCACCTAAAGCCGGCCCGCTTACGACGTGAGTGTGGTCACCTAAATGCAAATGTTTATAAAATGTAGTCACCTAATAGCATCATGCACGTCGAAATTAGGAAACTGAGGGGAGGGAAAAAATACTATCTCGCACACTCGTACCGGAAGGGCGGCAAGGTGAGGAAGCTCCGCATCTATCTCGGCGAGAACCTCAGCCCCGACGAGCTTGCGGAAGCTAAGCGCATGGCCGAAGCAAAGCTAACGGCCAAAATCAGCGCGCAGGCAGGCATGCGGGACCCGCTTGAAGCCGCTCTCTCACCGCAAGAGCTGAAGGAGCTTCGCACGCTCGAGGCGATGGGGGAAATCAGAATAGCGCACCTGTCAGAAGAAGACTGGCAGAAATTCGTCGAATCCTTCGCCTATGACACCAACGCCATCGAAGGTTCCACTGTCAGCTACAAGGAAGTTGAAGAAATATTGGAAAAAGACAACTGGCCGGACAAGCCGAAGGAGGAGATATCGGAAACCTATGGGGTCGCCAATGCGATTGCGTTCATCAGGAAGACCAAGGAGCATATCTCCCTGCCGCTCATCCTCGAGCTTCATAGGCTTGTTTTCGGAAACTCGAAGCCCTTTGCAGGCAAGCTCAGGCCGCCGGGCGTTGAAGTGGCGGTGGTGGACGGCGCGCGCAGGATTGTGCATCAGGGAGCGCCTTCCTCGCAGGTCAGGAGCCTGCTGTTCGAGCTGGTGCGCTGGTATTCCAAGAACAGGCGCAGGTACCCTCCGCTCGTGCTGGCTGCAGTCATTCACAATCAGTTCGAGAACATTCACCCGTTCCAGGACGGTAACGGCCGGGTAGGTAGGCTTTTGCTGAACAACATGCTGCTGAAGAACGGCCTGCCGCCGGTGAACATTGAGATGAAGCACAGGAGCGAGTATTATGCGGCGTTGCAGAAGTACGAGCACGGGCACGACCTCAGGCCCACGCTGAATCTGCTGCTGAAGGAGTATAAGGCACTGAAGAGGATGCTTGGAAAGAAAAGGTAGGGCAAGTCACCCGCTCCCCACTCTCCGAGGCTTTAAATGCCCAATATTCTTTGAAGGAGAGCGGAAGCAGGAATGATGCATAGCTTGAACAGGTATATCAAAGTGATATGTTTATATATCAATCTGATATATAACTAAGACAGGTGGTAAAATGTCGGAATTACTAGTAAGGCTGGAAGGTCCCGTAGAAGAAACGCTCAAGCACCTAGTGGAAGCCGGCTTTTTCAAGACCAAGAATGAGGCAGTAAGGGCGGGCATACTCGCGCTAGGCAAGGAATACCACATGATAAAGAGCAGGGAGGAAGTGATGGATGAGCTGGCTGCAGCAAAGGCGCAGGCCATGATGCAGGAGCTCAGGAGCGGAAAGAAGAAGGCACTCACAATGGCAGATGTCAGGCGCAAATACCCGGAGGCCTTTGAATGAGCGCCTGGGAGATATGGTTCCATCCTGCCTGGGACGCTTGTTTCTCGAAGCTAGACAAGGGAATGAAAGTGAGGGTGATGAAGAAGATAGAGCAGCTTGCGGGCGGCATTTCTGCAAGGCACCTGAAGCAGGGGCTTCCAATCTGCGTTTGCGAAATCGGTCAGTACCGACTCTGCTATCACGAGGACAAGGATGCCGCAGTAAGAACACTTGTTTTCATAGGCACGCATAAAGATTATGAGGAGTGGACGGGCATATAGTGATATAATAGAAGATGCGGCAGAGAATAGGCATGGGGGGATTCGCATGAGCAAGAAGAAGTTCCAGACCAAGTACCAGCGCGTTGAGAAAAAGAAGGCGTATAGGCAGAAGTATTAGGGGCGAGCTCGTGCATGAGATAACCCTCAGCAAGGCAGAGATGGCGGAACTGCGCAAGCTTAAGGCAGAGGCAAGGGCAGGAAAGGTAACGCGGCTTGAAACTATCGGGCGGTGAGCCGCTTAGCATCATCTTCCTAAAAATTCCTCGAGCTCTTTTCGCGACAAGCCCGCTGAGCGGAGAATTGAAAGAATTGTGCCTATTGGTATTTCTTTTGTCCCGTGCATGGGAACTACGGTGAGGTGCTTGGTTGAAGGGGAAAACATCGAGAGATGGCTTCCCTTCTGGCGCAGTTCCGAGAATCCCTTTGATTTCAGGAACTCGACCATCTGCTTCGAAGTTATGTTCCGCAGCCCGGCCATGGGACCGCCCTATTGAGCCAGTTTAAGAGGCAGCACGAATTTCTTGTAAACTACGCTGGCAGGCAGGGGAAGCTTCACCTGCTTTGCCGACTCAAGATAAAGGGATGCCGCTTCCTTGAGGTTCTCGATGGCTTCGGCCTTTGTGGAGCCGAAGCTCGAAACATCGAGCTGCGGGCAGAGCGAAACGTAGTGCTTTCCTTCCTTCCAGATTACGGCTGTAAGCCCGAGGTTCTTCATGCTTTTCCTTTCCTTTGGCAGGTATAAAAACCTTTACATCAACTCGGGCGGCGAAGATCCCATAGGGGAGAAGTAAGGAAGTCACCCGCTCCCCGGTCTCGGGTGGTTTATAAGCTTCGGCAAAAGGTTCATTTATGGCGCTACTATGGAGAATGCAATATGCCTATACCTTTTTGTCGATGAAAGTGGAGACCTGGGAACGCACGGAAGCAAATACTTCAACATATCCGCACTAATTACAGGAGACCCGAAACCAATACAGAACAAGATGAAAAGAATACGGGAGCGGCGGCTGAACAAGAGGCTTTCCAGCCTTCCGCAGATAAAGGCGAACAATTCAGATGAGGAAATAAGGCGCTATGTCCTTAAGGCCATAAACGAGATGGACTGCAGGCTGGCCACAATAGTGGTGGACAAACAGAAAATACGCCCAGAGTTATACGATAAAAAAGTCAGGCTTTACAGCTACATTGCAGGAATACTGCTGCAGACCATGGAGATAGAAGAGTGCGCTGAGGTTTCGATCGTTTATGAAAAGCGGGAAACCAACAGGCTGCTGAGCAGGGAGTTTGAGGAATACGTATGCGGCAAATTCAAGGAGGCCTTCCCGCAAAAGGGGCTTCAGATAAAAGGCCTGCATGGATATGAAGATAGGGCGCTGCAGGCCGTTGATTTCGTAGCCTGGGCAGTGAACAGGAAGTTCAGCATTGGGGATGATTCCTACTTCAAAATAATAGAGGGCAAAACTAGCGTCATACCGCTTTGGGAAAAGTAGCGTTTAGTGGACCCTGGAGTTGACGAATGTGCACCTCAAGGTGCACCAGCACCCCAGGACTTACCCACTGATATGAGTAGGGAAAGCAATCCTTATAAACCCGTGCACATGGGCTTCTGGTCGGGCACTGGCAACCATGGAAGCCTTGTGAGGCTGCTGGACGCCATCAATGCCTATGCGGGCAATGGCTCGGTGCAGAAGGCCATATGGGATGAAGGCACCCAGTCTTCGCTCCAATATCCCGCCTACTTTGAGATGAACGCGCGGGAGCACTGGTACGAAAGGGCCTCGCCGAAGGACGGCAAGGCAGTGATTTACGGTGTTTCGTATGCTGGCCCCTACCCGGTAACCTTTGCGCAGGCAGATGCCATCTGGGGCGCGTACTCCGTGAACAACTGCGGGCTAAAGCCCTCAGCTTCCGGCGTGTATGGACTTTAGGCGGCCCGATTGCTCGACGCTTCGAGCAATGGGCCCATTTCTGGCCCGGCCAGAAATCGGGAAGCTGCTGGGTGCGCTCCTCTACCGGCTCAAGCCGGCAGCTTCCGCGCACCCGAAGTTGTTCAGTGCGCTATGCTGACATGGCGGTGCGCCTGAAAGAAGCTACAGGGAAGAGGGTTGAAGTCTGGTGCTTCGTGGAAGGCGCCAGGTTGGACCGCATATTCTACACCTACGAGTATCCTGCTTTGCAGAAGCTCGAGTCTGAAGGCGTTGTGGAAGTGCATTTTGCACGGACGATGGATGCGGATTGGAAGAATGAGAGCGAGTGGGTAATCGGGACGGCGAACGGGACGGGGAGGAATTAGCGGGCGGGACGCGGAGATGCGGAAGAAAAATACTGTTTAAAATCGCAGAACGATAAGGGAAAATTTTATTAAGGAGTTTGATATTAGTTAATTACTAATTTTGAGGTGAGATGATGGCAAAGACGGGAAGACCGAGCAAAAAGGAGATAATATGTGCGAGCATCGCAACTGCATTCGTTACTCAAGGTATAGTGGAAGGTGCCTTGCGAACTGGTGAGTGGCCGCCCATCAATGAATTCTTAGCAAAGTATATAGGAGAGGTAGCGGTATTGGCCGTCGTGTCAGCAATCGTATGGACCGTATGGTTGGAAATAAGATGACGAGCAAAAAGGAGATAGTTTATTGAAAATCAAAACTTAAAGAACTGTTCGGGGATTTGAGTAGTTCAAGGAGTTGTGGATTATTCAGACTAGAGCTAAGTATCACCTGCAATAATGGTTCCATAGAACCGCTACCGATTTTATACACAGTTTTACCAATTTTCACGATCAGTATAATAGCAGTTCCGGCATCATCAAAAATTATTCCATCACCGATCGTTTCAAGTTCGTTTATGGATTGAAGCTTCTTTGCGATGTCACGATGATGGGATACGAATTCATGCATTGGAAGATCAATACGTGTTTTGAAAAAATCAGTCCCGTACTTTGTTTTGAATTTCTTTGTCAAGAAACTTACATCGATTTTTGAAAATGATAAACTCAAAACGTCACCAGGCGTAACGGATTTGACGTATTTCAAAAGTTTTTCTTCCGCATCCTTATTTAGTCTCTCTAATTCGTCTTTTGAAAAACCCTCAGGACCGATGATCTCCCTATAATAGATATGATTTTTTGCAATTGTATCCAGTTTGCTATGGATATCTAAATTTCCATTGGCGTGGAAAAAAGAGGTAAAATGGGAGCCCGCGTCTTTAATGCCCCCAACAAATCGCGATGGACGCCCACTTGTTGAGATGCGTAAATCTACGTAAATAGAAACAGATTCGTCGAAAAGATAGTTGGTTTGCATTTCTTTTCTCCCTGTAACAACGCAACCCTCAGCGTCGTAAAAGATCATACATTTATTCCGTTTAATGAATCTCCAAAATCACCATGGTCAGGTTTTTCCTTTGCCTTTTTTATAAGTTTGACGAGAGTTTTTGGATGCATATGTCCAGCACCCTGTCCAAAAATCCAATCAAGGTCACCGCCATTTGGCTTTCTATAATATTGACAGAACCTAAGTTCAATATGTCCGTCTTTTTTCCATATTATTTTGTCCAAAATACGCATGTAGTCTCCCCAATTTTCAAAAGATTCTTTTATCATTGCACGACCCACAATTTCCGCTTCCTGTATTTTGCCGCCCACGGCTTTTGGAGGAGGATAATGTATTGGTTTTGGAGGCATATGTATTGTTCCGCCCACATGTCGTTTTCGTTTCATAAAAATACCTCACAGTAAAGCCAGCCTTCCCGCCGTCGTCAATCCATATTTCTCATCCAAATATCCCGCTTCCTTCAGCTCGCGTAAATGCACATAAAGCATCCCCCTTGTCCTTCCCAGCTTCTTTGCCAGCGCGCTCATCGAGGCATGCCCGCCCTTGGCCAGCATCTGCAAGACCTCGCGCTTCTTCTTGGAAGGTGAAAGGTCGAGCTTTGGCAGTTCCACCAGCCTGTTCTGCTCATCAACTGCATAAACAATCCTGTCAACCATGCCTGCACGCGCATAGGCGGCGAAGAGAGCGCCAAGCATCTGCGTGCGCCTTCCTCCAGTCACATTGAGGATTACCTTGCTTCCTGCCTTGTGCTCGCGCTCAATCAGCTTCACAGTCTTCTCCGCAACTTCCTGCACATCATAAGGATCCATGACTTCGGCGCGTTCTATGTCTATCATCTTGCCGTAAGTATCCTTCAATACCTTCTCGTTGGCCTCCAGCTGCTTGTCCGCTCTGCCGGCCTGCCTCAAAAGAATGAGCTTGGAGGGCTTGAACTCCATTATGCACAGCGTCTGGGGAGCCACGTTGTAGAACGTCGATATGAGCGTCGTGCCTGCCATGGCCTGAATATCGGGCGTAAGGTATTTAAATATATACGTGTATAGGAAAAACATATACATAGGTAGTAAATAGGTGATGACATGTTCGAGAGACTTGCGTGCTGGCTGGTAAAGCACAACCTGAGCACGAAGCTGATGGTCCTGGGAGCGCGCAGGCCGCACTACTTCCTGCAAATTACGTGCAAGTACTGCGGCGAATCGACTGGCATCCAAGAGCTGAAGCCGATTAAGATGACGCAAAAGCAGAGGGCTGAGATCATGAAGGGGTGTGTAAATGCGAAAAACTGCGTTTGAGGTTGGGAAGGAGGAGAAGCAGGAAAAGGTGAGAAAAATGACAAACACCTATTCTGATGATGCGCCGCAGAGCAAGAAACTATACGAAGAACTGCGCTGCATGCGCTGCGTGCTTGAAAGAATTCTTAGGGTCATGGACGAGGGCCTGTTTGTGGATTATCAGATGGAAAAGTTCGGGAAAGACTATGAACAGCAAAAGGAGGCGAAAAAATGAGAATGACGAAGAAACCGAATAGAAGGCGCATGCCTGCCACCTTGCAGGCCAAGGCAGGCGTGAAAATTGAGTTCGCCTCAGCAGGCAAGGACTTCCACCTTGAGATAAGGGGAGGCGGGCTGGCGCCATGTGAGGAAACCTTCGAGAGGCTGTTCGAGAAGGTAAGCACCAAGCTGGAGAGGAAGGGAGAGGCAAAGATGCCGCAATATGGGTGAAGAAATGGGCAGAAAAACCAGGAAAGGCACGAAGGACTTCCTCAAAGAATATCGCAAGCGCTCCGAAACTGCGGGAGCTGAAGATGCCTACAGGGTTTACGAGGAATTCGCGCCCAAGTTGAACTGGGATATTTCCGGCATCCAGGCGCCGGATTATTGGAAGGTCATGGGCGAGGCAATCGGGTTCTTCGGTGAAACGAAGTTTTTCGAGTGCAGGGAAACCCTTCAGGGAACGCCAGGGTACCGCGATGATGTCAGGAACAGGCCCGACTACATGAACTGGCTGGTTTCTGCGGGCATGAAGAAGGAGATGCTCAAGGTTTTCCCGGAGAAGTGCCCGGAGTGCGGCTTCCACAGGTTCTTTGCGGTCACTGTGCTGCATTGGTCTGTTGCGGATACGTTCAAGATAACGTGCCCAAACTGCGGAAAAAAACTGGCTGAAGGAGGTTATGACAAATGGTGAGACACGTGAGCATGCTCGTACTTGAAAAATGGCAAAGGCTCGTGAGAGAGAGCTACCAGAAGGATCATAATGGAAATCCAAAAAACGAAGCCGAGTTCCTCGCTGCCCTGGAAGAGGCAGGGGTTTCTTTAGGCAGCTACGCCGTCGACTTTGAGTTTGCGAGGGCAGTGGTGAAGGCAATTCTGAATGAGATAGGAGGCGCCTTCCTCCTGCATGGGGTGGGGAAGAGGAAGACCGGGAAAATAGTGGAGACTGTTTTGAAGGAAATGAAGAGAGGCCCGAGGGAAAAACTAGAGGAGTGAGGTGATTTTGATGAGTGGAGAAGAAAGTGAGGAACGAACAAGGCTGGAAATTGCTGCGGGCAGGTTCAAGAAAAAAACTGCGTGGGTAGTGGAAACTGATACGGGCTACGGTGCCGTGGGTATGTTGACAGGTCGCATAGTGATTGCAAGCAAATCGATAGGAACGGCTCAGTTGGCACCGCCCAAACTGCGGAACCAACTGCTCATGACTGTCTTTGAAGACAAGGCAGATGCAGTCAAAGCCGCAGGGGATTTTTCGAAGTGGATGAAGAAGGAGGGATTGACGGCTTGGTCCGGGAAGACAGCCATGAAAAAGGGCGAATTCTGGGTGAAGGTGGAGAAGGTGGTAATCCTTTCGAGAAAATGATTTTGTGGTGATGTTGGTGGCAGAATCCGAGGAAATCAGGTTGCGGGACGAAATCGCAAAGTGCGAGGTAAATAAGGAGCAGATGCGCGTGGACTTGGGAAAGGTTGAGAAGCGGATTGCCTCCCTTGCGCTGGAATTCTGCCGCAGCATGGCGGATTACGATGACGTGCGGAAGGCGCTTTTGCACGACCTGCAGGCAGCCGAGTGCAAGCGCGTGAAGTGCCTTATTCAGCTTGCCAGAATACACGAAAATTCAAAGAAAAAATGAGCTGGTGGTTGGAATGACGGATTTGGGAGACGAGGAAGAACGGAAGCGAGTCATGGATGAGTTTTTCAAAAGCTGTGATGAGAACCTGCCTAAGGAGGAGAAGCGGAAGGCGCAGGAGATTTCAAAGGCCGTTATGGAGAGGTTTGAGAGGGCGCGCGAGGAGGAAAGATTCTTCAAAGCTGAAAGCGGGCCTGCGTGCCCGGTGTGCGGCAGGGCGCTCAAGGAAAGTGCTTCAGTCATGTGGTTCCAAAAGGATCATTGCGAGAAATTCTGCAAGGGGTGCAGTGAGTACATTGATCATGTTCTTTGGGAGCTTGACGGGAGGTACAGGTGCGGCTATGATGCACTGCCGCACGTGCTGAGGATGCTGCGCGGGGCGAAGGCCGAAGGTAAAGGAGCGAAAAAGGTGAAATGAATGGGCATGGCTGGCACTATGACAATGCAGGCAAGGCAGCCTTTGCCCTTGGCCGGCTTCTTCAACAGAATTCTTACGTCAGTCCATGACCTTTTCGTGAAGCCGCCCCTTCCAGACCCGGCACTCACGTTCTCAGAGATAAAGCGGATTCATGCGGCGATTCTGGAAAGCCCGAAGAACAGGAATTTGGGAAATTTGATGCATGCGTTCATCCTGGACTATGAAACCCAGACCAGGGATGTTGCCGTGAGGCAGATAAGGAATGCGCCGAGGCTGAAGGACGGCATAATGCGCGAGCTGAAGGAGAAGCGCGAGAAGGCGTATGCACTGGCGCTGGAGGCTACGGGCGATTCGTACTATGGATCGAAGCTGGGGCATTACGACTGGAAGAGGGCAGGGGAAGCGAGAGGCTGAAATGACTGAAGCAGTGGTTGAAATGAAAAAACTTGCGGAAATTGTTGGAGCATGGCTGGGCATCCTTGCTATTTCAGTTCTATTGATGCTCGCATTCATTGCAGGTGAAGGCTACACCCATGAGGCAGGCCATTTGCTGGTGGGCGGAGCCGTCAATGTCCTTCTCGGCAAACCTCTTCCGCATGTAAGCAACTGGATGAGCATGGGCCCGATTCCAATACCCCAGAGGGTTGAGGGCGGGCCCGGATGGCCGTGGTATATGCTTCTTGCGAGTGCGGGCCCGGTATTCGGAGTTCTCTTTGCCTATATTGTTGCGCGATATGCCACCAAAAACTTCAGCATGCCGGAGCAGATTGGAACTGCCCTGGTGTACCTGGTGCTGGCGTATGAGTTTTATTCAAATTTCATGTGCGGAACTGATAATCCGACGCTGAACTCACTCTACCCGCCTGCATGCGCGCAGAATTACATGCTTGCTGGAGCCCTCATCTACGTGCTTGGCATCTTTTTCTTGTGCCTTCTGGCAGTGGCGCATGCGTTCAAAGGGAGATGGATGCATTCAATTCTACGGAAACTGAAAAAGCGCCCTGAAGAGAAGGAAGACTTCGGCTATGTGCCGAAAGAGGTTGTGGGAAAGAGTGAATTCCACCACAGGAACGGCAGTGTGCTTCAAGTAGTTGCCATAAAGCCGAAAGAGTGGGGGGACCTGATTTTGATCAATGAGCACTACCAAATAGTGGTTGTTGACTGGTTCAAGAAAGCCCTTGGCAAGAAGGCGTTTGAAGCCCTCTGCTACCATGAATGTGCGCACCTGGACTGCGATGCGCCTTCGCCTGCAATTCCCCTGTTTGCGGCTGTCTGCATCTTCTTCCTTGCTGGCATAGTGCCTGCACTGGCTGCGTTTGTCTTTCTGACTGTCGCATCGAACTGGTCGGTTGAAACTCACTGCGATTTGCAGGCTGTAAAGAATGTTGGGAGGGGCTTCTTCCTGCGGGCCATGAAGAAGGCATACGGGCTGCGCGCAAAAGAACTTCAGGAAGAGGCTTCTGAAAAAGGGCGGCTTGCGTCATTCATCCATGACCTGCGCTCGCTCACGCATCCGCCCTATGGTGTGAGAAGGTATTTTGCGGCGAATCTGGCAGTTTAGGACGGGGAAAAGGTGAGAACATGATAGGAAAAACGCGGGCTGGGAAAGGTGTGGAGATAAAAAGCAACTCGCTGGGAATAGAGATTTCTCTCAAGCAGGTCAAGCAGCTGCAGAAGTATTTGCAGGTGCATAGGCAATGCTGGGAAGGGTGCGAGGATACGGCAGATATTCAGCTTATGGCCCTTCCCAAGAGCATCTGCGGGAAGAACTGGTTTGTGAGGTGCAGACTATGCAGGCTGCACCCGAAGAAGTCGGCTGCATTTGTTGTGGGGAATTTGAAAAAGCTTCTGGAGTTTGCAGTCAAGCACGGCCACGGAAGATATTCTTTATATTATGGCTGGAGCAGTATAATAGACGGCTGTAGCATAAAATGCAAGAAGTGCGGAAAGGAGTTGGATGTGACGCCGTATGAAAAAGGATGAGTGAAAAATAGGAATAAAATGAATAGAAATGGTGAAAACGTGGAGAATCCGTGGATAGAACTCGTAAAACTGTATGAAGAGGATGGAACTTGCATTCATCCCTTAGACAAGAAAAAAATCGATGAAATTAATTCGCAGTTAGAAGGAAAAATAGATGAAAAAATACAAATCAGTCAGAGACCCTTACCATATTTGGGGAACCCGTACACTGCCAACGTTCTATTCTTACTTTTAAATCCCGGATATAAAGAAGGAGGAATCGGGTCTGGAGAGCACTATGAACTCTGGAAAAAAAATATCTTACATGAAGATATGGATTATCCGATTTATGAGCTCGACCCAGAAGTTCGAAAAAACGGATCTCGGAGTCATAGATGGTTTTATGTCCGACTGAAACAGCTTTTTGGAAAAGAAGATTTGTTAAAGAACGCCGAAAAGATTTCTAAAAAAATATGTTTTGTGGAATATTTTCCATATCACTCCAAAAAGGCATCATCATTATGGAAATATGGTGGCATCACCTTACCGACACAGGAATACGGGTTTGAACTGGTCAGAAAGGCTGTTGAAAGAGGCGCAATAATAGTCATCATGAAAGGTAAAAAACAATGGTTGAAAAAAATATGTGAATATAAGTCGAGGATTGAATATTATCAGACTACTAATGCTCAGGGTAGTTCACTTACCAAGGATGTAGTTATTAGGGGCGTTTTTCCTGATGACTATAATGAATTACGTGAAAAGATTCTGGGGGTTGAATAGATGGTCTCTTTAACATTCTACGGCGGCGCGAACGAGATTGGCGGCAACAAGATACTGCTGGAGGACAAGGACGCGAGAATTTACCTTGACTTCGGCGAGAGCTTCGACTTCGGCACTGATTACTTTTACGAATACCTGAAGCCGCGCACTGCCAACGGCCTGGAGGTCTATTTTGAGTTCGACATGATGCCAAAGGTGCGCAGGCTCTACAGCAGGAAGATGCTGGAGTTCACGAACCTGAAGTATGAGAAGCCGGACATAGATGCAATATTCATTTCACACTCGCACTCAGACCATGTAAACCACCTTGAGTTTGTGGACGAGGATATACCAGTTTACATGGGGCATGGCACCCAGAGGATAATCGAGATATACAGCAAGATGTACTCCTCGCTTTTCGGCATAGGCGAGCACAACAACATGCACCTATTCAAGTCAGGCGACAAGCTCAAGGTAAAGCATCTGACTGTTGAGCCCGTGCATGTGGAGCACTCGATACCAGGCGCCTACGGCTTCATAGTGCGCACCAGCAAGGGGCCTTTAGTCTATACTGGCGATTTGAGGATGCACGGCCCGAAGAGCGCCATGACGCAGGAGTTCATCAGGAAGGCGGCAGCTTCGAAGCCCCACGTTCTGCTGTGCGAGGGCACCAGGATAGGCTATGAAAGCGAACACAACTACACAGAGAAAGAGGTAGAGGAGAAGGTTACTGGCATAGTAGCCAAGTCCAAGGGCATAGTATTTGCCAACTTTTCCATGTCCAACGTGGACAGGTTCATGTCCTTCTACAGCGCCACGGTGAAGAGCGGTCGCAAGCTTGTGGTGGACACGCGGTTTGCATACATACTCGATAACCTGAAGGACAAAATACCAGGCCTGCCGGATGTTCGGACTGACCCGAACATCCTTGTGTATTACAGGCTTTCCAAGTCAGGTGCATTTGTGGAGAAGGACTATGTGCCCTGGGAGAGGGAGTTCTGGAGCAAGAAGATCACCTACAAGGAGCTTTCGGCCAACCAGAAGAAGTACGTGATGCACATAACCTTCTACAAGCTCATGGAGCTGGTCTATATCCGGCCTGAGGCTGCGGACTACATATACTCCCAGTCAGAGCACTTCCTTGAGGGAGAGGAGAATGAAGCGCAGAAGACGGTACTGGAGAACTGGATGAAGCATTTCAACGTGGAGTTCCACAAGGCGCACTGCTCAGGCCATGCCAGCGCTTCAGAGCTGGAGGAGCTCGTCAGGAAGATAAAACCCGAGATTCTGATACCCATACATACAAAGCACCCGGACAAGTTCAGGGGGCTGGCTGAGAAGATTATAGAGCCGGTTGTGGGAAAGGAGTATGAATTATGAGGAGCCGGTATGATCACCGGGAGACCGAGAAGGCGGCAAGGTGGCGCGATTGTTTAATTGTAAAGTATACAAATATATATATTAAACAATTGAGCCTTGCAGGTTAGGTGATAGTTTAAAGATAATGTGCTGACGTCGGTGTTTGGAGTTATTATCGTGATAATAGTTGTATTATTATTTAGATAATAATTCAAAGTGAAAACGGCATTGGCCGCAAGGAGGCGCGCGGAAGCGTAAGGTTTATATTATTATCCTGATAATAAGACTGTTATTATTCAAATAATAAGGTGAAAAAATGATTGGCGGGGAATTCCACGACAGGCGGACGGAACTGGAGTTTTACAGGAAAAAGCTGGAGGCCCTGAAAACCGGGGAGATGATAATACTGTACGGAAGGAGGCGGCTGGGGAAAACGCTCCTCATAGAGAAGTTCCTCGAGTCCTCCAGGAAGGAATGCAGGGCGCTTTACCTCTACATTAACGTACAGGGCGAGGCAGAGCTGAAGGAGGCCGTGGTCAGGGATATCGGCCAGCAGTGGCAGGAGG
>NZ_JAUSNF010000011.1 GCF_030646255.1 Candidatus Burarchaeum sp. | reverse complement strand
GATAGGCTACCTCTTCACCGAACTGCTATTCTACGAAGGCATAATCACGCGCCAGCTGAAGCGCCAGCTCACAAAATATGCGCGCAACTTCGGCCTCGCGCTGCAGAAGGTCAACATCCTGCGCGACATTGCGTGCGATGCGATTTCAAAGCGGTGCTACTGGCCGCGCCAGCTGCTTGCAAAATACAACCTCAGCTACTCGAGCCTCTGCCTGCGCGAGAACAGGCGCGCCGCAATGGGCGCGCTCCGCGAGCAGATAGTGGAGGTGCGCAAGTACCTGCACGATGCGATGCAGTACATCCTTTTGCTGCCCGAAAAGGCGACAAACGTGAGGCGCTTCTGCCTCATCCCTCTCTTCATGGCCATCGAGTCATATGCCCTCTGCGCCTCGAACGACAAGGTCTTCGACAGCGGGCAGAAGGTGAAGATTTCGCGCCTTCTCGTGGGCGAGATAGTCCTCAAGTCCGGCCTGTGGGGCTCGTCGAACGAGCGGCTTCAGAGCTGGTTCACGGACTCAATGGGCCGCGCGTGCCCCGCTCCTGCATCAACATCTGAAAATTAGGCAGTCTTCTTGTACCACTCGACCATTTCCGACATCCCTTCCTCCATCTTCACCTTAGGCACCCAGCCCAGCTCCCTCTGCGCCTTGCTAATGTCAAAAGCCTTGTCCAGCGACAGCGCCTCCAAATACTCCGGCCTTATCCTTGCCTTCCTTCCGATTAACCCGAGTCCAAAGTTCAGCGCATGCGTGCCGAGCATTACGAATCTGCGCGATGCGTGCAGCCTTGGCGCAGGCACGCCGAGGTATTTGCACGCAAGCCTGAACGCCTCCTCCTGCGTGACCAGCCCACCGACTACATTGTAAGTCCCGCTAGCCGTGCCGCGCTTCTCCCCTGCACAAACAAACGCGCCCATGACATCTTTCGCATGCACAAACGGTATGTGATTCTTGCCCGAGCCAATGTAAGGTATCATGCGGCCTTGCAGCATCCTCAGCATCGGCACGACGCTTGCCACAAAGCCAGGGCCGTACACCAGGCCTAGCCGCAATATCGCGAATGGAATGCCGCCCTTCCTAACTTCCTCCTCGCCCATCAGCTTGCTCGCGCCATACTCATCAGTAGGCACAGGCGCATCGCTCTCGCGCAGGGGTCTTCCCCTCTCAGCCTTTCCGTAAACGCCTATGCTAGAGGTATATACGAACCGCTTCACGCCCGCACTAGCAGCCTCCTTCACAATGTTCGCAGTGCCCTTCACGTTGACTTCATACAGCGCCTCTTTTCCGACCGCGGGGTCGAGAAGTGCGGCCAGGTGGAAGACAACGCCAACGCCTTCACAGCACCCCTTCAAAGATGCAGCATCCGCCACATCCCCGAATGCATTTTCAATCCCGTCGGGCAGCTTCTCCGCATCCGATGCCTTGCGCACAAGCGCGCGCACTACGTAATCGCGTCCAAGCAGCTCCTTCACGAGTGCAGAGCCGACCTTGCCAGTTGCTCCCGTGACTAGTGCCCGCTTACCAAATGCCATAAACTCCACTCAGCACTTGGCATATTTCTGCCGGGCATATTAAATAGGCGCCTTGGCTAGCGCGGCAATTCGTCATCGACCAGCGTTGCCTGCGAGCGCTGCTCTGCAGATAGCCTATCCGCATACTTGCGCGGAATTTTACAATTTTTGACCTTGGCATTTAGGAATTCAGTATCTTCCAGTCCGGCTCCCGTAAGGTCGCCGTTTCTGAGGTCAAGGCGAGAGAAGTTGAAGCCCTGCAGATCAAGCCCGCTCAGGTCCCGCCGCTTTCCTGCATGTTTCATCAGCCATAACCTCAACTTCGCGCCCGGCTTGTCCGTATAATTCTCAGGAGGGCGCAAACCTTTTTCGGGCTGGGCGGGCCCGCCGCCAGCCCCTGTCTTGGCGGCCTTAGGCGCACTCTGGCGCATTTCCTGGGCCTTTGTAGTTTGTGCCTTCTCAGCAGACGGCACTTCAGAAACCGGCATGCCTTTTCCAAGCTTCTTATAACCTGCTGCCCCGAGTGCCTTGTACGGGTTGCCATCGTATTTCTCGTCAAGAAGCCCGCCAAGGCCGTTGTCGCGGAAGTCGCTGACCGATATCATTCCATAAGGATTCCGAAGCTTCAGGACCAATTCCACCATGAATATGATTGCGGCTTTGCAGGTTTCTTCCGCAGACCAGTCCTTTTTTTCGTAATGGTTCATTCCGGCAAGTTCCCAGAACTCGCCCATGGCGTGAGGTTCATCAGAACGTCCCTTTATCAGGAGTTCAACGCGCTTAAGCAGCAGTTGAGCGCCCAGCTTCGAATCTTCCGGCCATTTTTCCACTAGCGGCTCGGCCGCGGCCATATCCTTGGAGGCCGGAACTTGAAGATGAACGCAAAATTGCCGTAGTGTTGCATGCTTACTCAGCCAATTGTAGAGGGCGTTTATTCTTTCTTCAGCGTCTTCCAAGGACCCAGGCCGTATGGGCGTGAGATTTATTACAATATCCTCGTCCATCCCTGTGATGCTGGTGGTGTAGTGCCCACCTAGTGCCGGCCGAAGCTCACGTATATTGTGTTTATGGTGCCCGGCCAGGTGCGGTGCCAGGTCATTCAGGCGCGCGCAATAGTCATTAATCGAGCCTAACTTAATTTGTTGTGCGGGGCTCGTCTTGAGCTTGGCCATGCCTGCTGCATATGCACTTTTTCCCTTAAAACCGTTTCTATGCGCCTGAACCCGGCCCGGCAAGATTAAGCGCATGCCTCAGATTCCGCAAGGTATGCTCACGTTGGCCCTACATATAAACGGTAGGTTCTGTTCATGCAGCTGTAGCTTGCTTGCGACTATTCCATTTATCTATATATTTAGTGATAGAAGGGTCGTCAGTCGCCCACCCCGCGGCCCGCATATAATCCAGCATGTTCTTTCCATTGTTGTCCCTTATAGTTGGATCTGCCCCTGCATATAGGAGGGCGTGTAGCACAGCACTATTGCGCTTAGAATCAATAGCATGCATCAGGGCCGTCATTCCATTTTTGTCTTGGATATCCAAACCCGCCTTTGCATCTAGGAGGCATTTTACTGTTTTATACCTATTAAGCCGAGCAGCATGCATCAGGGCCGTCATTCCGTCTTTATCCTGTATATTCAAATCCGCCCCAGCTATAAGGCATGGCGTAATAGACCTCTCCCATTCGTCGTTGATCTCATACATAAGTGCCGTCTTTCCGAAACCATCCCTCTTATTGATATCTGCTCCATAGGATACCAACAGGAGGACCACATCGTCACCTCTTCTCGCACAAACTGCATTCATCAGCGGGGTCATTCCAAAATCATCAGTCCAATTCACATCCGCACCCGCATCCAAGAGTGCTTTTATTGAGTCTGCGGTTCCACGATACTTGGCGTCCTCCAACAGCTTCATGTCCATGCCGTGCTGGATGACACTTGCAGTTTCCGTATGACTGTTCTCCGTGGCAACCTGCAGAGCTGTTTTGCGATAGTAATCCTGCATAGTCACATCCGCCCCTTTTTCTATAAGCGCTCTTACGTTTTCTGTTTCTCCGTTCTTAGCAGCCTCCAGAAGCGCCTTACCCAGTTCCTCCCAGCGAGCCAGCAGCAATGCGGCAATGGCCGAGTCAGGCCTACCAAAGTAACACTCCTTTGGAGTTGGCGGCCTCGCCCCCTTCTCCAGCAGGAATTCCACCATTTCTTTATTTCCGGCATAAACAGCATCTATCAGGGCAGTTTTTCCGTGAGATTTAGGTCTAGCATTTATATCTGCTCCCTTATCCAGCAGGAATTCCACCATTTCCTTATTGCCAGAGGCAGCAGCAAGCACAAGTGCCGTCCATCCTCCACCGTTCCTGGCATTCACATCTGCACCTGCATCAATAAGCACTTGCGCCAGTTCAATACTTCCGCCTTCAACAACAATCATCAACGCCGTCTTGCCTCCGGTTTCGGAAGTTTCGAAATATTGGTCTTTTCGTACCGCATCTTCTCGTACCGCATTTACGTCCGCCCCTTTTTCTATGAGCGCGAACACTATTTCAATATAATTTTTCTTAGTAACAACATGTAGGTTTTTTTGTGCATCGTATACAGCGTCTTTAACTGGCGAACTCTCAAGCGTTTGCATCTTTTTTTCTTCTTCACATGCATTCTCAATGGCCGTCAGCAGCTGCCTGTTCAAATCCTCGATTTCTTCTTCCACCATGCCACTTACCGTATTATGATATGCGGGACTTTGTTATTATAGTTTTCCCTGCTTTGGTGCATAACTCGCCCTGATTTTCCGTCGACAGGTTGATTTTCCACCCCTGAGGCATGCTTCTGCCGGCCAGTGCCGGCAGGTGGCAGACATGGGAAAGGGTAGGAAGGGGCAAAAGCGCGACTGGAAGCCAGGTGAGCAGAAGCTTGTGAGGAGGGGAGAGATGCTCATTCCAATAGGCATGGCGGGCCAGTGGAAAAAGGAGCTTTGGAAGCAAACGGAGGGCTTTAGGCGCAAGCGGGTTTATGGGGGCGAAGCCAATACGGCGCGAATGTTTAGGTGCCTCAGTTTCTGTCAGCCTCATCACAAATCAGAGGTTGTTCATGTCATCACAGGCATGTAATATTTATATAGGGGCGAATAAATAGGTTGTGCTGATAAAATGCGCCCGCGTTACCTCCTGCTCACTGCGTTTTTCCTCGCTTTTGTCTTATTTTTCTCCGGATGCACGAGTTCCAAGCCCGCTTGCAAGGGCGATGAGGCATGCGAGAAATGGCAGTCCTGCGACCTGCCCTCGGGCAAGTGCCTGCCCCGCGCCGGATACTGCGTGGCCAATGAAAACTGCGGCGATGCGAAGAAGGTCTGCGAGCCCAACAGCCACCTATGCACGTTCAAGCAGCCCTTCTGCGCCGACGACGTCGACTGCGAGGCATGGCAGACGTGCGACCTTGTGCTGGGCGAGTGCAGGCCAAGGCTCGGAACGTGCACGAGCGACGATTTCTGCCTGAATGAGTGGGAATTCTGCAATCCTGAGTACCACAAGTGCCTGCCCACGCCCGGCAGGTGCATTGATGCAGTCGACTGCCAGGAATGGCAGCTCTGCAACGTAACTTCAAAGGGATGCTATACAAAGCCCGGCAGGTGCGATACAACACCTGAATGCGAGAGATGGCAGCAGTGCGATCTAACTACAAACCGGTGCACTGCAAAGGCCGGCTTCTGCGCGAATGACAAAGCGTGCAAGGAGTTTGAAGTATGCAACAGCGACACGCACAGGTGCGAGACGGCCAAGACCTCGTGCTCTGCAGACTCGGAGTGCAACTGGTGGCAGCAGTGCAACCTGAATTCGCACTCGTGCGAAAAGCGCTTCGGCTTCTGCTCAGGCTCGCAGGACTGCACGCAATGGGAGAAGTGCGACACCGTGAGCCATACGTGCGAGCCCGGCGAAGGCCAGTGCGCTTCTGATGCAGAATGCCCGGTCTGGCAGTCCTGCTCTTCATCCGACCACACGTGCGAGACAAAGCCCGGCTTCTGCGGCTCGGACAGCGAGTGCGCGGCAACCGAACGGTGCAGGCTCGACACCTCAAAAGCCGACGTGTTCAAGTGCTACACCATCCTTTGCTCGAGCAACGCTGACTGCCCGGGCTCAACATGCGATATAGGCTTCCACAGGTGCAGGTAGAGGTCATTTGCAATGCCGAAAGCAATCTTCATAATCTGCGACGGCCTCGGGGATTTGCCCATGAATGGCAGGACGCCGCTCAGCGCAGCGCGCAAGCCCAATTTTGATGCGCTCGCAAAGGGCGGGCAGTGCGGCCTGCTGCACACAATAGGCGTAGGCATAACGCCGGGCAGCGACACGGCGCACCTCGCGCTCTTCGGCTACGACCCCTGTGAATATTACAACGGACGCGGCACATTCGAGGCTCTGGGCGCAGGCATGGCCATGAAGCATGGCGATGTTGCATTCAGGGCAAACTTTTCCACAGTGGATGCCAGCCACCGGATTCTGGACAGGCGCGCGGGCAGGCTCAAGGATGCCACGCCGCTCGAGGCCGCCTTGCGTGCGATAAAGCTGCCAGACTGCACTCTTGACTTCAGGTCAACCGTGGAACACCGCGGCGTGCTCGTGCTTAGCGGTCCAGGCCTTTCAAGCAACATTTCAGATACTGACCCGCACGAGACTGGCAGGCAGATTCTGCGCTGCGAGCCGCTCGACAAGACGCCCGAAGCTGCGCATACAGCCCTGCTCGTGAACGAGTTCACGCGGCGCGCGCTTTCAGTACTGAAGCGCCATCCCTTCAACCTGAAGCTCGAAAAGGCGCACGCAAAGCCTGCCAATGCCCTGCTCCTACGGGGGCCGGGCAGCTATGTAAAAGTAGAGGGCATAGAGAAAAAATACGGCTTAAAGGCAGCGTGCATTGCGGGCGGCGCGCTCTACAAGGGCGTTGCGCGCTATGTCGGTATAGCAGTCCCGTTTGTAAAGGGTGCGACAGGCAGGGCAGATACAGACCTCCATGCAAAGGCCAAGGCCGCGCTGGCAGCCCTGCCGAGCCGCGACATAGTTTTCATTCATGTAAAAGCAACAGACAGCTTCGGCCATGATGGCGATTTCGCAGGGAAGCGCAGCATGATTGAGCGCATTGATGGCATGGTTGGCCAGCTCAGGAAGGCCGCACCCGATGCCTACATCATACTCACAGGCGACCACACAACCTCCGTAGTCCTCAAGCACCACTCCTTTGAGCCCGTACCTATTCTTCTCAACGGACCTAACGTGCGCACTGACACTGTCCAGCGCTTCGATGAGATGAACTGTGCAGCAGGCTCGCTCGGCCATCTTACGGGCCTCGAGCTCTTCAGGATAGTTGCAGGGCTGGCGGGCAAGGGAAAAATTTACGGCAGTTAGGCCGTCCGCTAGGGAAACAATGCTCTGCCTGACGCTCGGACGGACGTGCGTTTTCGCGAAAAGGAAAATTATTTTAACCCATCTGAACATACTTACCCCATGCAAAAGTTCCAACTAGTTCTGGTTCCTGATTGGCTAGGCAGTGCACACAAGACCGGTGTTGAAGCGGGTCCGGCTGCACTAGAAAAAGCCATTGAAAGGAGCGATATTAGGAAGAATATCGCCAAACCGACCTATCGGATATCGAGTCCGCGACCTAACCCCAGTCATTCCAGGGGCAGGTACTCTTCAGTCAAGTATTTGCCCGAATTAAAAAAAATGTTTCAAGAAACGCAGAAGAAAGTAATGAGCGTAATTCAAGAAGGCAACATTCCGCTGGTTTTAATGGGCGAGGATAGTTCAATGATGGGCGTCGTTTCGGCCGTTTCTAAAAAAATGGGTAATGCGTATGGCATAGTCTGGTTTGATGCCCATGGGGATATCAATACGCCAAAGACCTCACTCACCGGACGTTTGTATGGCATGGCACTTGCACACTTGCTAGGTCTGGGAGACACACGCCTGACAGCGCTTAACGGAGTCAAACCATCATTGCTCGCAAGAAATGTGGTCATGCTCGGACAACGTTCTCTAGATCCAGGAGAAAAGCAGATAATTCGCAAAGAACATATTCGTGTGTATACGTCGAGCGCCATTAACCGAAGGCCTGCCTCCGAGATCGCCGGAGAAATTAGGCGAAAATTCAGGAAGAATCATACTAAAGGATTGTTTATTCACATCGACTTGGACTGCTTAGAGCCAGTTCAAAGTCCTGGCGTCTCGCTGCAAGAACCAGGGGGAATAGCGCCTAAAAAACTTGTGGAGCTGGTGGGTCTATTGGCCAGAGAAGAATCGTTGCTTCTGGGAGTTTGCGTTGCCTCATACACACCTAAAGCCGATCGCGCAGACAAGACCAAAACTATTGCACTACAGCTCCTCACAGCCATTGCAGAATCAAACGTGCAATAGACCCCTAGTCAATTGCCTAAATGTGCTGTCGCTCAGGCTAAATAATTCTAGTCAGACCGCCCGTCTCTTCTTCTCAGCATTCACTTTTTTTTAGGCTGTGGCGCGCCCGGCCTTGGCTTTGGCTGCGACTGCGATGCTTGCCTGGGTGGGGAATACGGAACTGCAGGCTGCTGGGCCCCGGGCGCGCTCTGCCGGTTTGGCGCGTTTTGGGGCGGCGCACTCAGGTGCTGGCCCTGCGGGCTTGGAGCTGCAGGCGGCTCATAGTGCCTTTCGACCAATGCAGGCGAAGAGCCCTGCCTCAGCTTCATCTTGTAAACGTAAAAGACCACGCCAATGGCAACCAGCACAATTGCAAGCAGGACCATGATGCCTTGCTTGAGCGCCTCGTCCGCTTTTTCAATCATCATCTTCTGCTCCGTGGCCTGCGAAGCTGCCTGTGCAGCCAGCTGCTTTGCGAGCGCGGGATTGGAATAGATTATGCCTTGGGCCTCGGCCAGGAGCTCATGCGGCCCGGTCATGTCAGGTTTTCCTGACAGGCCTGAAAATCCTTCAGCAGTTGCCACCTGCGCCTGCGCATACACTATGGACGCATTCGCATCCACTATTGCGCGCACCTTGTCATCAAGTGTCATCTTCAGCCCATTATGCTGCGCAAGCGCAGACTCGTATGCCTGGGTCGAAGCGAACAGGTCCCGTGTCAGCGCAAAAGTGGCTGCTGATATGTCGGCATCCAGTGTGCTGGTGTTGAGTTCCTGTTTGTAAAGAGACGCACGCGCCTTCAGCGCCGACACATTGCCCATGAGGCTGTCAAGCGAGGACATGAGCTCTGCCCTTCCCTTCTTCTCGCCCTCCAGCGCGGCATTAATGTCCTTCTCGAGCTTGTCGGCCGCAATCTTGAGCGCACTATATAGAGAAACTGCGGCAGGATAGTTCTGCCCGTCAAGGCTGTTAGTCACAGCCTGCGCCTGCGAGCGCAAGCTGGTCGTGGTGAATGAAAGGCTGCCCGCACTTATGTTTCTGTCGTATAGGTCAAGGCGCGCAAATATTACTGCAACGCGCGTGCGTGTCGAGGTGTTGATCATGCCTTCAAGCTGCCCGCGCGCCTCTGCGATGAATGCGCGCGAAAGTCGCGCAGTCTCCCCTGCAGCCGCATAATCTTTCCCGGCATAATGCTGCTGCGCAAGCGCAAGGTAGCTCAATGCGCCCATGTCTCCTGCAGTGTAGTTCACAAAGCTGGCAGTGGATTCGACAAGCACATTGAAGGATGCAATTTCCGCACCTGCAAAATCCATCTCGGCCGAAGCATTCAGGGCTATGGAAGGCAGTTCGTTCAGGGGCCGCATTATGAGTATGCGGTCATTATCAGTATCTGCAATGTAGACGTAGTCAAGCGAGTCCACATAGACGCCGCGCGGCTTGTCCAGCACCTTTCCGCTCAGGTTCCCGGTTATGATTGAGAGCGGGTTCCCGCCCGGCGAGAAGACGACAATCCTGCTGTTGAGCGTATCCGCCACATAGATGCGGTTGTCAATGCCAACTGCCACGTCGTACGGATAGTAAAGTGAGACTCCGCCCGCGCCTATGCCAATATTCTTCACAAAGCTCCCGTCCAGGTGCGTTATTTTCACCCTGTTGTTCTGCGTGTCCGCGATGTAAAGCAGGCCGTCCTTGATGAAAAGCCCGCGCGGGGCGTTCAGCACGTCATCGCCCAGCGAGCCGCTCTTGCCTAGCGTGTCTTTGTAAGATCTCGCCGCATCATACACCTGAATCCTGCCATTGCCCGTATCTGCAATATAGGCGTTGCCCGCGGAGTCGACCGCAATGCCCGAAGGCAGCGTGAACTGGAAGCTCTGCGCCTCAGTGGGTATGGTTCCAACATCGCTGTATGTGCTGGTGAAAATCTTTACGCTGGCAAAGCTGGAAGAGTCAACCACATATATTTTTTTGTCGCTGCTTAGCATCACGGATTCAGGACGAATGAGGCCGCCGTTCGGCGAGCCGCCCAGCACGGTCAGGTATGTCAGATTGGTGGAAAAAATCTGCACCGCATAGTTGAAAGGGTCTGCCACGAAAATGCGGCCGGTCGGCTCGTCAACCCACACATCGCTCGGGCCGTTAAATGCATTCCACGCGTTCGGCTCGCTTCCTGTCAGGACCCTGTAGGCTGCATAATCCTGAGCCGCTGCTAGCGAAGCCAAAAGAAAAAGTGCCGCCATCAAACTAAGCGCAAACCTGCCCCTCATACCTATCTCTTCTTCCTTAGCCACTATTCTTATTAAACTTTTTCAGCCGACATTATCGGCATGGTATTCGGCACGGCGCCACAGAAGTTCAAGGGCTATATTCTCGACCTCGACGGCGTAGTTTACAGGGGCAGCGCGCCCGTGCCCGGCGCGCTCGCGTTCATAGCCCGCCTCCGCGCCGCGCGCCGCAAAATAATCTTCCTTAGCAACGCCTCCTTCGGCTCGCGCGCCGCCATTGCGGCCAAGCTCCGCTCAATGGGCATCAAATGCAAAGACAGCGAGGTCATAAACTCCGGCTACGTGACTGCGCAGTACATCAAGAAGAAGTTCGGCAAATGCACCGTGTTCGTAGCCGGAGAGCAGGGCCTCATGGACGAGCTGCAGGCAGCGGGCGTGCGGGTGCAAAAGCCGGGTGCAGGCCTGGACGTGCGCAAGCGCAGGGTGCGGAAGAAAGGCGCCTGTGCCGTAGTAGCCGGCTTTGACCGCCACATAACCTATGAAAAAATAGCAGATGCGCTCGACCTCCTGCTTGCAGGCGTGCCTTTCATCGCAAGTAACTCCGATCCAACTTATCCAGTTGAAAACCGCCTCTTGCCCGGCGCAGGCATGGTCGTGGGCGCGCTCGAGGGCTGCTCGGGCAGGAAGCCGCTCGTGCTGGGCAAGCCCAATCCTTTGATGCTGCGCGCATGCCTCGCTGCCATGCACCTCAAGCCCTCCGAAGTCGCAGTAGTTGGCGACAGACTCGAGACCGATATTTTGATGGCCAACAAAGCAAAAGTTTACAGCATACTCGTCCTTACCGGCGTAAGCGGCAGGAAGCACGCGCAGAGTGCTCGCGGCTTTATGAAGCCAAAGCTAGTCGTGAAGAATTTGCGAGGGCTCGAGTCCAGCTAAGGCCGACCTCGCTAAACGCTTAAAAGCCTGAAACGGCATAAAGCAAAGCTATTCCTGGGGTGGTTTGATGGTTCAGATGCAAGTACAGACTCCGTCTAATCGGATTGTCATTGATGCAGCAAAAAACCGGATGAACCGTTTAGCGGCCAAGAAGTTTCCTTCTTCACATAAGGGCGAACCAGACCCATTAAAAGCCAGCGACCATTTCAATAGGCTGTGCTCACCTGGCGGCGGCGACGCGTTTTGGAACTTTTTCCCAATGGCGGAAAAAATCCAGGCAGCAGAGGAATTGGCTGCAGATTATTTTCTTGCATATGTAAGGTCGCTTCCCAAGGACCATCCCGACTTGCAAACCAAATATGTTCTTGCAGTTAACAAGCTCCGTTTGGCCTACGGTTCCGAACAGTGGATAGCGGATGTTGCAAAAGAAGGCGGCAACAGGTTGCAGGCCCTTGAGTTGCTAGTGAAGATTTCAAAAGAAACCAAAAGATATCCTCTTTCATTTAGGGATGCAGACAAATATGCGCACAGCCTCATCACGGACGGGTCGCTTACGCCCGACTATAGGTTGTCGGTTCTCAAGCTTCATCATCAACTCCTTGCTGATTACGGGCACGAAAAACTCCGCACCGGATACGCAGCTGTCGCCCTGGCCAAGCACATGGAAACAATGGGGGACTGGGCCAGCGCAGCAGAAACCTGGAAACTTGCCGCAGAACATTTTGCCAGCGAAAAAACAAAACTTAATCTGCTCGAGGCGCTTGAAGGGCAATTGAATGCGCTGCAAAGCGGCCTGGCAGCTGTGGACAAGGCCCTGGAAAAGTCCGAGCAGGCTGCCAAGCCCGCCAGTCCTTCAGGCCCTTCAATCATCTTTTCCCCTGCAGAGGATACGCTCAACAAGCTGAAGACCGATCTGCTCATAAAGAAAGTCTTGGTTGCGGCCGCCCAATTCAGCCCAGCCGATGTAATGAATAATTACCATTATGCACTCGACCATATGCTGAAAGTGCATGATTTAGGGCAAGCGGCCAAGCTCAGCCATGCGCTTGGCAATCCAAACCTCTTAACTTCTTCATTTTCTCCCGAAGACCTTGCGAACCTGAGCAGCGATGCCATATATTACCTGACTATGGCCCGCGACCTTGCAATTGCGTCCAGAGACTACGGCATAGCATCATCTGCCTCTAAACTTCTAGAGCAGCATGACGCATTAACTAGGGTAAATGGGCTCCGGAAAGAGCATAGGGGCACGCGCCTATCGTAAAAACTGCAGCCAATCCAGTTCCAGTGCCCAAGCTGCCAGCTAAGTAGCTTCAGGAATTGCGCTAACCCCTAGCCTTCGTCCTCGCTTCTCTTGTCCGAGATTTCTGCCTCAAGCTTCTCGAGCTGCGAAAGCATCCTCTCGAGCGTGCGCTTCATGCCGGAAATCTCGAAGCTTATTGTCTGCAGGTGCACCCTGTCAACCTGCACGGGCGGCATGGGCTCGCCCTGAGGTATAACTACGACTGAAGGCGTGTGCGGCAGCACAACGGGCATTGCAAGGGCCACATGGGCCGGATGATGCGCCATCTCAGCGTGCTTCGCCTGCGGAGCCGCGTGCTTCTTTGCAAAGTGTTTTGCAACATGTTTTGTAGCGTGTTTTGTATTTTTCATATGTTTCACCGTGTGCTTGATTGTTTTTTTGATTGTGCGTTTGACTGCTCTCTTGACCGTCTTCTTCATTTTCCTCGGCTTAGCCTTTCTAGCCTTCTTGGCCACGAGCATCACCACCTATTGGGTGCCTATTTCGCGTGCATCTTATTAAACATTACTTCACGACGAAGGAGAATTAGCGGATTCTTCCTCCTTCTTCCGCCTCCCTTCGTTTTCCTCTCGTTCGCCCGATTCCTCCTTCTTACTTCGCTCCAGTTATTTCTCTTCCTTGCCCGGTTCATCCTCGTTCTTCCACGCCTCAGTTAGTATCTTCCTTATCAGCCGCGCCTTGTCCTGTCCCATTCTTTTCACTTTCATCAGCTGCTTCTCATTCGCCTTCATCACCTTCTCGACAGTCCCGAACTTCTCGAGAAGGGCGCGCGCGAACTGCGGCCCGACATTGGGCAGGCCCTCCACTATCAGCTGCTGCTGTTGCGCCATTGTGCTCGCGCGTTTGTCCCCGCGCAACCGCACAGGCCGCTTATCGGCCAGCTGCTCTCGCTTGGCGAATGCGAACAAAAGCTCCGCAGTGCGCTCCTGGTCAAGCGTGAAGAAAATCTGCAGGTTGTGGTCCAGCATGAGCGAGGCTATTGCGCCCAAAATCGCATGCCTGTTAATCCTGCCCTCGAAGTTCTCGCCCTCCACTACTAGAATAGGCTTTGCGAACTGCGCGCTCATGCGCGAGGCCTGGTCAAAAAGCCGCCCATCTATGATGGAGTTCTCGAAATCCGCCCTCGTCTTGCGCTCAACAACAATCCTGTCAGACAAAATGAAATCCCCGACATTCAGAACGACCTGCTTTACTTCCGCGCCCTTCTCCTCGAGCATCTTCTTCAAATTGCTCACGCGCTCGCGCTCGTCCATGATGATTCTTACTTTTCCATCCTGTTTTGCAAAGCTCGCGCCGCTAGCCTCAGCCTCGCTGAACTCGGATAAATCTGCCTGTCCTTCGTCAACCACGGATTCACCTTCGCTTTCCTGTCGCCCATCAATTACTTCTAACTACTTCTTCCTGCCCATGAACTCCTGGATTTCCTCGAATGAAATTCCGCAGCCCGCGAACTTGAGCGCGTAGAGCGAGGCCTCGAGCATCTCCCTCTCCATGCCCCTGTAGTTCTTGAAATAGCCGAGCTCATAGGCGGCCACGACAATCTCGCTGCTCCTGAAAATGCTCATGCCCTTTGTGAATTTCGCGAACCACTCAAGTTCGGCGCCATTCACCTTCACGGGCTTTCCGAACTCCCGCTCATAATGCGCATGCAGCTCCCACGGCGCTTCCGAAAGCATGCGCGTCGTCCTCTCATCCATCAGGATATTCTGCACGCCGAGCTCGGCCGCAAGCGCCAGCATCTCGGCCTCGCCATCCTGTATTATGTGCATGCTCCTCCGGTCTACTGAATAAACATTGTTTGCATGCCGCAGTATTTCCTGCGTCTTAACCTTGGCCGAAGGGCTCTGAATGAGCGTAAGGGTTCCGTCCACAAGCGCCTGCTTGAGCCGCAGGGCCGCGAGCGAATATTCCTTTATCTCGCGCGGGTGCGTGATGGACTCGTACTCAACGCGCGGCGAGATGAAAATCTTCCCGTTGAGGCGGTCCTTCACTGCCTTGAGCGCAGGCAGCAGGCACGAGTCAGCGAGCGAGATGAGCGAGCTCGAGTCGCAAATCATGTCCTTTGATTTCATCATGCAAACACTTCATCCATCGCAATGTCAATCACAAATTTCATTCATCGCAGCAGCCATCACATGCCAATCACGAAAGTATTCCGCGCAGCGCCTTCAGCCTCTCATCCATTGTCTTCGCACTTCCCATCCTGTCGAACATCAAAGTTTTTCCCACATAGCGCACGAGCTCGCGCTTGTCAGTGCCGGTCATCTCAACAGCGCGGTCAAGCGAAAAGCCCTGTCCGTAAAGCGTTGAAGCAATTTTGAGCCCGGCCTTCTCCATGATGTTGCGCACAAACCTTCCTTCCTTCAAGTCTAGTTCAGTGAGCATGCGCGCAATCTCATCGAAGCCAGCAAGCGCCGCAGGTTCATCCGCATCAGCCAATTTCGCGGCCTTGGCCAGCTTCGTAAGAATTGAGTTTAGGAATACCGACTGCGAGCGGTCCTTCCAATAGTGCTGCTTCGAGATGACTTTCGAGAATGCGTAGGCCAGCATTGCAGGCTTGAGAAAAGCAGACTCCTCTCCGAGAGCGAACCGCTCCAGGCACTTGTTGCTCAGCTTCCGGAGCGCATGCACGTCCTTTTCCTCGACGGCGTCAGCGAGTTCAAGTATTGCTTCGGAAAGTTTCTGCATGATCATGCGCCCCCGGCTCACCGGCGTAATTATTGGGTAAAAAGGAAGGTTTATAAAAGTATCGTGATATTATCATGACACTTGCGTGAACATGTCGCAGGGATACCATGGAACAATACAATAACGGGGCAAGCAATTTTAAGCTTAACCCCAACAACCCGGTCGCGGCCGATGTCGAGAAGATGAAGGCAGACGTCGTCAACCTGCACGAGAAGCTCAAGGACCCTGTTTTCCTCGGCTCGCTTTTCCACGTCGCAGTAACTGAGCGCGAGAACACGAACCGCATACTCAAGAATTTACTTGCAAGGATAGACTCCATCGATGCGCGCCTGCGCGCCATGGAGCGCGAAGCGCGCGAGGCTCCGAAGCTCGAGGCCGCAAGGGGCGCGCCCGAAGGCCCGAAGCCGCCCGTAGTTCTTCCTGATGTCGACTTTGAAATAGTCGGCTTTGTGAAGCAGCGCGGCAGGGTGTATGCGAACGAGGTGCGCAAGAAGTTCAACTATCGCGGCACAAACGCAGCGTGCGCGCGGCTCAACAGGCTTTACGAACTCGGCATGCTTGACAAGAAACAGATAGGCAGACGGGTGTACTACATCCACAAGGAGGTTGATGTGCAAAAAGCCTAACACTAATTGAAGCAAGGCGACCAGGCGATGGCCCGCGCGCAAGCGTGCGCTCATCGCCATTTTATCGTTTTGGGCCTGGGGGTAGTCGGCCATAATTCACCTCCCACACCTATTTTTAGATGCTGCCCCCGCCCACAACCCTACGAACCCCTAATCCATCGGCTGCGATTTGCAAACCCTATTTATCCCTTCTCTTCCATTACCCACGCATGAAAATCGAGCTCTCGGCGCGCAAGAACCTGCACGAGAATGCGGGCCGCTACTATGACTCAGCGAAGGAGCTGCGCGCAAAGGCGGATGGCGCGCGCAAGGCCATTGCCGACACAAGGCAGAAGCTGGCCGAGCTCGAGGAGAAAATCAAAAAGCGCGAGGAAGAAATGCTCGCCAAGCAGAACGAGCCCGTGAAGATGCGGCGCGAGAAAAAGTGGTATGAGAAATTCCACCACTTCACCACAAGCGACGGCAGCCTGGTGATTGCGGGCGGCGATGCGAAGCAGAACGAGCTGCTGGTCGCGCGCCACCTGGAAACTTCCGACTTCTTCATGCATGCCGAAATACACGGCGCGCCGGCCACAATAATAAAGGACGGCCAGAATGCGCCCGAGCGCACGCTGCTCGAGGCTGCGCAGTTCTCGGCAAGCTACTCAAGCGCGTGGAAGAACGAACTCTCGGCGGTTGATGTCTATGCAGTCAAGCCCGAGCAGGTGAGCAAGCACTCGCACGGCGAGCATGTGCCAAAAGGCGGTTTCATGATTTCAGGCGAGCGCAAGTGGTTCAGGAATACGAACTTAGGTTTGCGGATTGGCATGGACGAGGAAGGAATCCTGATGGCGGAGCCGGAAATGAAAACATCAGACTTCGCATCCTCTTTGCTCCTTCACCCGGGCGGCACAAAGGAAAAGGGCGAGCTGGCCAAGGAGCTGGCGAAAAAACTGGCATGCGATGCCGATGAGCTGCTGCAAATCCTGCCCAGCGGGCGGAGCAGAATATCATGAGTGCGGGCGCAGTTGGCATTGACCGTCCTTGGGCACTTTCTGCAGAAGCGCTCTATCAAAAACTCGGCTCCTCAGACGAGGGCCTTTCTGAGCAGGAGGCAAAGCACCGGGAATCTGCAGGCCGCAACGAGCTGCCTGAGAAGGACAGGCGCACTGTGCGCTCCATCCTGGTCTCGCAGTTCAACAGCCCGCTAATCTACATACTTCTTTTCGCAACAACTCTCGCCTATCTTCTGGGCGACATAATTGAGGGAAGCGTAATCCTGGTGATAGTGCTCATAAACGGCGTGCTGGGCTTCTTCCAGGAATACAAGTCAGAAAAGGCGCTCGAGACGCTGAAGAAATACATCACCTTCAACGCGACAGTCCTGAGGAATGGAGAGAAAACAGACGTGGATGCGCGCGCTCTCGTGGTTGGGGACGTGGTCATGCTGCGCATAGGCAACCGCGTGCCCGCAGACATGCGCCTCCTGCTGTGTGAAGAATTCCAGACAAACGAGTCGGTGCTGACGGGCGAGTCTGGCCTGGTGGAAAAAAGCCCTGCGGCAATAAATGCAATAAAGCCTGAGCCCCAGCTGCTGAGCAACATGGCGTTCATGGGCACAACCGTGGCATCAGGCCATGCGGTCGGAATCGTGACTTCAATAGGCGCGGATACATTCTTCGGCAAGACTGCGCTCACGCTCAGCGCCCGCGTGCCCGAATCCCACTTCGAGAAAAGCATCCGCGAGTTCGGCAACATGCTCATCAAGGTCACTGCCGGGATGACTATCTTCGTCTTCATCGTCAACACCCTTCTAGGCAGGCCGTTGCTCGAGTCCTTCCTTTTCGCAGTCGCGCTCGCAGTCGGCATAACTCCCGAGGCCCTGCCAATCGTAATTACAATAGCGCTCTCAAGTGGCGCGCTTGAGCTTGCCAAGAAGAAGGTAGTGGTTAAGAAGCTGGTCTCCCTGGAGGACCTGGGCAACATCGACGTCTTCTGCGCGGACAAGACCGGCACTCTGAGCGAGAACGAGCTCGTGCTCGAGAAGGCCCTCGATGCGCAGGGGAGCGACTCGACGCAGGTAATGGAATATGGCCTGCTGTGCAACACGCTCTTCGGCACCAGGAAGGCGCGCCTTGCCAACGCCGTTGATTCTGCCATCATTCATTTTGCCAGCAACAAATTCAGCATAAGCCGGCTCTCGCAGCTTCACAAGGTTCAGGTGCTCGACACCGTGGACTTCGACCACGAGCGCAAGCGCATGAGCGTGATCGTGCGGCATGAGGGCAAGCTGCTCATGATTACAAAAGGTGCGGCGGAGAACGTATTTGAAGTCTGCACCTCGATGGTGCACGGAGAAAAAATCAGAAAGATTTCGCAGGCCGACAGGAAAAAATACGAGGAATACGCGGCCATGGGCTATAGCGTGATTGCCGTTGCCGTAAGGGAAGTTCGCGAGCTGAAGGACTTCAAGCCAGAAGACGAGAAAGGCCTCACGCTCGCCGGCTTCCTGCTGCTGGGCTCACAGCCGCGCCACAGCGCCGCGCACACAATAGCTCACATGAAGAAAATGGGCGTTGAGCTGAAAATCCTGACCGGTGACGGGCCCATCGTGACAAGAAAGCTCTGCCGCGATGTTGGCTTTGCGATAAGCGAGGACCGCGTAATCCTCGGCGAGGAGCTGGACGGCATGGACGAGCAGGCACTCATGCAGGCCGCCCAGCGCTACAACATCTTCGCGCGCATCACTCCCACGCAAAAGTACCAGCTCGTGCTCGCCCTCAGGCGCGCAGGCCATGTGGTTGCATATCTGGGCGATGGCGTGAACGATGCGCCCGCACTGCGTGCGGCCGATGTCGGCATATCGGTAAACAACGCCGTAGACGTGGCGAAAGACGCGGCGCACATCATCCTGTTGAACAAGAGCCTCGATGCAGTGCTGACGGGTATACAGGACGGGCGCAAGATTTTCGGCAATGTCACGAAGTACATACTGAACACGATAAGCGCGAACTTCGGCAACATGTTCTCCATGGCAGCCTCCTCGCTCTTCCTGAAGTTCCTGCCCCTGCTTCCCTCCCAGATTCTTCTCAACAACTTGCTCTCAGACTTCCCGATGCTCACAATCTCCACAGACAACGTCGACAGCACGTTCCTGAAGAAGCCCAAGCGCTGGAACCTGCCGTTAATCTCGCAGTTCATGATATACTTCGGCGTGCTCAGCTTCGTATTCGACATGCTCATAATGTTCTCGCTTCTCTACTGGCTGCAGGCGCCCCAGGACCTCTTCCGCACTGCCTGGTTCCTCATGTCGCTCCTGACTGAAGTCGCAGTAGTGTTCGTCCTGCGCACACAGCAGTCATTCTACAAGAGCAGCCCGAGCAGGCTGCTTGCCGTGGCCTCGCTGGCCACAGTGGCAATCGCACTCGCAATAATCTACCTGCCCATTGGCCGGTTCTTCGAGTTCGCGCACCTTGACCTGACCTACCTTGCGCTCATTGCAGGCGTCACGCTGCTCTACGTGGTAGTGGTGGAAGTGGCCAAGATGAGATTCTTTAAGAAGCACGGGTTTGAGGTCGAGGCGCAGAAGCAGGCATCTGCAAATATCATTCCTTGAACTCATCCAGCGTCTTCTGGTTCCTGTCCCTGACGTACTTGAAAACAATCTTCTTCACGAGCGCATACGTTTCCTCAATCACGGGCCGCGCCTCTATTAATGCAATATTCCGGATGTCCTTGAACGAATCATAGTAGCTCCTGAACCCCGTATTCACTTCGCGTATGTAGGTCAGATCCTTATCGCCCCAGGTCACGCCCTTGTCCCGCCCGCGCTCGCTGATCTTCTTGAAAACCGCATCATCGGGCGCCCACAGGACTACTTCGAGGTCAGGGTTGGCCTTCGGAATCCACGAGACCACATTCTCCACGATGCGGAACTCCTTGGGCGAGAGCAGAATTTTACCATATACAATCACGTCCTGCCACCACCGGTCAGTTATGCAAACATTCTCCTTATTCCTGGCCAGCCACTCCTCGCGGCTCATGAGCTGCCTCATGTGCCATAGCTCTGCGAAAAGCTTCTCGCGGCCGCGCGGCCCGAAGCGCGGCGCTCTTATGACCGAGTCCACTGCCTCGGGGCTGTACGCCCAGCCATTGCGCTTGGCCAGCATCCTCGCAACAAGGCTCTTGCCTATCCCATGCACTCCGCTTATTGAAATATAGATGATCTCCCCCCCGAATAATTTTCGAGGCAACAATTTAAAACTCCTCGCAGCTATTGGTGAAGCATGAGGCTGTCCATTCTCGTGCTTGCCCTGCTGTGCCTCCTGCCGGTAGCACACGCAGTCTCGCTCTCGGAATTCCTCAAGCCCTATCTTCTGCCGGGCGAGAGCTTCAAGTCAGAAACCTTCCAGCTCTCGAACCGCTCCTTTATTCTTGTCAAAATTTTCGGCCAGCCGCATCTGCTGGTGGAGGCAAAGGCAGAGGAGTTCGAACTCATCTCAGACGAGCCCGCCATTTACGGGATTCTTTGGGAGCGGGCCCTTTCGCGTATCGACATCGAGGCTACGAAGAATTCAAGCAGCGCTTTAATCATCAAATTCAACAGCACCAGGCAGGTGAATGAGGATGAGTGCAGGCGCCTTACCGGCACCGACCGGTTCCCCTGCGTGGACAAGGACTCCTGCATTGTAGCATGCCGCTCAGTGCCTTCCTGCGGTACTGCGCTCTCCTATGACATTAACGCCATACGCGCGCTGCAGAATTGGCTCGACACCACAACCCTACTCGACCTCCAGCTACCTATCGTTCTTGCGGCGCACGCCTCCGTGGGCGACAACTATGAGGCGTCCTATATTGACAATGCCCTCGCAGAGGAGAACTACTTGCGCGGCCTGTCGCTAAACATTTCAACCAATCCCATCTTCCATTGCGGCGTGGGCGGTGCATGCTACTGTCCCAGGCCAAATTTCAACCTGACATATCTGGACTCCTCGAAGAAACTTCTTACCGCCCTACGTGACGAAATACTGGGCCTGCCGCTTATACAAAATACATCTGAATATATGGCCATCAAGACTGCGGAGAGAAGCGGCCTCAAGGACGAGGGCGCGCGCTACGGCCTTGTCCTTCAGGAATCTGAAACCAGGATTTCAAACGTCCGCAATGCCGTAACCGCGTCGCTTCTTTTCGTGAACGACCCGGTGCTCAAAACGCATTTCAATGAGGCGCAGTCAATCTACCTGTCTCTTAGGAATTCGATCGAGCGAAAGGAGTTTTCGGGCGCAGGCACATATGCAAACCTTTTCAACCAGAAGCTCGAGGTCATTTCCGCGCGCATAGATGAAAATGAAAAGGCATATGCCCAAATAGTCGAACTCAAGGAGAATGCAACAGGCCTGCTTGACTCGCTCGACTCCCTGCCGCTGGACAATTCGCTCATCGAGGAAGTCGATTCGCTGCGTTCGCAGCTCGACTCGATAGACTTGAGGCCGCCGCTCAAAAAAGAGCTGATGCCCGGCCTGCGCACCGAACTCTCCGGCATAGTTGCGCGGGCCAATGAAATCCACGTATCTGTAGAGGGTCAGCGCCTCGCGGGCCTCCTCTCCAGGACAACGGCGCGCTTCAACAACCTCACTGTGCTTGACAAAGCATATGCGCAAGGCACGAACTTCACGAACATCTCCTCTGCCATGCTCGTTGCAGACGTCCTGCTTCAAGCCGATGATGTGCAGGGTGCAGAGGTAATGCTCAAGCAAGCCAATGCCCAGATGGACGCCCTCTTTCCTCAGCTCATGAAGCTGGGACGCGAAATTGACGCTGCAAAAGCGGAAATCAGCAGTGCGGAACTAGCTATACGGCGCGCCTCAGATACGCATTTCATACTCGTGCAGCCTGATACAGCTGCCGCCACTGCCAAGCTGCAAAATGCCACTGCCATGCTTTACAAAGACCCATCGAATGCAACTGCCCTTGCGCAGGAGGCTGAGGGCATGGCAAATGATGCGGTTTCGGGCGCAGCTGCAAAGGACCAGCTCTTTTTAATATTCGGCGTGGTGGTGGGGCTCGCAGCCATTGTCGGCATCCTCTACTGGCTCTACAGGCGCGAGGAGGAATAAGTAATATAAACCGCCCGTCCGTTCTATCCTTATGCGGGGGCAATCGGCGTTCGAGTATGTGGTGATAGTCAGCATTGCACTACTTATCCTGTTCCCCATATGGGTGCACGTAAACAACGCAGTGAATGACAACAGGATGGAGCTCCAGCGCGCCTATGCGCTGAACGCGGTCTCGCGCCTGAAATCAGCGGCAGATGCGGTATATGTGCAGGGCGAACCCGCCAAGTTCACGGTCATAGTCTCCTTCCCGCCCGGCGTCGATAGCGTGACGATAAGCAACCACGAAATTTCGATTCGGATGGGCAATGCTGCAGGAACTGCAGACGCAATAGCCACTACGCTCGGGCCGGTCAGCGGAACAATTTTCACCGGACCCGGCGCGCACCGGATCACCGTGATGATGAATGGCACCAAGGTGCTTCTGAAGGAGGGGGCGTAATTGCGAGGCCAATCTGCTTTAGAGCTGGTGATTCTGCTGGTGTTGAGCCTCCTAATCTTCCTGCTGTTCCTTATCTCTATAGCGCCTTTTGAGAACAGCATAAACCTGGAACGGAAAAAGATTCTTGCCAAGGAAATGCTAATGTCTGCTGCCGCCGAGCTGGACAGCGCAGTAATAGCTGGCGACGGGTACGAGCGGCGGCTCACAATACCTGCGCGCCTGCGCGACAACACAAATTTCACGCTGCTCGCAGATTCTGAAACGCAGAGTCTTATGATAATTTGGGGGGAAGGCGGCGCGCTGGGCATGAAAGTGCTTGTATCAAATGTGAGCGGGCAGTTCACGCACGGTCCGACTGTGATGCGTAATGTGCAAGGAACCATAGTGATTGAAGAAGCATGAATTTTGAATGTCAGGGGTTGTTGCAATGAAAGGCCAGATGTTTAGTTCGGATTTCATACTCAGCATCGTGCTGTTCACAGCAACGCTGCTGCTTCTCCTGCCGCTTTGGAATGACGTAAACTTGCAGATAGCCGATGCCGAGGCAAAAAAAGACCTGCAGATTGCTGCCACGTCAATATCCAGCCTGCTGGTGAAAACTCCCGGCAGCCCATGGAACTGGACGCCGGACACCGTCGGGAGCATCGGGTTCTCAAACGCGCGGCAGGTAATGAACCTCACAAAGTTCGAGTATTTGCGCGAGATAAATTATACGCGCGCGAAGGAGCTCCTGGGAATAAACCAATACAACTTCAGCATCAATATAACTGATGAATACGGGCTGCTGGCGACGAGCGGAGTAGCGCGCAGCCCTGTCGCCTACTTTTCAGCGCAGAAAGAGGAATTAAAGGCAGTCATTGCGTATAGCGGGCTGACATGGGATTTTTATTGGGGCCATGACCTGCCCGCCTCCACGCCTGCCAGCGCAGATGCGAGATTTTTCTACGACGGCCTCAAGCTCGACATGATGAATGCCATGCTCTTTAATGCAAGCGTCCGCCACGCGTACCGAACCATCATAATCGAGCAGCCGAACATTGACCTTTCAGACATCAACGAAACCGCGCTCAGGAATTTCCTGCTGGGCGGCGGCAGATTGATAATCGAAGGGACCGGCTATGGAGGCGAACTGCGCGATACTTTCGGTGCCAACTCCTCGCCGGGGGCGAACACGGACGGGCTTGTGGTCAAGCCGGACTGGTTCGTAAGGGCTCAAAACGGTTCTACAATTGATTTCCAGAATTCAGAGTGGGCAGTCATAAGCGGCAGTTCTCCAGTCACCGTCGAGGTCGCGGATCCTCTCAACGGCTCGCGCGGCCTCGTGGCGCAATGGGACTATGGCACCGGCCGCATATACTATATAACCGACATCAATGCTACGATAGCGGGCGCGCCGCTCAGCACCGTCTTAAACATTGCCGGCGAGCGGCTCGAGTATGGCAGTTATCCCGTCAACGGAACCGACATCGCAGACATCGCGGTATCAAGCAGGCTCGTGGTCCTGGAAGGCGATGAAGCGGACGGCAGGAGGCTTGCGACAATGCAGCTGCTGGTGTGGAAATGAGCGGAAAAAAACGGGGCATTTTCTTCTCGCTTGACGCGCTCCTGGCGCTATTCATAGTGCTCTCCTTAATCGGATTCATATCCCTGCTTTCGCTCGACCCCATCTCTGCCGAGCTGAATGCCATTTCGCTGCGCACACAGGCCGAGGACGCGGTGGACGTGCTCGCAAAGACTCATGTAAGCGATGTGAGGCACGAGCCAATAATCGAGCAGCTTTATTCCGAAGGCATTCTTGAGGAGAAGCACGCAAACAAGACCCTTCTTGACGTGATTGGAACCCTCTGGGCCACCAACAACACGCAGAATATCACCTATGCAGGAAATGTGAGCCAGCTCCTTTCGCCGCTCTTCAGGGGCAATATGAATTGGGCGTTCATGATAGGCAATGATGTTCTCTACAACTCCTCGCCCATGGAATCGCGGTTCATGACCGGCGTAAGCAGGCGCATAGTAAGCGGCTACACGCTTTCCGAGCCCGTCGTTGGCTATGTTTCGCGCGCCTTCCTGGCAAACATACGCAGCAAGGAGACTGCCTCCTACATTTTCTATGGCGGGCTTGTGAGCCAGGGCGAGCTGAAAACATACATACGCGACATACCTGCCAACGCGACCATGGCCGAAATCTACCTCGAATTCAACCTGGGCGATGATTTTGACTTCTATATAAATGGCGACTACTGCGGCAGCTTCCTGCGCTCGGGCGGGCCCTTTGCAGTCAATTCCTGGACCATTACTGATGCAACCTGCCTTGACTCGTTAGCGGGCGGGGCGGACAACGAGTTCATAATGGACTTCATGGGCGGCAACATGTCCAACCAATATGTCGGCGGCGGGTTCATACGGGTGAAATACCAGACAGACCAGTTCAGCACCCCGATATCGGGAACGACCCGCTACTGGTATCCTGGAATCGACGGTTCGGCCAACCTCTATGATTCCCTCTACGTTCCCGGCACAATAACTTCGATGAACGCCCGCTTCCACATAGACACGACCGGCCCGATATTCTTCACGCTCGGCAACGTCACGATATACAATATAAGCGGCGCGGGCGGCACGTTCGACATGTTCGTTCCGGATGCCAACATCAGCGCCGCACTGCAGGCCCGTGGCGTGGATTATCTCCAGCTGAGCCAGCGCGTGGTGCCTTTGCGCGTAGGCCACTATGCCATGAATACGAGCAGCGACACTGGCAACAGCGACACAGTGCTCACAACCGAGCGGGCGCACAGCATGGGCGAAATAGACATGGACGACGCGCCCGGCATGACCCGCCTGGAAGTCGCAATCGAGCTGGACAAGATTTTTGTGAACGACATACTTGAAAATATGGAAAACCGCGTAGGCCTCATAAGCTTCCACGAGAACGTGCCCGGGGGCTCGAGCTGGACCACGGATCTCACAAACGACAACGAGACTCTAATAAACTGGATAGAGAACTACGGCGCAGGCGCAACCCCGCACATCTGCTACACCTGCCCCATAATTGCGGGGCGTGACATGCTGATGGACCAGAGCAACGAGACGCGCATAAGGGCAATAGTTCTCATGAGCGACGGCTATGCGGACAGGTGCGACTACCATCCAACCTGCCAAACCAATGATGAGGCGCTTCAGAAGCAGAGGGCAAAGGCCGAGGCCATATACCAGGCGTGCAACACCTATCAGAACACATCCTATAACTATGACAACACGAACTTCATCAAGATATATACCATCGGCTTCGGCAAGAGTGCGGACAACGAGACCCTGAAGGCAATAGCCAACTGCACCAACGCAACCTTCTTCTCGAGCAACAACTTCACCGAGCTGAAGGAGATCTACAAGAACATCTCGGCGCAGATAAAGAAGGAGATATACTATTCCCGCCAGATAGTCTATACGACAAACGTGAACTCCACGCTATATCCTGACTCCTACCTTGAAATCACATTCAACCCCAACGTAACGCAGCTCGGCTACAAGCAGATATCGCTCAAGATGGAAGCGGGGCCGTTCAGCTCGTGCACCGGCTCATTTTTCGTGCCGTCGGTCTTTAATGTGACCGAGGCAAGCGCAACCTCGTACTCCGGCGACTACTGGACAGACCTTCTCCGCGTAAAAAGCGCCGAAACCGGCGGGAGCTTCGTGGACGCATTCAGGCTCGACTACTTCGGCCAGAACTACACGATTCTCGGAGACCCGTTCAATTTGCCCTTCATGCCCAGCCTCATAGGCAAGGATTCCCTAACCGAGGTCGACATACGCATGGGCGCCAGCCCCACACAACAAAACCCGGATTGCTCCGCGGACAACAAGGTCTTTTACACCACCGCATTCTCGTCTTCCGTGGGCTATGGGGCAGTTTTCCCCGCAACAATTGGCCGGAATGTCACAGTCTATTATGATACGGACCACGACGGCGTGAGCGACGGGTTCTCCTACGTCTCCTATGGCGAGAATACGCCCGGCTTCAACCCTGCGCCGGTTCTCGTGAGCGAGCTCGATCCGTCGACCTATGCGCTCGACGACGCATTCATCCGCCTCCTGGACGTGCTGAACTTCATAACCTCTCCGGGAAGTGCGGGGCGCTCGGGCACATCGACCAATCCCATAGATATAGAAATAGCGGGCTCCGTGGGCATCCAGACCTCAAGCACAAGTGAGGTTCCGTACATGTGGGGGCCCGCAGAGATGGGCGTCGTAGTATGGAAGTAAGGTGTTTTGAATGGCAAGCGTACAGGGCATATTGTTCTCGGGCACGATACTCATACTGATATCCCTGCTCGCATTCCACCTGGTTTCCTACATGGATGCTGTACGGGGCGAGGGTGCCCAAGTGGCGCTGCGCATACGGGCCAGCGAGATGTCGAGCTTTTTGGAGGCGATTGAGCTGGACATGTCGCGTGCAACTGAAATTGCCTCCAAGCGCGCACTGCTCTCGGCAGTGGCCGAAATTGAGATGCGGGGCTCGGGCCTTGACGATGCGGTAGTGCGCATGAATGAGCTTATGATAAACGGCACGGTGTACGGCGCGCCGGCGCTGTGGATGAATGACAGCACAATTCCGACCTGGAC
>NZ_JAUSNF010000049.1 GCF_030646255.1 Candidatus Burarchaeum sp. | reverse complement strand
GCAACACGGGCTCGTAACTCAGCTTGGCTAGAGTGTCTGGCTTTTAGCCTTTCTTTCTGCGGAAAGAAACCCTAGGGAAAGAAAGCGGCAGAAACCAGAAAGTCGTGGGTTCAAATCCCACCGAGCCCGTTTATTTTTATGAAGTGAGAAAATGCGAATCGAAAAAGGCGCATCCAACTTTTACTGGCTTTCCGAAGGCGGCCGCAAGATGCTCGCTACTAGGAACCTTGCGCCGGGCAGGCGCGTCTACGGCGAGCGGCTCTTGAAAGACGGCAGCACTGAGTACCGTGTGTGGGACCCGAACAGGAGCAAGCTCGCGGCAGCCATTATGAAGGGCCTGCGGGAAGTGCCCATCAAAGAGGGCTCGCACGTCCTATACTTGGGCGCCGCAAGCGGCACCACCAGCTCGCATGTGAGCGACATTGTTGGCAAGGACGGCACAGTCTACTGCGTCGAATTTGCGCCGCGCTCGATGCGCGACCTGGTTACTGTGTGCGAGTCGCGGCCCAACATGCTGCCCCTTTTAGCAGATGCACGCCAGCCGCAGGAGTATGCGGACAAGCTCGAGGCAGTTGACGTAATATACCAAGACGTGGCGCAGCCTGACCAGTCCGCTATTCTGATTAACAATGCCAAACTCTTCCTGAAGGCGGGCCAGTACGCGCTAATCGCGGTGAAGTCCCAGAGCATTGACGTTACCAAGAAGCCGTCGGAAGTTTATGAGACTGTGCTGGCTGAGTTCGAGCCCCACTTCGAAGTGGTCGAGAAGCTCGGGCTCGAGCCCTATGAAAAAGACCATCTTTTCCTGTTGCTGAGGGTGAAATAACCAAAACGCGAAGTGCGTCCATTTTTTGAAACAACTGTTTCATAAATAAAACAACAGCATGAATTCTTATAAAACCTATCGTCAAAACGCGCTCGCGCCCAAAAACATCGCCCTGTCGCCGAGCTTTTCCTCTATTCTTAGCAGCCTGTTGTACTTAGCCAAGCGCTCTCCGCGCGCAGGCGCGCCTGCCTTTATGAGCTCAGCGCCAATGCCCACGGCAATGTCTGCTATGGAATCGTCACAAGTTTCGCCCGAGCGGTGGCTCACTATTACCTTCAGCCCATTGCCCTTGGCAAACATTGCGGCATCCAATGCCTCGCTGAGCGTGCCAACTTGGTTGACCTTCATGAGCAAAGCGGAAACCGAGCCAAGCTCAACCGCATGCTGCAGCCGCGTCAAATTGGTCGTAAGCAAGTCATCGCCCACCACAAGCACCTTGCCGAGCTTCTTGCGCGCATACGCGAACCCGCCAAAGTCCTGCTCGAACAGCGGGTCCTCAATGCTCGCTATCGGATAGCTCTTGCACAGCTCGCGGTAGTAGCCTATCAAGTTGTCGCGCGCCATGTGCTTTCCATCAACTAAGTAGGTTCTTTTCTTCTCATCGTAGAAACTGCTCGCTGCGCAGTCGAGCGCAAGCACCACGTGCTTGCCATAGCCTGAATTCTTTATGGCCTTCTCCATCGCATCGAGTGCATCGCGCGTAGTTTTAACGCGGGGCGCATAGCCGCCCTCGTCGCCAACTGCCCGCGCCCCTGCGCCATACTTCTTTTCAAGAATCGCGCCCAGCTCCTCGTAAATCTCGCTCCCGGCGCGCAGCGCCTCGGAGAACTTGCGCACGCCGCGCGGCACAATCATGAACTCCTGTATTGCGAGCCCGCTGTCAGAATGCTTTCCCCCATTAATCACGTTGAACATGGGCACGGGCAGCTTGCGCGCATGCGGGTCGAGGAATTCGTAGAAGGAAATGCCCATCGAATTCGCGGCACAGCGCGCGCACGCCAGTGAAGTGGCAGTTATCGCATTCCCGCCCATCACGTGCTTATTCTTTGTAGGGTCGAGCCGCAGGAGCGCCTCGTCTATCGCGCGCTGCCTACGCACGTCCAGCCCGCGCAGAGCCACTGCTATGCTCGTATTAACATTGTTCACTGCCTTCCTTACGCCCCTGCCGTGGTAGCGGTCATTCTTGTCCCGTATCTCAAGCGCCTCGGCCGAGCCCGTGCTTGCGCCGCTCGGCGCAGAACTCCTTCCCATCGCAGCCTTGGTAAAAACATCAACTTCAACAGTCGGCCTTCCGCGCGAGTCGAGTATCTCGCGCCCGTGAACCCTCTCGATGGCGAACATGCGGTTAGCTCTCAGCATGCCTATTTAAAATTTAGCACCTGTTTATTAGCGACAAAACCGTCAGAACAGCTCAAACAGCTGGAATCAAGTTGATACAATGCTCGACAAGTACTCGCGGGAGCTCGAAGTGAAGTGGCAGAAGCAGTGGGAGGAGCTGGGCGTCCACAAGTTTGATGAGGCCGATGCCTCGCACCCCATCTACTCCATAGACACCCCGCCGCCATTCACCTCCGGCGATTTGCACATGGGCCACGTGCTCTCGTACGCCTACTTTGACTTCGTAGCCAGGTACAAGCGCATGAATGGCTTCAACGTCTTCTACCCCCAGGGCTGGGACTGCCAGGGCTTCCCGACCGAGGTGAAGGTGGAGGCTAAATTTGGAAGAGGGCTGAAGCCCGAGGAATTCAGGAAGCACTGCGTGGAATGGACGCACAAGTACATTGAGCGCATGCGGGCGCAAATGGTGCGCATGGGCTTTTCGCCCGACTGGCGGCACGAGTACCGCACCATGGATCCTGAGTATTGCAAGAAGGTGCAGCTTTCGATTCTGAAAATGCACGGCAAGGAGCTGGTGTACCGGGGCGAGCATCCTGTCTACTGGTGCACGCACTGCGTGAGCGCGATTGCAAAGGCAGAAATTGATGATTTGGAACGGGATACGACTCTGAACTACGTGAAGTTCAATCTCGCAAGCGGCGCGAAAAGCGGCCAGCCAATTTTGATTGCAACCACGCGGCCCGAATTCCTCCACGCGTGCGTTGCTGTATTGGTGCATCCCGAAGATGAACGCTATTCTGCACTGGTGGGCAGCGAGGTCGAGGTGCCAATCTTCAAGCAGAAGGTCAAGCTAATCGCAGACAAGGATGTTATGAAGGAGTTCGGCACCGGCGTCGTGATGGTCTGCACATTCGGCGACAAGACTGACACCGTGTGGGCCTACAGGCACAACCTGAAGATTGTGCGTGCGCTGGATGAACGAGGGCGGATGCTGAACTGCGGCGAATACAATGGCATGAAGGCCGAGGAGGCGCGCAAGCTCATAGTGGAGAAGCTGCAGGCCGAGGGCCTCATGGAAAAGCGCGAGCCGCTGAAGCAAGTAGTGAAAGTTCATGACCGCTGCACGCGGGCAGTCGAGCTTTTGCTCTCACGCCAGTGGTTCATGAAAGTTAAGGGGCATGAGCAGGAAATTATTGCAGCCGCGAAGAGCATGCGCTGGGTTCCCGAGTTTACAATTCAATACTTGATAGACTGGGCCAACTACATAGAATGGGACTGGGTAATTTCGCGCCAGCGCGTGTTCGGCACGCCCCTGCCCTTCTGGAACTGCGGGAAGTGCGGCAAGGCTGTCGAGCCGGCCGAGAGCGAGCTTCCCGTTAATCCACCTGAGCTGGGCGAGCGCAAGTGCACCCACTGCGGCGGAGTGGCAAAACCCGAGACGAGCACGTGCGACTGCTGGGTCGACAGTTCGATTACCCCCTTGGTCATAGCGGGCTGGCCCGACGGCAAGCACTTCGGCCAGCTCTTCCCTGCCTCGCTGCGGCCTCAAGGAACTGAAATCATACGCACCTGGGCCTTCTACACAATTTACCGCTCGCTCATGCTCACGGGCAAGGCGCCCTTCCACGAGCTTCTGCTAAACGGCAATGTGCTGGCGCCCGACGGGAAGAAGATGAGCAAGTCGCTGGGCAACATCATAGCGCCCGACGAGCTGATTGAAAAATACTCGGCCGACGCGATACGGCAGTGGGTGGCGCTCTCGGGAGCGCTCGCGCGCGACAGGCCCTTTAGGAACGAGGATATACAGCATGCGCAGCTGTTCATAACCAAGCTGTGGAACTCGGCCAAGTTCGTGCAGATGATGATGGAAGGCTATGAGCCGGATGCAAAGGATTCGGCGGCGGGCGCGGAGGCAGATGCGAAAGCGCGCACATATGACGGCGAGCTGGCAGCGACCGACAAGTGGATCCTTAGCAGGCTCAACCGCACAATAGAAACGTGCGGAAAAGGCTACGAGGAATTCGACTTCCACACGGTCATAAACGCAATTCACGAGTTCACGTGGCACGAATTCTGCGACTATTACCTCGAGAACGTGAAGCACAGGCTCTACAATCCCGAGATTCATGGCGCGGAGAGCAAGCGGGCCGCGCAGTTCACTCTGCGTACTGTTTTCTATGCTGTCCTGCGCCTTCTTGCGCCCATTGCGCCCCATGTGAACGAGGAAATTTACCAAGAGCTTTTTGCAAAAGCCGAGGGGCATAGGAGCATCGCGCTCGCGCCCTTCCCACAGGCAGACAGCAAGATGGTGAGCGAGGAGGCGGAGAAAAAGGGCGAGCTGCTCAACAAGATTATAGGCGAGATGCGGCGCACCAAGCGCGAGCGCAAGATGCCCCTGAATGCCGAGCTTGCGCGCATTTCAGTTTCCCTTTCCGCGGACGAGGCAAAGATGCTTGAAGGGATGGAGGCAGACATAAAGGCTATAAGCAGGGCCAGGGAATTTGCACTGACCACTGGTGAGTTCGGGGTTGCGTGCGAATGAGAAAAACAACTGCATTTTTTGCGTTTGCCCTCCTAGTCCTCGCCCTGCTGGTCATTGCCCTTCCGAATTTTGCGGCCGCCGAAGAAGTGCTCTCAAAAACAAGCGCGCACTACCAGGTCGCAATAATTGGCGAGGATGCCGAAGTAACCTGGCTCCTCAACTACACGGTTGCCGTGAAAAGCATAAAGCTCACGCTCACTTTTGGCCTGCCCGCAAACGCGACCCTGCTGTCAATCAGCGATGTGCACGGCCCCATAACGAATTATCGCCTGACGCAGATGTCCGCGGGCGATGAAGTCAAGCTGGAAACGCGCAATGACGGCGAGGGCGGGCCGCTTGCGCTTGCGATAAAATACATCATCACTGACTTCGCGCAGAAGAAATACGGCAGGCTGCGCGTCACAACCCAGCTCTGCCTTGCATCAACTGATGAATCGAGTCTCGACGTGGTGCTGCCTCCAGATGCAGTTCTCCTTGCTTCGACCCCGAAGGCAAGCATTGGCTCAGACCGAGCGCAATTCAAATGGGTGGATGAATGCTTAAGGCTCATCTATGTGCGCGGCGAAGAGTACGAGGGCGCGGGCGGCTATTTCAGCTATTCAACACCACATTACGCCGTATTTGCCCCGGAAATATCCTCCAAGATGAAGCAGGAGCTTGCCGAAGTTGAGCAAAACTACGGCTTGCTGTCAGAAATAACTGGCATCAGCCCGCCATATGGGAAATGGGTGGTGGTGGAGGCTCCGGATGAAAAGAACGTGAAGAAGGAAGCGGGCGTTTACACTGGCAGCGGGCTGATTTTCATACGCCCGACAGCGCTTGATGAAAACATCGGCCCGCTCATAATGCACGAGACCATGCATGGCTTCAACAGCGAGCCCCTTTCATGGTATGCGGGCGAAGGGTTCTGGTTCGATGAGGGAACGGCCAGCTATGCCGCCCACCTTTACGCTCTGGCGAACGGAATTGAGGAAGGGGACATTTTCGTGAAGAACAGCAGGTTTTATTCTTCCACTTACGATGAACTGACTGATTACTATGAGCGGAATTACGCGCGCATGGAAACCTGGGATTTTGAAACGCTCGACGCGTTCAGCTACGACTACTCGCAGTTCCTCATGCGCGCATACGTGGACGCGCACGGCACCGAGGCGCTGAAGCAGGCTTACGCATGCCTTCCGCGCACGCCCGAACAGAATGTCACGGACTCGCAGAAGCGGAACAACTACATACTTACCTGCCTTTCGCTCGCAGATTCAAACGCATCATTCGAATCCATCCTTTACCCCGGCAAGGAGCTTTTCCTAACTGACGAGCATGCATTCGAGCGCTACACTGCCTCAATAGGCTCGGCATCGTGGAAGGGCGAGGCAAAGCCGCTTCCAAAATCCGCCTACGACCTCCCCCCGCTGCCCTATGAGCGCGAGGCCAACGAGTCAATAAGCGCGCTCAGCGCAGCCATGCAGGAGAACTCCGGCAGATTTAACTCTTCCCAGGCAAACCTGACGTTCTCAAAAGCTATTGCCGCATACGAGTCTGCTAAAAATTCCTATTCTGCGGGAAAATACTTCGAGGCAAACCTAATGGCGCTGCAGGCAGAAGTGTTGTTGAAGATGGCAAAGCAAGCCGATGCAGACCAGGCGGCCGGGGCTGCCCAGTCCGCCGCTTCGCCCTTCGCCCTGCCCTGCTCGGCGGGCTTTGCGCTTCTTGCAGTCCTCGCACTCGCCTTTAGGAGGCGCGCAGCATGAGCCTGCGCTTCGCAACCTCTAACCGGCACAAGTTCGGGGAGGCCAAAAGCATTTTAAATGGTTACGGCATAAAGATAGAACATCTCAATCTTGCGATTGATGAATTAAGAAACGAGAGCTGCGCGCGCGTCGCTGAAGCATCCGTAAAAATTGCCCATTCAAGGGCAAGAAAACCTCTTTTTGTCGAGGATTCCGGTCTTTTCGTTCGCGCTCTAAATGGCTTTCCAGGCACATACTCTGCGTGGGCATTCGGCAAGATAGGCAATGAAGGCCTGCTGAGGCTCATGCGCGGGGTGCGGGACCGGCGCGCAAGCTTCGTGAGCGCGGTCGCTTACGCCGATGAGAATGGCGTAAACATATTCGAGGGCTCGTGCGAAGGAAAAATATCTGCGAGAATGGCCGGAAAGAATGGATTCGGTTATGATCCCATATTCGTGCCGGACGATTCGCACAACAGTTCTCAGAAAACATTTGCGCAGGATGGCGCGCTGAAGGCGCGCACCTCGCACAGGCGCAGGTCGCTCGAGAAATTCGCAAATTGGCATGTTGATTATCAAAAACAGAAAAAGAAAAGGTGATTGAACGGCAAAACTTCATTCGAAAAAGGGCGGAAAGAGCGGCTCGCGGAAGCCGGTCTCAAAGACCGTGCCTACCTGGGTCGAGTACTCCGGCCCCGAGGTAGAGGAGCTCGTGCTGAAGCTGGCAAACCAGGGCCTGAGCAAGGCAATGCTGGGCCAGACCCTGCGGGACACTTACGGCGTGCCCAGCGTGTTCAACGTGACGGGCAAGTCCGTGACGCAGATACTGGCCGAGGGCGGCATCAAGGCCGAATTCCCCGAGGACCTGATGAACCTCATAAGGCGCACAGTGCGCATGCGGCGCCACCTGAAGCAGAACAGCCGCGATGTGCACAACACGAGCAAGCTCGTGCACGTCGAGTCCAAGATACGCAGGCTCGTAATATATTACCGAGAGACCGGCGCGATTCCGAAGAAGTGGTCCTATGACCCGGACGCAGCCGCACTCATGGTTAAGTAGGTGCTTGAATGGCGAAACTAAAAGCAGTCGACACTTGGAAAACAAAAGTATGGTACACTGTGAATGCGCCCGACCTGTTTGAGGGCAAGAAGCTCGCAAGCCTTGTCGCGAGCGAGGACAAGCTGCTCCTGAACCGGAAAGTGCGCGTGAGCCTCAGCGAGATTACCGGCGATATGAGCCAGGCCTACACCCTGCTCGACTTCAGAATAGTCGACATAAAGGGCAGGAGCGCGAACACGATTTTCATAGGCCACGAGCTCTCGAAGGGCTATCTGCGCGCCCTCGTGAAGCGCCGGCGCCACGTGATAGGCGACGTAATTGACGTTACGACAAAGGACGGCAAGGCCCTGCGCGTGAAGGTCAGCATCTTCTCAGGCACAAAGGTCAGCACCCCTACAAGGGCTGCGATAAGGCGGGCTGTGCGCGAAGAAACGCTCAAATACGCGGCCGAAACCGAATTCTCCCGCTTCGTGCAGGAGATTATTTTCGGCAAGTTCGCTTCCCGCCTCTACCACCGCATACGCAAGATTGCGCCCATACGGTCTGTCGAGATACGGAAGACCGAACTCAAGGAAACGTTTGCATAGGTCGCATAGGTCGTTGCAGCTTTGCAGTGCGAGGACGCGCGCAAAGGCACAAAGGCGATTCGCATGATGCCCGGCATGAACATGAACCCCAAGCAGATGGAAAAGATCATGAGCCAGATGGGCATAAAGTCCACCAGCGTCGAAGCCGTGCGCGTGATAATCGAGCGCGAGGGCGACCGCATAGTGCTCGAGCCCGCCGAGGTCATGGCCATTGAGATGCAGGGCAAGAAGACCTACCAGATAAGCGGCACTGAAAGGGTTGAGCAGGTGCTGAACGAGGATGACGTGAAGCTCGTTGCGCAGCAGGCCGGCGTTTCCGAGGCCGCGGCCCGCGAGGCGCTGGCAAAGGCAAAGGGCGACATTGCGCAGGCTATTCTTGAGCTGAAGAAATAGGTAATAATTATATAGCAAACCCGCCATATTCGCCTATGCGCATTTTGGTCTCGTTCATTCCGTTTCTTTTGTCCATTCTTCTCCTCACGCAGATTTCCTTTGCCCTCAGCGGGCCAGGCGACTCGTGCAATTACACGCGCGACTGCGAGACAGGCTACTGCCTCGAAAGTGTCTGCACGCTTCCAAAATTGAGCGGCCAGCAGAACCTCACTTCATGCGCCAGCACGGCAAATTGCAGTGAAGGCTACTGCGTTGACGGAACATGCATACTTCCAACCGGGCGGGGGGACATACTGCGGCTCGGCCTGAAAAGCGGCTGCGCCGGCCTTGGCGAGGAATTCAACTCGCTGGGCTCATTTGCAATCTGCGAATCCATCTGGTTTCTTGTGCCCATACTTTCTCTGTCTGCAGCCTATTCTTCCAATAGGCGCGGCAACAGGATGCTAATTACTGCCGCAGTCCTTCTCCTTCCTCTCTTCCTAGCCATAGTCTTCCTGCCTTTCCTCGGCATTATAGCGGCGCTTCTCGAGCTTGCAGTTATTTTGGGAAGGAAGAGGCAATACAGCTGAGCAAACACGATGTATTTAAACCCCGTACACGATTGATGTCTATGAGCCTAAGTGAACAGTTCAAGGGCCTGCCCGAACCCTTTGTAGTCCTGTTCATAGCAGACCCTGAGGATTACGTGGCGCAGAATCTCGCCCTGCTCAAGGATTTCGTGAACGTGAAGAAGATGGCAGGCATCTACATAACCGTCAACCGGCCTTACCTGAGCCTTCTCTCGCTCCTAAAAAAGGGAGGAATAGACACTTCGCGCATGTTCTTCATAGACCTTGTCACCAAGACGCTGAATGACATGCCCGAGCGAAAGTCCAACCACATATTCATGGGCACGGCAACAAACCTGACAGACCTCAGCCTAGCCATCTCCCAGGCAGTTTCGGCCAATGAAAAAGCGAAAAAATTCATCTACCTGGACTCGCTTTCCACAATGCTCATCTACAACGAGGCGGGCTCGCTCTCGCGTTTCTCCCACTTCCTGACGAGCAGGCTGAGGGAGTGGAATGTTGACGGTGTTTTCATTTCGCTCGACAGCGCGAGCGACAGGGTGCTCACGGACAAGCTCTCCCAGTTCTGCGACAAGATTGTGCATGCCTAATGTGTGCGATGCATGACGAGATGAAAGGTGATTGAATGGCTGTTGACCTGGTTCAGGCTGCTCTGGATTTCATAGTTGCATTCATTGGGCTGAGCACCGCCGTCATCCTTTACGTCTCAAAGAGCAAGCTAAGCAAGGGCATGCTGTACAAGCTCATGAACTGGCTCTTCTATTCCGTAATATTCTTTGCCCTGCCCTATTCGCTAATTGCGTTCCTTGTGACAACTGGATTGATAACAATTGCAGACCCGCGCCTCGTGGAGCTCAGCAGCCGCGTCCTCATGACGCTGTTCTTCCTTTCCATGCTGCGCGCCGCATTCTACGCCAAGGTCCTTGCCGACAT
>NZ_JAUSNF010000039.1 GCF_030646255.1 Candidatus Burarchaeum sp. | reverse complement strand
CTGGCCGCAGTCGTGCAGGAGATGGTGCAGAGCGAGCGCGCAGGCGTGATGTTCACAGTGGAGCCGCTCTCGGGCAACCAGGATTTGATTGCGATTGAAGGAGCTTACGGGCTGGGCGAGACGGTGGTGTCGGGTTCGCTTACGCCGGACAGGTACATCGTGAACAAGAAGATTCTCGACATAGTTGAGAAGAACATTGCGCAGCAGACGTGGATGCTCACAAAGGTGGGGAAGAAAAATGAGAAGGTGAATGTGAAAGCCGAGTTCCAGGAAAAGCAGAAGCTGCGGGATGAGGAGATTGTGCAACTCGCGAAATATGGGCGCGATATTGAGAGGCACTACAAGTTCCCGCAGGACATTGAGTGGGCATTTTCAAAAGGCACGATGTACATTGTGCAGAGCAGGCCGATAACTACGCTGAAGAATAAGGGCGGCGGTGCGATGATTGCAGGCTCAAGCGGAGAGGCAATGGGTGCGAAGGCAGGCATGGGCGGAGGAAGTGCAAAACAGATGCAGGCCGCACCTATGTCAGTTACTACTTCAAAGAAAACTGAAAGCGCGGGTGCGGGGGTGAGCGGCATGGCGGGTGCAAAAGTCATTGTAAAGGGCCTTCCGGCATCGCCGGGCACTGCCAGCGGGCCGGTCAACGTCATCGCATCCATAAAGGAGATAGAGAAGATGCAGAAGGGCCAGATTCTTGTCACAGATATGACCACGCCGGACTTCGTGCCTGCGATGAAGAAGGCGGTCGGCATAATCACGAATGCGGGCGGAATGACCGCGCATGCGGCCATAGTCTCGCGCGAGATGGGCATCCCATGCATAGTGGGCACGAGGAATGCAACTGAGGTGCTGAAGGACGGCATGATTGTTTCAATGGACGCGAATTTGGGAATGGTTTACGCGGGCAAGATTGACTTTGGCGGCGGGAATGAAGAGGAAACTGCTGGCACTACTGGAGGCAGGGCGGCAATGACCGCGGGTGCGGGCGCCACTGTTACAGGCACCAAGATTTACGTCAACCTTGCCGAGAAGGATTTGGCTAACAAGGTTGCGAAATATGATGTGGACGGCGTGGGGCTGCTCAGGGCCGAGTTCATGATGGCTGACATAGGCGAGCACCCGCGCAAGGTGATTGAGGAGGGAAGGGAAGATGAGTACGTTGACAAGCTGGCTGAAGGCCTGCGCACGTTTGCATCAGCATTCTACCCGCGGCCGGTCGTGTACCGCACGAGCGACTTCAAGACCAATGAATACAGGAGTTTGAAGGGCGGCGAGAAATACGAGCCCGTGGAGTCGAACCCCATGATGGGCTACCGCGGCTGCGCGCGCTACATTGCCGAGCCCGACACGTTCAAGCTCGAGCTGCGTGCCATCAAAAAAGTAAGGGAGGAGATGGGCCTCAAGAACCTGTGGGTGATGCTGCCTTTTGTCAGGAGAATAGGCGAGCTGCGCGCGATAAAGGAAATGCTCAAGGAAGTCGGCATCCACCGCACGCGCGACTTCAAGCTCTGGATAATGTGCGAGGTTCCGAGCACAGTCATACAGATTGACGAGTTCTGCGAGGAGGGCATTGACGGAGTGAGCATAGGGAGCAATGATTTGACGCAGCTCACATTAGGCATAGACAGGGACAATGAGACGCTTGCGAAAGGGTTTGACGAGCGGAACACCGCAGTGCTGCGCTCAATCAGGCACGTCATAAAGGTGTGCAAAAAATATGGGGTGACAGTCTCGCTCTGCGGCCAGGCGCCCAGCGTTTACCCGGACTTTGCAGAGAAACTCGTGGAGTTCGGCATAACCAGCATGAGCGTCAACCCCGACGTGGTGGACCGCACGCGGCACATAGTGGCGGGCGCGGAGAAGAAGGTGATGCTCAAGAGGCTCGAACTGCTTGTGGAAAAGATGGGAGCCGGAGCAGCCTCCGATCGGGACGAGCTCGAAGGGCTTGGGAAAGAATAGGCGGCGGTAGGGAAAACTACAGCATTCGCCTATAAAGTGCCTTCGTACGCTGTGTTACAACCTCTTTGGGGTCGGAATACTGCAAGGCGTCAGTTTTCGCAGCAGGCCCGGCGTTCTCGCCCAAATCAGCAACGAGGTCTTTTGTCATGTATTCCAAAAGAACCGTGCATCTTACGTAATTTTTAAGATATGAATTATACGCATCGCTAAGGCTTTCCATATCGGATGGCGAGATGGCTGATGAATTGCTAATGAACTCCAGTTTTGGCTCAAGGGTTTTGTGGGTTGCCTTGCAAGCTTGTATCAGCTCCGCGGCATATTCCATTGCGGACTGAAACTCCTCATTAATCTGGCGTTTTTTGGCAGGAATTGGATAGGGCGATTTCTTTGTTTCTGACTGGAAATCGGTTAGCAGGGCAGGCAAGGAGTTTTCAAACGCGATTATTTCGCCATTAAGCGCATTGACTGTCTCGACATACTTACTAGCGAGCAGCTTCATTTCATCATGCAGCTTCGTAAAGTTCCTGATTTGGTGCGCATGTGACGCAGTGGAAGATATTAAGTCGCGCACAGTGGGAAGTGTTGCCACTGTGCTGAGCGGCACGTTCGGAGCTCCGTTCGGCACGTTCGAACCCCTGTTCTCGCCTTCATCGTCATGCATGTATCCTGAAGATCCTTTTTCAACAGGCGGCTTGCGGGGCGGCTCTCCGGAACTTCCCTCTGCCTGTGGCTTGGGGTCAATAGTAGGCACTATTGTTTTAGAAGGGTCAGAAGAGCCAGGGGGTTCGACCAGGACAGCAGATACTAACTTGTTGCCAAGTCCGCCTGTAGCGTTGGGGCCCGAGCCCTTGTCAGTTGGAGAATGGAATGTCCTGCGAAGCATAATCAAGCCAATACCCACGGTTCGGGTTGGCGCGTTTGAGAGATTTAAAGCTTATGGTCGTAATCCGTTCATGAAACTTCTACTTCAATTTCCGGAAGGCCTGAAGAAGCTCGCGCTCGAGAAGGCGGACGAATACGAGAAGCAGGGCTTTGAAGTGTTCATCTCCTCGGCCCAGTGCTTCGGCGCGTGCGACCTGGCGCTCGAGGAGGCGAAGGCTGTGAAGGCCGACAAGATTGTGCACTTCGGCCACGCGGAGTTCGTGAAATCCCCGATTCCGGTTGAATACATTGAATATCCTATTGAAGTTGAGATTAGGAAGGTGATGAAGAAGGCGTTGGCCGAGCTCGATAAGAAAAAATTTGAAAAGGTTGGCATAATTACGACAGTACAGCATGTGGACCAGGTGCCGGACCTGCGAGCGCTGCTTGAGAAGGCCGGCAAGAAGGTTTTTGTTGGCAGGGGCGCAAAGGCACCCTATGAAGGACAGGTTCTTGGATGCGATACTGGCGCGGCAGTCAGCATTGCGGGGCAGGTCGACTGCCTCATATATTTCGGGGGCGGGCTCTTCCACCCCTTGGGCGTTGAGGCAGGCAAGCCCATCCTGGTCGTGGACCCTTTTGCCAACTCGGTCAAATGGCTTGACATGAAAGATGCGCAGAAAAGGAAGAATGGGCTGCTTACGCGCGCGCTGGTCGCAAAGAATTTCGGCATTCTGGTGAGCACGAAGCCGGGCCAGTTAAATTTGGAAGCCGCACGAGGGGCGAAGGCGGGGCTTGAGGCAAAAGGCAGACGCGCCGAGATTCTGGTCAGCAACTTCGTGGACTTCGAGGCGCTCGAGAATTTTCAATCATTTGATGCATATGTGAATACGGCTTGTCCTAGACTACGAGATGACTTTGAAAGGGCTAAGAAGCCGGTGCTGAACTTGGGCGAGCTGGATGAGATGCTGAAGCTCCTGAAATGAGCCGGCAACTCAGGCTTCGTTGAATTCGTAGAAGTCCTTCACCACGTTGAGCACCATGCTCGTGTTAGTCTTCTCCACGTGCGGAATTGAGAGGATTCCTTTGGCAAGGCGGCTGAGGTCGCTGCGGCTCTTGCAAAGCACGATGGCGATTGAATCATAGTCGCCGGTCGCATCATACACTGCGGCAACTCCTTTGAGCCGGCTTATTTTCTGCTGCACATCAAGCAGAGCGCCTCCTGAAATGGTGATTTTCACAATGCCCATGAACTCGTAGCCGAGCTTGAGGAAATTCAGGTTGGCGGAATAGCCCATTATGTAGCCCGCAGCCTCAAGGCGCCTCACGCGCTCGATGAGCGTGGCGGGGCTCAGGCCCAGCACCTTGCCCAGCGCGCGGAATGAGCGGCGGCAGTTCTTCCGGAGCTCGCCCAGTATCTCCCTGTCCACGTCGTCAACCAAAGTGCCCGTTTGTTTTGTCTGCATGCGCTCAACCTCATCTTTTTGAACATTTGTTAAGAAAATATATAAATGCTTTGCATTTATGTTCGGTTTTTTCCAATAAAAACATATATATGACCTGAAGTTGGATTAGTATGGGAGCAAGCGTTGAATAAGCATGTAGATTTTTTATGATTTTATTTTTGGGAGGGTGAGAGATTGGATGGTTTTGAAAAGGCAGTTAAGGCAGGCGCTAAATTCGTGTCAGTGCAGTTCGTCGACCTGCTAGGCAACATGAAGGCCTGCGAGACCACGATAGCGCACTTCGAGGAAGTGATGGGTGCTGGCGGGCTCTGGTTCGACGGCTCCTCCATTGAGGGCTTTGTGCGCATACACGAGAGCGACATGTTCCTGAAGCCGGACATGGACACGCTTGCGCTCCTGCCCTGGACCGAGAACAAGGTGGCGCGCGTGATGTGCGGCGTGTACAACCGCGACGGCACGCCATTCATGGGCGACCCGCGCAATGTTTTGAAGGCCAGTCTTGAGAAGGCAGGGAAGATGGGCTATGAATATAAGGTGGGGCCGGAACTCGAATTCTTCCTCTTCAGGGACAAGGAAGGCAACGGCGGGCCTACAATGCAGCCCGACCCGCACGACAAGGGCTCGTACTTTGACCTTGGGCCGGTTGACGAGGGCATTAACGTGAAGCGCGAGACCATGCTCATTCTGCAGGAAATGGGGCTCGGCATGGAAAGGATGAGCCATGAAGTGGCGCACGGGCAGCATGAGATAGGATTCAAGTACGGGGATGCGCTCAAGGTGGCTGATGACACGCAGCTCATAAAGAATGTCATCAAGATTGTGGCGAAAAAGCACGGGCTTTACGCGAGCTTCATGCCGAAGCCGCTTTTCGGCAAGAACGGGAGCGGCATGCACGTGCACCAGAGCCTGTGGAAAAATAATGAAAATGTATTTGCAGGTGACGGAACTTATGGCCTCTCCGAGACTGCGCACCACTTTGTTGCGGGCCAGCTCGAGCACGCGCGCGGGATTTGCGGCGTGGTTGCACCTACTGTAAATTCTTACAAGAGGCTCGTGCCGGGCTACGAGGCGCCCGTGTATGTGTGCTGGGGCAGGACTAACAGGAGCGCATTGATACGCGTGCCGGAAGCGCACGGCAAGAAAGCTACAAGAATGGAGCTGCGCTGCCCGGACCCGTCGTGCAATCCATACCTTGCCTTCTCCGCGATGCTGGCTGCGGGCCTTGACGGCATTGCACGCAAGCTCGAGCCGCCGAAGCCAGTTGATGAGAACGTGTATCATTTCGATGATGAGAAGCTCGCCAAGTTTTATGTCAAGACTTTGCCTGCATCGCTGGGCGAGGCGGTTGCAGAGGAAGAAAAAAGTACGCTTTTGAAAGAGGCGCTGGGAGAGCATGCTTTCGGCAAGCACATCGAGGCGCAGAAAAAGCAGTGGGAGGCATACCGATTATGGGTTTCAGACTGGGAGATTAAGACTTATTTGCCGAGGCTGTAGGAGAAATCATTTGGTGCATGGCGGTATCCGCTTGCCCGTGATGGGGCTTGTGCGCGGGTGCTTGAGGAACTTGCATAGGTTCTTTGCGCCTTTGGCGGAAAGCCAGTGCTCCATCTTGCAGGCCGCTGTTGCGGCCTCCGTTTTGTCAAGCGCAAGGACAGTGGTCAGGAATGCCTCCAGCAGCCTGTCCTTCCTTATGAGCTCCTCGCCCTGCCTGCGGCCTTTTCCCGTCAGGGACGCGCCCTTGTAGGGAACGTAGCGGATGTGGCCCTGCTTGGCCAGCTTGACTAGCATCTCTGTCACGCTTGCAGGAGTCACGCGCAGCATCTTGGCCAGTTCCAGCGTCGTGGCGGGCGTGCCGTCCTCCCCTGCCTCGTAGATGGCCTTTATGTAGGATTCCGTCGTTTCCTTGCCCATAGCCTATCGAGATTATCAGTGCGCATACCAATTTATTAAATTTTGGTGCGCCTAAAGGCTTTTAAATTTTGGCTAGCCTAAATGTTTTTAAATTTTGGTGCGCCTAAATCGTCCAAGTGAACAACTGCGGGCTAAAGCCCGCAGCTTCCGGCGAATATGGACTTTAGGCGGAAGCTGCTGGGTGCGCTCCTCTGCTGGCTGAAGCCAAGCAGCTTCCGCGCACCCGAAGTTGTTCAGTGATACAAGTGATACTAATGCATGCAAATACAAGAAGCAGTGGGAAGGCCGTGCAGCCGTGCGGCAGGCTGCTCTCCGCCTGCGAGGAATGCGCCGAGGCGCAGGGCTGCGTGCTGAAGGACCTGCGGGGCGCAGAAGGCACTGCAAAAGCCGTGCCCCTGTCAAAAATGCCTGCAGGCTCGGGTGGGAAGATAGCGTATGTGAAGGGGGACGGGAAGATCATAAGAAGGCTCTTCGACCTTGGGCTCACGCCTGGAACTGCGGTGGCAGTGAGCAGGTTCTCGCCGTTCAGAAGCAGCATTGAAATTTTTGTAAGGGGCTCGAGGCTGGCGCTGGGGAAGGAAATCTGCTCCGGCATATTCGTCGAGCCGGGCTCTTCCGGTGGTTCCGCATGAGCGCCATTGACCGGCTTTTAGACTGTCATTCAACTGGGACTAGGGGGCGGGCTGCCCGGAAGGGAGACTGCATAAGGGTGGCGCTTGCAGGCAATGCGAATGTGGGCAAGAGCTCTGTGTTCAACAGGCTTACCGGCACGCACCAAATTATAGGCAACTGGCCGGGCAAGACTGTCGAGGTCGCGTGCGGCTTTGCCGAATTCCGGGGGCAGAAACTGGAAATCGTGGACCTGCCGGGCATCTACTCCTTGTCGGCCTTTTCGCCCGATGAGACGGTGAGCAGGGACTATATTGCGGATGAGGGGCCGGATGCAGTAATCAACGTGATAGATGCATCGGTGCTCGAGAGAAATCTCTACTTCACGCTTCAGCTGCTCGAGATGGGCGCGCCGCTTGTGGTGTGCCTCAACCAGGTTGACTTTGCAGCAGGCAGGGGCATACGGATAGATGACAGGAAGCTGGAGGCGCTGCTCGGCGTGCCCGTCGTGCCCACTGTTGCCATAGCCGGCCGCGGCATGGATGAACTGGTTGAGAGGACGCTGAAGGTGGCCAAAGAAGGAAAGCGGGCCGAGGCTGCGCTCTGGGTCGCCAGAAAAGGAAAGCGGGCACGGGCCGAGGCCGTGCGGTTCGCCTACAGCAAAGAAGTGGAGTCGAAGATAGGCGAGCTTGCGGGGCTTATTGAGGCATCTGGAGTTATGCCGACCCATCCCTCACGCTGGATTGCAATCAGGCTGCTGGAGTCCGACAGCAGGATGAAAAGAACTGTCGGCTCAGCCTCAAGGGCAATAGTGGAAAGGGCTGAAAAGCTGGCTGAAGAGATTGCAAGGCTTCGGAAAATACCCTGCTATGAAGTCATTGCATTGGAGAGGTACGCAATGGCTGCGGGCATTGCGAAGAAGGTACGCACGTCCGCCCAGCATGCCAGAATGGCATCCGAAAGGCTGGACGAGATAACCACCCACAGGGAGTGGGGCTATGCGATAGCTGCCTGCGTCATGCTGGGGCTTCTCTTGTGGACGTTTGTCATAGGCAACTTCCTCTCCTTGCAGCTGTCTAATGTATTTGCGCTCCTGTCGCCCCTTGAGCCCAAGGTCGCGGGCAACGTGCTGGAAATCCTGTGGAACGGCGCATTCGGGGGCCTTGTGGCAGGCGTCACGCTGGTCATCCCGTTCGTAATCCCCTTCTACTTCCTCATCGCATTCCTCGAAGATTCCGGCTACCTGACGCGGCTGGCTTTTGTTTTCGACAGTGCCCTGAGCAGCATCGGCCTGCACGGAAAGGCCATAATACCGCTTCTGCTCGGCTACGGCTGCAGCGTGCCGGCCATACTTTCGTGCAGGATAATGGAGACACGGAGGGAGAGGCTGCTTGCCGCTTTCGCGATTACGCTAATTCCGTGCTCAGCCCGGACAATAGTCATACTCGGCCTTGTGGCTGCATTTGTCGGCATTGAGTGGGCGCTCGCACTTTACATAATCGACCTCGTAATCGTATTGCTTCTGGGCAGGCTTGCGCTCAGGGCATTGCCCGGAAAGGGCGCTGGGCTCATGATGGAGATGCATGCGTACCGCATGCCCTCGCCGGGCATAGTCGCGAAGCAGACATGGGCGCGGACCAAATCACTCATCTACATAGTCTTCCCGATTTACATCGTCGGGAGCGCACTCATGCAGCTGGCCTATGCAGCAGGCCTTCTTGCGCCCGTCAACAGCCTTCTTGCACCAATCACAGTAGGCTGGCTCGGCCTGCCGGAGATTACGGGCATAATGCTCGTGTTCGGAGTGGTGAGGAAGGAGCTCACAATCCTGATGCTCGCTGCGCTGGTCGGCACTACGCAGTTCGCCCTTGTGCTAAGCCCGGTCCAGATGATGGTGCTGGCGCTCGTCACGATGCTCTACATACCGTGCCTCGCGACAATCTCGGCGCTTGCCAGGGAATTTGATATGCGCACAGCTCTTGCGATAAGCGCCGCAGAAGTCGTATTCGCGCTCATTGTCGGCGGGGTGGCGGCCAGGCTGCTGCCGCTGGTCCTTTGAATAATGTGTGAATCCAATAGCTCGTCCTTCTCGCGCACTCTGCGCGCATCAATAGCTCGTCCGTGTCGCGTACTCCTCGCACAGCTTCAACGGGGCGGCAGTGCCGCACGCATCAATAGCTGGTCCTCGTCGCGTATTCTTCGCACAGCTTCACAAGGTTGCGCGCGCCGTTCATCTCGCCTTTTGCGAGCTTGGCCAGCTTGGCAAGCCTTTCCTCGTACTTCTTCCTGTTCTTCACGAGCTCCGAAAGCTTGCCGCCGATTTTGTGCAGGTTCTTAAGCTCAATATAATCTCCCAGCCCAAGCGCCTTGTACCTGCGCGCATTTGCGAGCTGCTCAGGCTGGGCCGCATCGGGCAAAAGCAGCGAGGGCTTGCCGATTGCCATTGACTCCATCATCGCGCTGTGGCCTGCCGGCATCATGAGGAATTCGGCCGAGCGTATGTAGGGCAGCAGGTCAGGCAGGAATTTCCTGAACTGCGCGCTGTTTATCCGCTCATCCTTCTCGACAAAGAATGAGCTTACTATGAAATCGGACTGGTGGTTGTGTGCGAGAATTTTTCTCAGTTCCTCGTATTCCCCTTTTCTAAAAGCCTGGCCACCCATGGTGACTAGCACGCGCGGCTTTTTTGCAGGCCAGTGTGCATGGGTTGGCGGCATGATTGTTGCAAGTGTGAGAGGGCCGATGAAAGTAGTCTTCATCTCAATTTTCTTCTTCTGCGAAAGCAGCGGCAGTGAAATAGTGTTTGGCGGAGTGAAGTCAGGTATGACAACTAGGTCGGCCAGCAAAAGCGGGAAGATAAGTGGGGCGGCCATGAGCCGGCCTATCGCACTCTCCTCCAAATCCGCGATGCCTTTCGGTATGTGGAGCTTCTCATTGAATGCGGTCTGGTTTGCAAGATAAAAGACGGGCAGGCCAAGCTTCCTTGCGGCTATGACCGTCGAGAGCCGCGAGTCCGAGATTACCACGCGCGCGTGCATTTCTTTCATTTTGCGCATCTCGAGCCGTATGGCATCGAGAATACGCTTGGGGGTTGAGGAAGAGGCTATGACCGAATTCACGACGTCGAGCTTGCCGCCCTTGCCGGTCATAGAAATCTCGGGCAGGGTTTCGAAAGTAGAATAGCCCATTCTTTGCAGGCGCTCGCGGGACTTTCCATAGGTTGCGATTACGCCATCATGGCCTGCCTGCCGCAGGGCAGTGAGCGCAGCGGCCATCCTCGACGAGTGGCCGAATCCCTCGCCGCAGGCAGAGAGGAAGACTTGCATGGCAGGATATCGCATATGGGAATAAATAGCTTAGCAGGAGCGGAAACGCGAAATAAGGAAGAAAAAGGAAAAATAAGAAAGGCGGGACTCACTCTTCGACTATGATGGTGCCTTTCATACTCTTATGGTCTTTGCCTGTGCTAGCGTCAAAGCCGCAGAAGACGGAGCAGTAGGATGTGAAGGTGCCTGCCTTATCCGGAGTGAACTCCACTTCCACTGTCTGGCCCGCAGGGATGTTTAGGTTCAGGCCAAGTTCATCCACCGCGAAACCATGAGCTACGTCCGCACTCCTTATGCGGAGCACCACCTTCTCGCCCTTCTTCAGCGTTATGGTGCTGGGCTCGAATTCCCAATTTCCGGCCACTATATCGATTATCTTGGGCGCGGCGGTGTTGCTCTCCTGCCCGCCGTTGCTCGCAGCAGCATCGCCCACTTGCCCGCTGTCAGAAGCATCCGTTACGGCACCTGCCACGAGAGCGGAAGACGCGGGAGCCGGGGTAGAGGGCTGCGGCTGGGACGCGCAGCCAAGCAGAAGCAACATCAAAACTACAGCAAGCACATAGGACGTCATATGAAAATACCCGTAGATAAAGCGCAGCAAACATATATAAAATTTAGGCTGGCCGAAACATTTATAAATTTAGGTGCGCCTAAATCGCTCAGGTGTTTGTCATATGGCCCTAGCCGAGTTCATAGTCACATTCAGGGAGTTCTTCGAGATAGCGCTAATAATCGGCATAATGCAGGCGTGCCTGTATAAGACAGGCAATTCGAGATTCGGCAGCTATGTCTACTTGGGTGTGGCTGCAGCTGCCATCGCCAGTATTGCGGCCGCCTTTGCATTTGGAACTGTCGCGGGAGGTTTTGAGGCCAATGAAGAGCTGTTTGAAGGCGTAACGCTGATCATCGCATCCGCGCTAGTGACATGGATGATAATTTGGATGATGGGGCAGAGAAATGTAGGGGAGGCGGTACGGAGCGGGCTGAGCGCTGAGCTGGGGAGAAA
>NZ_JAUSNF010000037.1 GCF_030646255.1 Candidatus Burarchaeum sp. | reverse complement strand
GCAACGAGCAGAATGTGTTCGGGAACGCGGCTACCGTCGTGAAGTGCATCATGTGCGACAAGGTGCTGGCCGAGCCGACCGGCTCGCGCGCCAAGATATACGGGAAGATTCTGAAGGTCCTTTGATAGCGACTGATGCTGATGCTTAAGAAAAACATGCCTGAGCAGGATGAGCTTGTCCTTGCCACTGTGAAGAAGGTAATGGACTACGGCGCATTCTGCTCGCTGGACGAGTATGAGGGCAGGGAGGCGTTCCTGCACATAAGCGAGGTTGCCTCGCGTTGGATTAAGAACATACGCGAGTTCCTGCACGAGGGCCAGCACATCGTGGCGCGGGTGTACAAGTTCGTGCCCGAGAAGAACCAGATAGACCTTTCGCTCAAGCGCGTGACGGAAGCAGACCGGAAGAGGAAGCTCGAGCTGTCCAAGCGCGAGAAGCGCGGCTCGATGCTGCTCATGGTTGCTGCAAAGAAGATGAAGGTGAAGAAGCCTGAAATGGATGCGGTGGGTGCCGAGCTCGTGCGCAAGTGGGACGACACATACGCAGCATTCGAGGCCGTGCTGGAAGGGGGCGAAAAGGCGCTCGAGGGACTCCAAATAAACGATGCATGGAAGACTATGCTGGCAGTGGTGGCGGCAGAAAGCATGAAGCGCCAGCGCGCGAGCGTCTCGGCGAAGCTCGACCTTTCCAGCAGCGAGGAGAAGGGCATTGAGCTCATAAAGCATGCGATAATGGCAGTCAAGGCGCCCCAGGGCGCCGATGCGGGCTTCACATATATGGGCGCGCCGCATTACATGCTAAAGGTCGTGGCAGATGACTATAAGGGCGCGGAAAAGGAGCTTGTAAGGATGGCAGAGGAAGTTTGTGAGACATTGAGGAAGACAAAGGGCAGGGCAACCTACGAAATCATGGAAAAGAAGTGAGGCGGGGCAAATGCCGCGGGCGGAAGCTACGCGCAGGCAGAAGGCAAGCACGGACTGAAAAGGCAATGCACGGAAAGCGAGCTGAAAACCAATGAAAAGAATGAAGAGATGCAGGTCGTGCGGCAAGTATACGCTGAAGCCCGATTGCTGCGGGCAGCAGGCCACCACGGCGCATCCGCCGAAGTATTCTCCGCAGGACAAGTATGCTGCGTATAGGCGCAGGGAAAAGTACGGCGAGATGGAACAGAGCAGGGTGGAAAAATGAAGGAAACGACGATTATACTCAGGAAGGCAGGCAAGGAAAAGGGAGCGCTCAAGCTGCGCAACCCGGTGCTAATAGTGGGCCTGCCAGGAATCGGGCTGGTGGGCAAGCTCGCCACTGAGCACATGATAAGGGAATTCAAGGCCGAAAAGGTGGCTGAACTCTACTCGCCCCATTTTCCTCACCAGGTGCTCATGACCAGGAAGGGAACTATACGCATGCTCAAGAACAGGTTCTACGTGCTGCGGCACCCGAAGAAGGGCAGCGACATGCTGCTGCTCGTGGGCGACGTGCAGGCGGTCACGAGCGAGGCGCAGTACGAGGTGTGCGGCAAGATGCTCGACTTTTTTGATAGCATAGGCGGCAAAATAATTTACACGCTGGGCGGCTATGGCACGGGAAAGATGGTCGACAAGCCGCGCGTTTTCGGCTCGGCCACGCACAAAGACCTTGTGGAGCAGCTCAAGAAGCAGGGGCTGGTCTTCGGGGTTGCGACGGGCTCGATTGTGGGCGCTGCGGGCATGCTGCTCGGCCTCGGGAGGCTTAGGGGCATGCGGGGCGCGTGCCTCATGGGCGAGACCCATGGCGGCTATGTTGACGCAAAGTGCGCGCAGAGCGTTCTGAAGGTGCTTGGCACGCTGCTGAACATTGAGATAAACCTTACGAAGCTAGAGGACAGGGCGAAGGAGAGCGAGAAGTTCATGCGGAAGATGGAGAAGGAAGTCGAGAGGCAGAGGGGTCTGGGCGGAATGCAGGACGGCGGGCTCGGCTACATCAGATGATAATATCGTGAAGAGGTTTGCACTTGAAAAAACTCACTGACGAACTGCGGAAGCAATTGGGCAAGCCGTTTGGCGAAATAATTCCGGGCAAGAACGCGCTTGAAAAGGCAAAGGCAAGAAAGGGCATGCTTGTGAGCGTGGGCGATGCGTGCAGCCTCATGTTCCTCCAGAACGGCGTGAAGCCCGACGTTGTCATTTACGACCTGAAGATAAAGCGGCAGCCAGTGGATGAAGGCACTAAGGCGGCGCTGGAGGGGCTTGAGGGCAAGTGCGTGCGCGTGGTGAATGAGGCCAGCACCATCACGCCCCAGCTCGAAGGCGCGGTGAAGCTCGCGCTCAAGGGCAAGGCCCGGAAGGTTTTTGTCGATGGTGAGGAGGATTTGGCTGCGCTGATAGTCATGATGCATGCAGAGGACGGCGCGCTCATTGCATATGGGCAGCCCGATGAGGGACTGGTACTGCTTGAGTCTAGCGAGAAGATGAGGAATAAGGCGAGGACTATTTACGGGAAAATGATTGACGTTTGAGCGGAAGAAGCGGGCGCGAATAAAGGATTAAAAGGCTGAAACGGCATAAAAATCAACTAATTCCAGAGGCAAATCCAATGGCATTGAGCACATTGAAGCCTGGCTACAGGCAAGATCTTTCTAAAAGGGAGCACTGGCAGCTTGTTTCCTACAAGCCCACAGGCGTAGTGCTCGTGCATGGAACGGACCGGAGGTTCAGGTGCGGGCCGTTCGACAGGATGCCACTCGCAGTTGAAGCCGCATTGCAGGACCGCGTTCCGCTGCTCGTTTTTAACGCCGGGACCATGATAGAGAGCGCGGCGTTGAAGGAGCAGGGCATTCCTATCTCTTCGATCCCATATAATTTCAATGACGGCAAGTCAAAGGCCGCATTCAATGATGCATTTTTGCAGGCAGGCCATCTGCCGCTCGTAATCTCTTTATGCTATTCTTCACCGCTTAGCCTCGGCAAATCCGCGACCATTGCGCCCGAAGAATGGCAGGTGCGCGTGAACGAGAGCGTCGCCGACAACCGCGGGGAAATCCATGTATTCAATGTCTCAGCGCACTACGAAGAAAGATGGACGAGCATTGTAAGTCCGGTCGTAATTGCAGAGTGTAGCCTACTAGGCATCGGTTTACCAACATATGCCGGAGAAGGGGAGGCGATACCAGACCGCGTGGAAAGCGAGAGGCGTGGCTTCTTCGGGGATGCTGCAGTAAGGAAAATTGCCGATACGATTGAAGCCATATGGAAAATTGTGAACGAGAAAACGGAGATGCAGAATGCATTTTATGCCGAAAGACTTGCCAAAATAGAGGAGGCACGGGCAAATCTCCAGCCAGGTCAAGAGCTTAGCAGCGCTGAAATAGACGCCATCTGGAACTCGGTCGAACGCCCAAAATACGACGGTGAACTAAGGGATGTTGTAAGGGACTTTTTCAACGGTTCGAAGACTTGAACAGCAATGCAGGCGGTTCGGTATCGCACGCGGCCTGATCATTCGCTGCCTTTCCCAAGCCCGCGCAGCATGAATGCAACTACAATGGCCGTAACTATGGCCATGCCGACTGCGGGCCAGAGCGCCTCGTCGGGATTTGGTGAGAAAGCATAGTATTCGTAGGCAATTAGCGCGCCCACGACGAGGCCTACGAGAATGCGCACAGCGGCCTTTGCAGCGGTTGCAGCTCCACCCATTTTTCCACCATTCGAGGTTACGGGGGTCAAACTTTAATAAACATGGCCCTGATAAAATAATATGCCGAAGGAAATCAGTTTCATAGTTGTTGTCGGCTCGCTCATGAGCGGCCTCGGAAAGGGAATAACTTCTTCTTCTATCGGAAGGATTCTGCAGGGCCATGGCATCAAGGTCGTGCCCATAAAGTTCGATGGCTACCTGAATGTGGACTGCGGCACAATGAACCCGTTCAGGCACGGCGAGGTTTTCGTCCTGGATGACGGGACCGAGTGCGATATGGATTTGGGAACCTATGAGCGGTTCCTTAACTTTGATTTGAAGAATGAAAATAGCATGACTGGCGGCAAACTGTTTAGGCATGTGATTGACAAGGAGCGGAAGGGCGGCTATCTGGGCTATGATGTGCAGATTGTGCCGCACCTTACGAATGAGATTAAGAAGTGGGTGAAGAAGGTCGGCGAGGACCGCGATGCTGATGTTGTGCTTGTTGAGGTTGGCGGAACTGTCGGCGACTTGGAGAATGGCTATTTCCTGGAGGCCATGAGGCAGCTGGCGCTCGAGGAAAAGGTTGCATTTGTGCAGGTTACATACGTGCCTACGCTGGATGCGGTGGGCGAGCAGAAGACTAAACCTACGCAGCATGCTACTCGCCTGCTGGCGAGCCTTGGAATACAGCCTGACGTCATAGTGTGCAGGGAGACTGAGAAGCTGAAGGCCGAGGCGCGCAAGAAAATCAGCATGTTCTGCAATGTGCGAGAGGAAGCCATCATAGACGATGCCGACTTGGCGACAGTCTATGAGCTGCCCGAGCAGTTTGAGAAGCAGGGGCTGGGAAAGCTGCTGATGGACAAGCTTGACCTCAAGTCGAAAGGCAAGGACATGGCAGAGTGGGGAAAGCTTGTTGAGAGAATCGGGAAGCCGAGGCAGGAATTGACGATCGGGATTACGGGCAAGTACACGGCGCTCAAGGACTCGTATGTTAGCATAAAGGAGGCGCTCGTTCACGCAGGCGCAAAACTGGGGTGCAGGGCGACCATAAAGTGGATTGAGACCACAGACATAGAGGATGGGAAGCTGAAGGCAGATGATGCGCTGGCTGGATGCGACGGCATAATCGTGCCGGGCGGATTCGGGGCGCGCGGCACTGAGGGCAAGATAGAGTGCATAAGGCATGCGCGCTACCATGGCCTGCCCTACCTAGGCCTGTGCTTTGGAATGCAACTGGCGGTTGTTGAATATGCGCGCAATGTGTGCTCGCTCAAGGATGCGAACTCGACAGAGATTAACGAGAAGACGCCGCATCCTGTGATTGACTTGCTGCCCGAGCAGAAAACTGTGATTGACAAAGGCGCGACCATGCGGCTGGGCGGGCAGGATGTTGAGATAAAGGAGGGCACGATTGCACATAAGATTTACGGCTCTGTGTTGGTGAGAGAAAGGTTCAGGCACAGGTACGAGGTTAATCCTGATTACATAGAGCGGATTGAGGCAGGCGGATTGGTATTCTCGGGCAGGGCGCCGAAGAGCCAGATTATGCAGGTCATGGAGCTGCCGAGCCACAAGTTCTTCATGGGCACGCAGTTCCACCCCGAGCTGAGCTCGAGGCTTGAGAGGCCGCACCCGCTGTTCGTGGCTTTCCTTGAAGCGGCGATGAAGAAATGATCACTTCTGCTTGCAGAAAATGAAGTAGTAGAACATGAGCAGCCCGGAGAGCCACATCAGGATAAACAATGAGGTAAAACTGCTGGGGCTCAGGTTGATCGTTAATTGCTGAGTGGCATACGTGGCCAACAATGAGAGAATGATTAATTCTAAAATAAATAGGGGAAACGTCCTCCAGCGCGCAGTAAATCTGTTGTCAGAAAAAACAGTGACTGGGGACTTCCCGTGCATGTCAAAAAGCAGGTTGTCTGAAAAATAGATCATCACATAGACTATGCTTATCGTTATTGTCTGCTTGAGCACGTCTGTAAAATTCCCGTAACTTGCGGCAAGAATAAAAAGGCCTAGAAGAACCCATAAAATTAGATGGGGATCCTCTAAAAATTTGCGAAGATGCATCGTCTCACTCTAGGTTGGTGTGCAGCGTCTTCAGCTCGCCCTCGGTCTTGTTCTTCGCTATCATGAGCTCCTCGATCATGGAGTCAAGGAACAGCATGGCGCTCAGCTCAAAGAGCGTGCCCAGGGGCGTGAGGGGCTCGTGCTGGCCAGCCAGCTGCCTTGCAAGGTAATCGTGCCCGCCCCTGGTGGGCTCGCGGCCCTTTATCACGATGCGCAGGTTGGCGAGCTCGCCCATGGGCGAGTCTGGATGCGAGGTGATTATCGCTATCTGCGCGCCGAGCGTCTTGACTGTCTTCGCTATTGCAAGCACAGTCGAGGTCTTGCCCGAGCCGCTGACCGCTATGTAAATGTCGCCCTCGCGTATCGGCGGGGTTGTGGTCTCGCCTACAACATAGACGTTGAAGCCCAGGTGCATGAGGCGCATCGCGAATGCGCGGCCCACAAGGCCGCTCCTGCCCGCGCCGTGGATGAATATCCTCTTGGCGCCCAGTATGGCGGCCATGAAGCGGTCGATGGACTTGCGGTCGATCTGCCTGCACTGCTCGGCAAGCTTCTGCGTCAGAAGTTCCATCCTGCGGTGTATTGTCATAGAGAACCCCGCGTCAGTTCAAGAGTTTTGACTGCGGAATAGTTCGATGGTATTGAATCGGTCGCTATCAGCTTGCGGCAGCCTGCCTTTTTTATCTTTCCATCAGCCCCGTTCAGGAACTGGCCATGCGTTGCCGCACAGGTGATGGAGCGCGCGCCGCCTTTCTTGCACAGCTGCACTGCCTTGAGCATGGTGCTGCCGCCTGCAATTATGTCATCGATTAGTATCACGTCGCGATCCTTCACGTTGAAGTCCGCCGAGAGCGAGGCCACCTTTCGGTAGGCCGTTGAGTTGCCTTTCACGTAGCTGCCGCGCGCCTTTTTCATGGAGTGGCTTTCGCGCTCGCCGCTTGTGAGGTAGGCCGCGCCCTGGTCCGGAGTTATGACGAGCGGGGCGCGAAGGCCGTGCTTTGCCAGCTCCAGAAGGGCCGGGGCTGCAGTGAGGTTTGTTATTTTGAGGCCTTCGTAATCAAATGTGCCTGCGCGCTTGAGGAAATGGCAGTCAATGGTTATGAGTTCCTCGAGCCCCGCAGACTTTAGCAGGTGGCAGATTGTGCGGGCGCTCACGGCCTCGCCATCGAGCACGCGCTTGTCCTGCCGCGCATAAGGCAGGTAGGGCACAAAGGCGCGCACAAGTTGTGCGCCATTCTCGTAGCACGCGGCTATTGCAAGCATGAGCTCAAGCAGGCGCGAGTTCTGGTTTGGGTAGCAGCGCGAAAAGATAATGACTTCGGCGTCCTTTACGCCCTCTTTCTCGCCGATGCGAGAAAGGGGCCCCTTTCCGTCTGCGGAAAGAGGGCCGCCCGGCAGGCGCACATAGCTGTCGCCATCAGGGAAGTTCTTGACAATTATGCGGTCAAAGCCCTTGGCATCAGGCTCGGTGGTCAGGAATAGGCGTTTCATGATTCTATTAGGGGCTCAAGGATTAAAAAGCCGACTATTTTTTGTCCAGACTGACGAAAAACATGGGGATTTAAAAGGGTTGCCATGCATAATTTATCCTAGTTTTGTGGAGGTGCGATTATGGGCGGCATTATGTGGAATAGGGGAGCTGTAACAGCAACTCCAATTGGAAAGATAGAAAAAATATCGCATGAAGGGAAAGACTATGTCATACGATACGCAAATGGACGCCCCTCCATCATGATTGGGCGTGTTGTAGGTGACGATTTGCTAAATGGAAAAGAAAGCACTATACAGCGTGGGGATGTTTTTAAAGTTAAGATTGACGCACGTTACGGTACCACTTATGACTGTGTGCAGGTTCCGGAGCAAGAGGGAAAACAGATTATTGAAAATTACAACGCTCGGCAGGAGTTTGACTCGCTGAAAAAGTAAGAACGTCGTTTTTATTTCGCCAGCTCTTCCGGGCTGAAGCACCTTTCGCAGTGCCTGCAGCACAGGCCGCGCTTGCTGTGCGTGAAGTGCGTCTCGACGTCCTCGTGGTTGGTAACGCACTTGGGGTTCGGGCAGACGAATACACCCGAGACTTCGGTCGGCAGCTCGACCTTGTTCTTGCCGCTCACCTTTCCGCCCTTTATTATGTTTAGAGTGGCCTGAGGGGCGATGAGCGCCACGCGGTCCACATTCTTCTCGTCAATAAATACGCCCTCGACCTTTACGATGTCCTTGCGGCCCATTCGCTTGCTCGGCACATTCATCACCAGCGCTGCGCGGCCCTTGAAATCTGCGCCTATGTGCAAGATAGTAAGTACAGCAAGACCTTTGCCCGGAGGTATGTGGTCTATCACGGTTCCGTTTTCGATTTGTTCGACGGTCAACATATCAACAACCTCGCCACTCTCGCCCGCACGCATTCCTCGCGCGTCCTAGATTCAACATTCATCCATCATCAACCCATTATGTCGCTCAATATCGCCATGCGCACGGGCACTCCGTAGCGCGCCTGCTCGAAGTACCGCACCTTCTCGCTCTTGTCCACCTCGGGCGCAATTTCATCCACTTTCGGGAGCGGGTGCAGGATTATGATGTCGTCCTTTGCGCCTTTCAGGCTGTCGAGCGTTATGCGGAACTCCTGCTGTAATCTCACCGCCTCGTACGGGTCCGCAAAGCGCTCCTTCTGTATGCGGCACACGTAGAGCACGTCGCAGTCGCGGAAGTTCATGTCGTTCGATGCGCGCACCTTTGCGCCGAACTGCTCCTTCACATCCTCTATGAATGCGTTGTCCATCTGCAGCGAGGCTGGCGAGACCAGAGTTATCTCGGCGCCGAACATCGCGAGGCCGTAGAGAAGCGAGTGCATTGTGCGCGCGTACTTCAGGTCGCCCACGAGCGAGACGCGCAGGCCGCCCACTTTTTTCTTCAGCCGGTTTATAGTGTATAAGTCTATGAGCGTCTGCGTGGGGTGCTGGTTGCCGCCGTCGCCCGCGTTTATCACAGGGTGCTCGGCCAGGTCTGCCGCAAGGCGCGCACTGCCCTCGAGCGGGTGGCGCAGCACGATGCAGTCCGCATAGCCGTCCACTATCTTTATGGTGTCAACAAGGCTCTCGCCCTTCACTATAGAGCTGTCGCCCACTGACTCGATGTCTAGCAGTGAGATGCCGAGGCGCGCGGCCGCGGTGTGGAACGAGAGCCGCGTGCGCGTGCTGGGCTCGAAGAAAAGAGTGCTCAGCACCTTGCCCGCGAGCTTGCGCGGCGCCGACTTGGAGTCCATCTCGTCCGCTAGCTTGAAAATCGCGGTGGCCTGCTTCTTATCCACGTCCCTGATTGAAACAAGATCCTTCAAGAAAACCCGGCACAAATCTTGAAGTTTGTCCTATTTAAACCTTTTCATAGATGGAATGGATGGTGCGGATATGTTAGTCGTTTTTGAAGGAATTGACGGTTCGGGAAAGGCAACGCAGATAGCCAAGCTGGCCACGCATTTGAAGCTCAGGGGCAGGAAGAATGTGATGCTGGCATACCCGGACATGCATGGGCCGCTCGGCCGAGTCATTGATGAGCTGCTGCAAGGGGGGCTGAAGCTTCCAGCAGAGTCGCAGTTCTACCTCTTCCTTGCAGATATTGCGCGAGACCAGAAGCGTCTGCACGAGGCACTGAAGGCCAATGAGCTCGTGGTCCTTGACCGCTACTGTTTCTCAACCATTGCATACCAGACGTGCAAGGGCATGAATGGAAAAAAGGCAAGCAAACTAGTGGAATCGGCCAAACTTGCGCAGCCAGACCTCGTAATTCTACTTGACATTGACCCGAAAGTTTCGTCTGTGCGCAAGCAGGCGCAGAGGCAGCTCGATGCGTTTGAAATGGATGTCCGGTTCCAGGGATGCGTGCGGCAGGAGTTCAGAAGCCTTGCGAAGCGCAAGTTCCTCGCCAAGAGGTGGGCAGTCATAGACGCGATGGGCGCGCCCGACGAGGTCTTCGCGCAGGTGCGCGCCGAAATCGATAGGCTCATAAAGTAGCTCTGCGCTAAAAATGTTCAGAACCTTAAAGGTTCTTAAAAAGGGGCTACTGGAAAACCTTACCCCCTTTTAGCTCCGTTAGTCTAGCCCGGCCAAGGACCCCGGCCTTTCGCATCAGAAAAGGAAGGTATCGGAAACCGTTGGTTTCTGCTGAAGAAAGCCGGTGACCCGGGTTCGAAAGCCTTGAAGGCAAGCCTTCAAGATTTGCCAGCAAGGCTGACAATCCCGGACGGAGCATTTCTTTTTTTATTGACTGCGAGCGGAAGCAGGGGTTTATAAGGCTGAAATGGCATAATGGAAGACTAAATGAGGACTAGAAATAGTTGAGAATATGGCCACCACTACGGAAGAAAATGCTTCGGAAAGGCTGCTTGACGAAGGCATGCTAAGCATGCTGGCGTCCGCACTGAGGCTCCGCATGGAAGTCAGCGAGGGCATGCTACGGGAGCTGTTAAGAAAAGCGGCATTGGAAATAAGAGCGAGCCAGCACGGGCAGTATGATGGCCGAGAAAAAACCACAGGAAAAATCGCTATTGGATCGAAAGTCCGGGCCAATTTCCGGGATCGCACAGCATCTGCGCAGGAAGATTATTTCGGCACGGCTGTAGGCCGCGATTGGTCTGGAAGGCTGAAGGTGCAGTTTGCCGATGGATTCTTCGGCTACTATTACGAAGCGGACCTGAACGACATTGGAGATACGATTACGCCCGCAGAAAAACGAAACATGGAACTGCGGGCGAAGGCTTTGCGTATTGAACGGCTGACTGAAAATAATTTTGACGGACTTGTTGCCGAAATGGTCGCAGACGGGCTGCTCGTGAAAAGAGAAAAGGACTTGTTTGAGGTTAACATAAATCGGATTTTCGAGATTTTGGGGGGAAAGCTTGCAGAAGCATACGCAAATCCGGAACTATATAGCTCTCCCGACATTTTTTCTCCGCCTGCAGAAAGAAAGCTTCACGTTATTCGGTTCGAGCTGACGCAGGGTTGTGAATACAACAGGTGCACCTATTGCGGAGGATATGAGGATGTCAAATGCAAGGAAAAAACGTCGGCAGAATTTGACGACCACTTTGAAAAGGTCAAGGCGGCAATTGAAAAATATCCATACCGCATAGAAAGGGCGTTCCTTGGAGGTGCCAACGCGCTTGGCACAAAATATGAGACGCTCAAGCACGCAATAAGACGCATATCGTGCGAGATTGAACCGCGCAGGCTTGCAATCTATGGCAGGGCAGACGCGATCATTGAAAAAGGCGTGGAACGCCTGGGTGCCCTGAAACGCGGGGAGTGGAAAGGACCCCGACCTTATATGTGGAGAGGCGGCCTGGATCTGATATACTGGGGTGTGGAGTCTGGTTCGCGGAAAGTCCTCGACTACGTGAACAAGGGAGTTAATGTGACACAGATGATCCTTGCCGGGCAGATTGCAAAGGAGGCAGGCATAGGCCTTTCAATCATGATTATGCCGGGCCTTGGAGGCATGAAGTACTATGACGCACACATATCGCGAACAGTCACATTCCTTAATTCCAAAGACCTTAATGCCCAGTTCATAACATTCATGGCGGTCAACCCTGGACCCAGATCAAGATATGCCGAAATAATGGCGCAGGAAATGGCAGATGGAACGAATCGGCCGCTTACAGACAGGGAAATCGTAGAGCAGATGAGGGAGCTGGTGGCGCGGTTGAAACCCAGGTATCAGAAAATCGGCATGTTCGGATGTGGCATTGATCAGGTCGGGAAAAATCCGATAACATTTAATGAAAGGCTGGACGATTCCGGCAGGCGACGGGTAGTGCAAAAGTGCGATGTATATCTAAAGACGGCGAGGGCAATAAAGGCATAGGTGCGGCAAAAACAGGCAGAGCACTCATTTTTTATAGTTTCCCGTCGATTTGACCTCATGGCGGGCCTAAAGGTGTCGACTTCTTTCTATCCGCTGAGGCTTACGGCATTCACCAAGAGCGAGGTCGAGCTGCGCATCGAGGTGGAAAACCAGACTGACGAGCCGCACTGGACTGAATGCGTGGTCGAGGTGCCGGACGTGCTGACGCTCGTGCCCGACAAGGACGTGCGCAAGGGCAAGATAAGGATTGGCATAGTGGCCCCGACCGAAATACTTACGGGCAAGTGCAAGATTTACTCGACTGCGCGCACATATCCGGAGCTATTCAACATCAAGGTCACGGCATTCGGCTACAGCCGCGACGGCGCGATAAGCGTGCGCGATGAGAAGAAGATAGACCTAAGGTGCGAAAGGCTCGGTTAGGAATAGTTATTTCTTCCTTGCCTTGTTCCCGAGCGCGTGCTTTCCTTCCCCATTTATCATGCTGCTCATCGAAGCCAGCAGCTTTTTCTTTGCAGGCGAGTCCTTGAGCACGAGCTTCAGGACCTCGACGATGTCAGACACAGGTATGATTTTAATCTTGCCGCGCTTGTCGGAGCTCAAGTAAATATCGTCGAGGTTGGACTTTGGCACTAGCGCGGTTGCTGCCCCAGAATCTACGGCAGCCTCTACTTTTGCAGTCACGCCGCCAACAGGCAGCACTTCGCCGCGCACGTTCAACGAGCCGGTCATCACAAAGGACTGGTCCACAGGTATGCCTTCCATAGCCGAGATTACTGAGACTGCGATGGCTATGCTGGCGCTGTCGCCCTCGACACCCTCATAAGTCTGCAAGAATTGCACGTGAATGTCGTACTCTGAAACGTCGCGGCCGATGTGCTTCTTTATGATGGCGCTCACATTCTCGACCGCCTCTTTTGCAATCTTGCCGAGCTTGCCTGTTGCAATGAGCTTGCCCTCGCTGCGAGAGCTTGCTGGCGTAACTTCGGCAACTATAGGCATGACGAGGCCGGAACTCGCATCGCCCATTACTGCGAGGCCGTTCACCTTGCCCACGGCATAGCCCGTGGTGCTGAAAACGGAATAGTCCTTTTTGAGGTCTATGAATTGCGCTGAAATCTGCTGCTCGAGCGTGCGCGCTACGGTCTTGGCCTTAAGCACAAGCGCGAGCGTTACAAACTGCGCGCCTTCCTCGCGCGCCAGGTCGCCGGCTGCCCTTACGAGGCCGCCCAGTTCGCGGAAGCGCAGGCTCAGCTTGCCCTTCCTTCCAGCCTTGCGCTTCGACTCCTCTATTATCTCCTCGGCCGCCTCGCGCGTAAAGTGCGGTATCTTGCCGTCTTTCTTCACTTCCTGCGCCACGAAGCGCACAATCTTGTCACGGTTCTCTGGCGTGTCGGGCATTGTGGATTCGATGTAAATTTCGTAGCCATAGCCGCGTATGCGCGAGCGCAGCGCAGGGTGCATGTTCTTTATGTCCAGCATGTTGCCCGCTGCAACCAGAACGAAGTCGCAGGGCAGGGGCTCGGTCTTCACGAGCGCACCCGAGCTCATCTCACTCTGGCCTGTGATTGAGTACTTCCGCTCCTGCATGGCTGTGAGCAGCTCCTGCTGCGAGCGCGGGCCTAGAGAGGAAACTTCATCCACAAACAGGACGCCCTTGTTGGCGCGGTGGATGGCACCCGCTTCCACGCGCAGGTGCGCGGGCGTGCCGAGCCCCCCGGATTGCAATGGATCGTGCCGAACGTCGCCGAGCAAGGCGCCCGCCTTTGCGCCGGTTGCATCTATGAAGGGCGCAATCTTCAGGCCAGTATTATCAACTACTAGCTTGGGCTCTGAGGTTTCCATCGAGGCGCCCAGCCTGCGCTGGAGCTGTGAGGAGAAAATCCAAGCGGATGCAAGCATGAATATTCCGATTATGGAGGCCGCGAGAATCCATTTGTTGTCGCCTTGCGGAAGCAGGTTGGTGAATGAGAGCGCGACAAGGCCGATGAAGAGCAGTATGAATAAAATCATGGCGGGCGAGGCGCTCGAGGCCGAGGGCATGCGCGAGCGCATCTTTGCCTGCGCGAGTATGCGGCGGCCCATGCCGATTTGGGGCGCGCCGGGGGGAAGGGGCGGAATCTTTGGGTCTTTTGAATAGGTCTTGACTGCCTTCACAAGCGGCCTGTTCTCGTCGTTTGGGTTTGGATATATGAGCACGTCTTCCAGTTCCTCTGCGGGCATGAGCTCGGCCATTGCCTGTGCCAGCATGCTCTTGCCCGTGCCCGGCTCGCCTATCAGCAAAATGTTGCGCCGCTGCCTTGCGGCATTGTGTATTATATTGGCTGCGCGGTCCTGGCCTATGACTGAATCTATGAGCTTTTCCGGAAGTGGAATGTCAGCAGTAGTCTTGTAGTCCATTGCTCCCACCAAAACGCGGCGCGAGATTATTCGCGCCATACATTTAAAAACGTGAGATGGAAAATAGCCTTGTGATCACATGGCTGACGTAAAAGTCAAGGATATGCTGCCTTTCCGAGTTTCTAGCATTGATGAATTGTTCGAGAAACGCGGCCTTGAGCGCGGCTGCACCATGCTCGTGACTGGCGGCGTGGGAACCGGAAAGAGCACGTTCTGCCTGCAGTCGGCATACAACTCGGCGGTTGCGGGCGAGAAGGTAATCTACATCTCGTTTGAAGAGCCCGTTGAAAAAATACAGAAGCACATGGAGAATAATTTTGGCTGGGACATTTCGAAGATGGTGGAGCAGAAGCGCCTGGTCCTTATGCAGATAGACCCGCTGGAGCTCTCGGAAGACGTAGTGAACACGTTCAAGAAGAAGGACGGAAGGCTGTTTGACATCAAGCTGCCGTTCAGGCCGGACAGGCTGGTGCTCGACTCGCTGACTGCGCTCAGCTCGGCATTTATGGAGGACCCGCACGTATACCGCAACTACCTTGCCTACCTCCTGCGCACGCTCGAGCGGGCGAACTCGGTCAACCTGGTGATAAGCGAGGCCAGGCGCTCGGTTTTGGACCACGTGCCCTCGGGAATTGAGGAATTCATCTGTGATGGGGTTGTGCAGCTCTACGACATACGGAAGAAGGATTTGAGGCAGAACGGGCTCGAGATACTGAAGGCCCGCTGGAGCGCGCACTCGAGGAAGCTCGTGCCGTACAAGATAACGAATAAGGGCATTGAGATGTTCCCGAAGGAAGAGATATTCGTTTAGGCTGGAAGAGGGAAGCGCGTGGAAAATGCATCTCCGGCGCCGCTCCTGCCATGCTTTTCAACGCCTTTTGAGTCGAGATAGTTTATTACCTCAATTGGCAGCCTGCCGGAGCGCCTGAGCATGTCAAGACTTTTTCTGGCTACGGCCTCGGCATTTGCATCTTTTCGCTCTGCGAGGAGGTCGATAAGGCCTGCTGATTTTTGCGACATGTCTCCAAGCCTAGGAACGAGGAGTTTTTCAGGTAGCAGCTGCTTGACAGAAGAATCATAGTAGATTGCGCTGAGCAACACGGCCGAAGCGCAGAGCATGTGCGCCTTCCCGTCCCGCATCCTGTCCTCGCACAGGTGGGTCACGACTTCTTTGGAGGGCTTGCTGATGCTTTGGGCGAGATTGACTGTGCTTTTGACCAAATCCACGGCATCGAACTCGCCGATGGCGCGGCAGATGAAAATCATCGCATATCCCGCCCACGTGTTGAGTTTGTTATTGGCTGCGGAAGAAGGGTAAGAAATCTGCGGCTGCTTTTCTTTGGGCATGGTTGCCGACGGCTTCGACTCTGTTGAAGGCACTACGGGTAGCGGAGAAGGCCCTGTGCACATTGGGTGCCGCCTAAACATATTGGTAAAACGAGTAATAAAGGGCGGACGGACTAAAACGTCCGGCTGCTTTTTGACCGGGGCTGAGCCAGATTGGAGGTCCTTTAGCACGGCCATGCCAAATACTGGCAGGCATCATGCTTTAATATTTTTTCGGCCATATAAGGGCAGATAGACAGGCATAGAGGCAGGGAGTTTGGGGTTAGGAAGGCAACTTTTGAATTCTCGTTCAATCGAGGGGTGAAACTATGGCTAGGGGAGAAATGGGAAACCAGCAGGTATTGATTCTGCCCGAGGGCAGTTCGCGCATTCTCGGAAGGGACGCGCAGAGGACGAATATAGCCGTGGCGTATGCGGTGGCGAGCGCCATCAGGACTACCCTCGGCCCCAAGGGCATGGACAAGATGCTAGTGAGCGAGCTGGGCGACATAGTCATTACAAATGACGGGGTTACGATTCTTGAGGAAATGAACGTCGAGCACCCTGCGGCCAAGATAATGGTCGAGATTGCCAAGACGCAGGACAAGGAGGTCGGCGATGGCACTACGACTGCGGCAATGCTGGGCGGCGAGCTGCTCAAGAAGGCGGGCGAGCTCCTGGACCTGGGCATCCATGCAAGCACGATTGTGAACGGCTACAAGCTGTCCGCGGAAGAGGCCACGAAGCGCCTGAACGAGGTTGCGCACAAGGTCTCGATTGACGACACTGCGGCGCTCGAGAAGATTGCGATGATTTCAATGGGCTCCAAGAGCGTAGGCGCGGGCTCGAGCAAGGAGCACCTTGCCAAGCTCGTGGTGAAGGCCATCAAGCAGGTGGCTGAGAAGACGGATGGAAAGGTCTCCGTCGACACGGACTTCATCAAGGTCGAGAAGAAGGAGGGCGGCGACATTGGCGACACGGAGTACATCAGCGGCGTGCTGATAGACAAAGAGATAGTGCACTCGGGCATGCCCAAGCTCATTGAGAACGCCAAAATCGCACTCATAGACAGCGCGATTGAGATTGAGAAGACCGAGATAGATGCGAAGATTGAGATTACCTCGCCGAAGCAGATGGGCGAGTTCTTGGAGCAGGAAGAGAAGATGCTCAAGGACATGGTTGAGAAGATAAAGAAGAGCGGTGCGACAGTGGTCTTCTGCCAGAAGGGCATTGATGACGTGGCCCAGCACTATCTTGCGAAGGTGGAAATAGTTGCAATTAGGCGCGTGAAGAAGAGCGACATGGAGAAGCTTGCAAAGGCTACCGGAGCGCGCATGGTAACGAGCCTCGAGGGGCTGGGCGCAAAGGACCTCGGCTTCGCGGGCGTGGTGCGCGAGAAGAAGGTTGCGGGCGAGCAGATGGTCTATGTTGAGAAGTGCAAGGACCCGAAGAGCGTTACGATATTCGTCCGCGCGAGCACGTCGCACGTGGTGAGCGAGGGCGAGCGCGCGGTGAAGGACTGCATAGGCGCGGTCAGCAGCGCGGTCGAGGACGGCAGCTATGTGACTGGCGGCGGCAGCATTGAAATGGACCTGGCAGGCCACCTGCGCAAGTACGCATCAAGCGTGGGCGGCAGGGAGCAGCTGGCCATTGTCGCATTCGCCGAGGCGCTTGAGGTCATACCCAAGACATTGGCAGAGAGCGCGGGCATGGATGCCATTGACACGATAGTGGCGCTCAGAACCAAACACGATAAGGGCGGCGCGAGGTCGATGGGCGTAAACGTTTACAAGGCCGAGATAGGCGACATGGAAGCCCTGGGCGTGATTGAGCCTACCAAGGTGAAGAAGCAAGCCATTGCAAGCGCAAGCGAGGCGGCAGAGATGCTGCTGCGCATTGACGACATGATCAGCTCAAAGGGCAAGGCGAGCGCCGGCGGAATGCCAGGGGGCATGCCCCCAGGAATGGGCGGAATGGGAATGGACTAGGCGGCCTGCTTTTTTTCTCTTTTCTGATTTTTTGATTTTACGCCAGCGCGAGCTGGCTTCTGAAAGCTTATAAAAGAGGGAACGGAAATAATATGCAGGGTGATGCCGTGGTAAGAGATGGGCCAGTAACCTTGGATGAGCAGCCAGGAGGCAACCCCGTCAAGGCCGCTTGGAAAAAAATAGTAAGTCCATTGAATTCTGTGGTGTGCTTTGTCTTGGGTGTAATAGTCACCGTACTCGCAGGCTATTCGACATATCTCGACATCGGCAGAGGAAATAGAGATGCGAATGGCTTGCCGCTTGATGTAATGAAAAACCGGGCAATGCATGAAATACTTTCTAACAGAATACCTGATGATGGTATTTTTTGGGTCGCAGGACCGTACAAGTCCGCCTTCCCGCCCAAGCCCTATGAGTGCGGGGGGTTGTGGAAAAGCACTGAAGACAAGGAGTTTGTTCTTGGAGAGTTAATCTCGGTGAAGAAAGAGGAGTCGCTTGTTATTTTTCGCGGCTTCGTTACGGACGACACCATGCAGACTGCGAATAACGACAGCAGCGCCGGAATCAGGGCAGCTGTAGAAAAATGGGCTAAAAGTCAAGCAAGTGCGGCAATATGGAAGGTTCCTAAAGGCTGCGTAGACGAGTTTTGGATTCAAAGAGTCGCGGGGGGAGTCATGCTGCATTTGGAAACGAAGTCGGATGAAAAAACGAATTATAGGGGCGGCGAGATAGGGCTGTACATCTCGCCGGGGCAAAAAAAGATAGTGGATGACGTGAAGGCGAAAATAAATGAGTTTGCAGGAAGGGACGTGGAAAGAAAGGCTGAACAGCAGGTAAGCAGGTGGATGGGGCCGAAAGACAGCGGTTTGATGGACCATAGGAATGCGTTTGGATTAGGGGCGCGGGAAAGAAATGCCATCAGGAATCCGCCGCCTTCTGCAAGGCAGCAGATCATGCCAAACGCAAGAAGGGCGTGCTAGGGCTAGCTGATTGCTGGCGGATTCACTTCTTTTTCATTTTCTCACTTAGCCTGCCTGTTTTCAGGCTTAAATATGAGTTTGGCCATATTTTCCGATGGGGAGAATGTGGCTGAAAAAGAACCTGCAGAAGGCGGGAAAAGCAAATCATCTGATGCGGGTTTGTGGGTAATAGGACTCATAGTGGTTGCGTCGCTGTTACATAGCGCCTACAGCATAGTTCGCGGACCGGTTAGCTCACTTGTGAATGACATTTTAAGTGCATCGTTTAGGGATGAAAAGAAGTGGAGTTCCGCAGAAGAATATTCCGTAAGCGCTGAGGGCACCCCGCAGCAGCGGCTCCTGAACGTGGTTGAGAGCCTTACGGCGCAGAACAACGGGCTATTCAACAAAGTGTGTGAAATGGAGGCAGGGGAAAAGTATCTTCTGAGACTGCAGGAAGATGTGCGAGCCGAGGGCACGGAGTATCATCTCTGCAGCACCGTAAGCGCAGGACCTGCCGGGGAAGTGCTGCTCGAGCAGGAGCCGATGTCAAAAATGCAGGGCGCTGAGAACTACGTGTGGATTCAAAGAGACCATACATACATCAGCACCAAGACTGCGTCCTTGCGCGCCGGATTTTATGACGTAGTGGGAGTTGCGGGCGACAAGCTCATTGTCGGGCATGGCATAATGGTGCCCCAGGATGGATTGCAAGCTGAACCCGCAAAGAACCTAACTGTGAATATGTTTGCAAACATGGACGAGGAAGGGCTGTCACGCGTGAAAGAAACCGTTCCACTACTGCAGATCTGGGAAATGATGGTTGATTATCTGGGTGTGCAGTCTTTTTGCATCAGCATTGCCAGGGACAAAATTGACGAGGTCAGGCTGCAGCCGAATGCGGGCGAGAACGGCGAAGCATACCTTTACATAAAAGAAAAGGGCGCGGGAAGGGTTCTGGGCGAGCAGGCGGGGCAAACAGTCCTCGTGTTCAGGCGCAACCAGCTTGACCTGGCCGAGAAAGTGCATGAGCTTGTGCAGGATTTTGCGAATTCGAATGCGACCGAACCTGCAGAGGCCATTGGGAAACTGTTTGAGCCAGCAAGAGAAGCGGCAACGCTTGGAGGCAGTCATCCGGGCTATGCTGCAGACCTTCGCAGGGCGAACTTCGGGCTGGGAGCGCGGGAAAAACAGAAGCTTGCACGGCAGCAGCCTAATCAGCCAGCCAACTACAACAGGCGCATGATGGCCTAATGTTGCCTATTTCTTTTTCATAGCCTTGCGGTAGTCGTGCAGCTTGCGCTCGAGCGCCTTGTCATTGAGCGCAAGAATTGAGATTGCGAGAAGCGCAGCATTCTTGGCATTGTCAATGCCCACTGTGGCTACAGGGATGCCAGGAGGCATCTGCATCATGGACAGCAGGGCGTCGAGGCCTGAGAGCTGCACGTTCACCGGCACGCCGATTACGGGCTTTATGGTCTTGCTGGCGCACACGCCAGGCAGCGCCGCCGAAAGGCCTGCAACTGCAATTATGACCTTGGCCTTTGTCGTGCGCAGCACGGTGTCGAGCTGCTCGGGGTTGCGGTGCGCAGAGCACACTTCAGATGCATAGGAGACTCCGAACTCGTTCAGGGTTTCTTCGGCGCGCGCGACTATGTCCAGGTCGCTCTTGCTCCCGCATATCAGCATTACGTCCATAGTTCCACCTCAAATTTTCTCAAATTTTTATTTCTCGGATTTTTCATTTCTCGAACATCTTTCCGGTGATTTTTTCATATGCTTCAATATATCTTTTGCTAGTCCCTTCGATAATTTTTTCAGGCAGCAGGGGGGCAGGAGGCTTCTTGTTCCAGCCTATGCCCTCCAAATAGTCGCGCACGTATTGCTTGTCAAAGGATGGCTGCGGCCGGCCGGGAGAATACTTGTCCGCAGGCCAGAAGCGGGAGCTGTCGGGCGTGAGAACTTCGTCAATCAGGATGAGCTTGTTGCCCAGCATGCCGAACTCGAACTTTGTGTCTGCAAGGATTATGCCGCGCTTTTCGGCATGGGCGGCGCCCTTCATATAGAGTTTCAATGAGAGGTCGCGCAGTTGGTTTGTAGTTTTCTCGCCCATAGTTTTTACGACGTGCTCAAAACCGATATTTTCATCATGGCCCACTTCTGCCTTGGTAGAGGGCGTGAATATTGGCTCAGGCAGCTTTTCGCTCTCGCGCAGGCCCGCTGGCAGGGGGATGCCGCAGATGCTCCCGTTCTTCCGGTAATCCTTCCACCCGGAACCAGACAGGTAGCCGCGCACAACGCATTCAACGGGCAGGGGCCTGGCCTTCTTTATTACGAGCGAGCGGCCGGCAAGCAGGGACTCAAATTTTTTCAGTGAGGAGGGGATTTTTCCGCTCAGCACGTGGTTTTCCACCACATCGTGCAGGTAATCGAACCAGAAAAGCGAGAGCTGCGTCAGCACGGCGCCCTTGTGCGGGATGCCCTGCGCAAACACCACGTCGAATGCGGAGAGGCGGTCTGTAGCGACCATCAGCAGGGAGTCCCCGAGGTCATAGGTGTCACGCACCTTGCCGCGCCTGAAAAGGAGAAGTGGGAGGGTCGTCTCAGTTATTGCGTTCATCAAATCACCAAATTATAGTAAAACACCTACAAGGAAACCCAGGAGGCCCGCGCCCAGCGCGAGCAGCGAGAGATTGCGGGCGCGCCTAAGGAATTTCAAGCCATGGAGCACGGAGTTGTAGATTACCAGTGCAAAGACGCTGTTGGCAAAAGTTATGAGTATGAAATAGGGCCAGCTCCAGCGATAAGTTGTACCAGAGAGGAAGGGGAAATAGGATATGACAATTGCGAGAACGTAGAGGGCCGAGGCGACTAAGATGGTGTTGTAAGGGCCGATGACCATTGGCAGCGTGCGCGCCTTGCGCGCGGCCTTGTCGCCCTCTACGTCGTCGGCGGTTTTCATCAGCTCGCGCGCGAGCCCGACCAGGAAGGCCATTGTTGAAATTACTGCAAGGTCATCGGAAACCGTTCCGGAGACGACGAGCGCGCCGTAAATGAAGGGAATTGCCAACGTGCACGCAATATACACGTTGCCCGCGAGAGGGAGGTCTTTGAGCTTCAGGCTGTAGAGGATTGCAAATGTGGAGAATATGACTGCTATCAGGAATGCAGTCCAGGATGCAAGAAGGGCCACCAGGTTTCCTGCGATGAAACCGAAGGCAATTATATCAAACGCCTCGCCCTTTGACGCTTCTCCGCTTACAAGCGGCCGATCCGTGCGCTTGTTTATCCGGTCAGTTTCGATGTCGAGAAGGTCATTTAGTGCGAATGAGGCCATTCCTATGAGGAACGGCGCGGCAGCAGTAAGGAGCAGGAAGCCCGCAGGAGGAAAGGCGCCGGTGGCAACTATCTCTCCGATGATGGCCGCAAGGGACAGCATGACTGCGTGCTCAAGCCGGGTGAGGCGGAAGAACACTTCGACATCCATGTGCGTGCTATCGATTTGGAAAGATTATAAAGAATTGGCCCGTGTCCGAAGGGTGGTTCACGTTGCACAGCCGGCTGGAGAGAAAGACTATGCGAAAAATACGGAAATATTTTTGGAAAAAAATGGCAAGGAAAATGAAAACGTTTATTAAGGAGTTGTTTTGATAAAAATACGGGCTTGCAAAAGTTTGGTAAGAAAAAAGAACTGGGGCCTTGGGAGAAAAGAAATTCATGTTCGGTCCGCATCTGATGCTCGATCTTTACAAATGCGACAGGCAAAAACTTCTGGACGTTAGCCTTGCGCATAGGATCCTCGATGAGCTTCCAAACATACTGGGCATGAACAAGATTATGCCGCCATACGTCGTCCCCTACAGCGGGTCGAAGAACC
>NZ_JAUSNF010000036.1 GCF_030646255.1 Candidatus Burarchaeum sp. | reverse complement strand
GCCTGCCTTCAGCCGCTCAACAAGCCGCGTTGCAAAATTCTTTCCCTCCCTGAAATCAAACACAACCGTAGTTCTCACTATCAGGTGCTCCTTCAGCCCCTGTGCAATCTTCTCGCCCTCGAGCTTCGTCTTCCCGTAGTGGTTAATGGGGTTCGGTTTATCTTCTTCAGAATACGGGCCCTTCTTGCCGTCAAAAACATAGTCGCTCGAAATGAATACAAAAAGGCAGTTGCGCTTCTTGCACGCTTCCGCCACATTGCGCGTGCCCTCCACATTAATCCTGTCAGCCTTTGCCGGGTCTGTCTCGCACCCATCAACATTCGTGTATGCCGCAGCCAGCACGCAGGCATCTGGCTTTGCCTTCTCGAAGACTGCCTCAACCTCCTTTGCATCTGTCATGTCGAGGTGAAAATGCTGGAGCGGCGCACTCGGCCCATTTTCAGGCCTGCTCTCGTAGGTGCCCGTGACTTCGAAGTCCCATTCAAGTGCGGCTTCCACAAGCGCCCTGCCGAGCTGCCCTGAAGCGCCAACCACAAGGAGTCTCATTCAACCACTGCAAGTCAATATGCGTCCTCTTCCCTGAAATTTCCGAATTTTGCGTCCCGCTCTGACTGTATGGGCTTTCCCGTCAGCCCGGGCCAGCTTATGCCCAGCGCAGGGTCGTCATATTTGATGCCCTTCTCGCTCTCCGGGCTCCAGGGTGCGTCTGCAAGGTAGAGCACGTACGAGTCTTTCTCAAGCGAGAGGAAGCCGTGCGCAAACCCGTGCGGAATGTAAATGCCCAGCTTATTCTTGCCCGACAGCTCAACACCATGCCATTTCTTGAACGTGGGCGAGTTCTTCCGAATGTCGACAAGCACATCGTAAATCCTGCCCTGCGGGCACCAGACTATGCGCGCCTGGGGCTGCGGGTCCTGGAAATGCAGTCCCCGCACAACGTTCTTCTTGTTCATGGATGCAAACACTTCATGCACTGTGAAGTTCAGCTCCTTAAACAGCGCGTCCTCGAAAAATTTTGAGAACCTGCCCCTCGCATCCTCGGCCTCGAATGCCTCGAGCAGCCGCGCGCCCTTGAGCGGCAGCTCTGAAATTTTCAGTCGCATCTAGCTCGCTCTCTCCTTTCTGCCCCGCAGATAATTTTTGTACCATGCAACTGTTTCCTTCAGGCCCTTCTGCAGCGGGTACTTGGCCTTCCAGCCCAGCACCTTGTGCGCCTTCTTGGCCGACAGGTACTGCTCGCGTATCTCGCCGCTCGCCTCGTTCAGTATTTGCGGCTTCAGCGAGGGCTTTGTGAGCGCCAGAAGCTTCTTCACGATTTCGAGCACAGTAAACTTCTCCTCAGTGCCGAAGTTGAACGCCTCGCCCCACAGCGCCCTGTCATCCATCTTCTCCGCGAGCGCCACGTAAGCTTCAACGGCATCAAGCACATAGAAGTAGTCTCGCACATACTGCCCGTCGCTCCTTATCACTGGCTGCTCGCCCGCAAGCGCGCTCTTTATCGTGCCCGGCACGAGCCTATTGAAATTCAAATCTCCCCCGCCGTAAATGTTCCCGCACCTTGTAATGGTGACAGGCATTCCGTAAGTTCTGTAGTAGGCAGTCGAAATCAAATCTGCGCAGGACTTTGAAACGTCGTAGGGGTGCCTTCCTTCCAGCGGCATATCTTCAGTATATGGCAGCTTCTTGCTCTCGCCATATGCCTTGTCGCTCGATGCCACCACCACGCGCCTGACCATCTTGCTGTGCCTGCAGGCTTCCAGGAGGTTCCACGTGCCGCGCACGTTGGCCTCGAAAGTAGCGAGCGGCGAGCGATTAGCAGTGCCCACAATGGTCTGCGCGCCAGCGTGAAAGACTGCCTCAACCTCATACTCATTAAGAGCCCGCTCAACCTCATGGTAGCTCTCAAGCTCGCCCCTTGCAACTGAAATTTTCTTGTCAAGCCCGAGCATGAAGAAATTAGAGTGCGGCACAACGTCCCGCATGAGGGTCACTACGTTTGCCCCTTGGCGGTGCAACTCATTGGCCAGCCACGAGCCCAACAGCCCCGTGGCTCCGGTCACAAGAACGCTTCTCCCGGCCCATCTGAACGTCATAGCCATACCCTTACTGCTGTTGGCATCAACATTTATTAAGCGTTGGGCAAATATTATGCATCGTCGAGGTGAGAATATGGGTGAATGTTGTGGCTGCTGTGGCGGTTCGGGCATGAAGGATAAACCAATGAAGAAGAAGGCCAAAAAGAAGACCGGAAAGAAGTAGGCGAGCTTTTCTCCTATTTTTAATTTTTCCCTGCAGCCTAGGCTACAAACTCATGCGGCCTTTTCAGCGCGCGCACTTTCTCAGCCTTGGGCGGGTTTGGCAGGAAGCTCCTGCATTCCACCGCCACCAATATTTTGCAGGCAATTCTGCCTCTGTCCGCTTTCCGTTATCTTGTCACAATAGCTGGTATCCTGTAAGCGCATCGCCATGTTGAAGTAGCAGCCGTTCTTCATGCCGGCAGTCTTTATCTTGTCGCACAGGCTCGCGTCGCCGATTGTGGACGACATCTGCGAATAGCAGTTGTCCTTGGAGTTTATGTCGGTAATCTTCTCACATACTGCGGCGTCCTGAACAATCGATGCGTACTGATTGTAGCAACTGTTCTTCTCGGACCCTGCCTCGGCGCACACGTCCGCGTCATTCAGTGCTGTCGCGAGCACCAGGTAGCACTGCCTCTTGCCCTCATAGCTCAGTTTCTTGCACAGGGAGACGTTCTCGTGCTTGGCCGCCAGCCCCATTATGCAGAACTCTTCAAGCGACATCTGCTGCACCTCAGGCATTCCCGAGCACACCTCGAGTTCAGCATCCAGCGTGAGGGGCGCTGCACTCGGTGCCGCTACCCCAGGTGCTGCAGGGGCGGCAAGCGCTCCGGCGGCTGGTGCGGTGGAACACTGCGCAAGATTTGCAACAACGGTCTTTCCATCAGCACACACATATTGAGTCTGCTGCAACTGGGCGCAGCCCAGCAGAAACAGGCCAAAAACAGAAACGAGCAATGCAAGCATTACCTTCATGCGCCCACCCCTATTAGCGATTTCCCGCGTCAATTTAAAAGCTTACGTCCCCGCATCCGTCGACATGTGCTTGGCGGCAGCATCCTGCAATTTGATGAAAGCCTCGCGCACGCCCTCATCGCGCTCAATTGCCTTCATGAGCCCCTCAAGTGCATCCCTTACTTCAGGCTTCTCATGGAGTTTTTGCCCGAAAATTCTCTGCAGCAGCTTCTTATCAATAGGTTCTTTCATCGGGCCTTCACTGCCCCCGCCCTTGAGGGCGTTTCGCATCTCGCTCAGCGTGCGCTGCTTCTCTGAAACCTGCTCATCCTCTGCATCGCGTTTTTGCTGTCCGCTTGCACCAGCCCCAAAGCGTCGCTTAATGCCTTCTCCGCTCGGCGGCACATATTCTGGAGTCATAGGGTAAAATATGGAAAAAGAGAAATATAAACCAACAAGCCAGCTATTTTCTCCTGTAATCTACATTTTCCAATCCTTTGAAGTCAGCATCCTGCGTGAGCAGCCGTTTTCCAGGCTCTACATAGGAATAAATTACAGAATCAACCGTTTTCAGGTGATGGCTTTTCCTCAGCTTCGAGGCAACGAGCGCCCTTTCTAAATCAAGCGGGAGTATTGCGCTGTACTGCAGAATTCCCCTCAGGCACTTTCGCCAGTCCTCTTCAGAAAATTCATGCGATACCAGGTAGCCGGCAACTTCCACGAGAACTATGGCCGGAGTTTCGAGGGCATTGTGCAGCAGCTCATCCTCAAAACGGCCGCGTACGAAGTAGTCTATCCATACATTGGCATCCACTATGTAGCTAGTGCCTGTCATTTTCAACGTCCCTCTTGAATGGCGGAGGGTTGTACTTCCCAAGTATTCCCGCACAACTCCTGAGGTCTGCTTTCTGGTCAAGCTCCTTTCTCAGCATATCATTCACATGCTCAGACAGCTTCCGCTTTCCAAACTTCTGCCTCGCCCTCTTCAGCAAAATCTCATCTATCAGCAAGGTCGTTGCCATCTTCATTCAACCACATATACATATACGTATATGTATATTTATAAGCCTTTGCATAGCTCGGACTTAGAATCTAAAACAAAAGACCTCAGTCCCTCACGCCTTCCTTCGTAACCTTGAACACGCACTCGCTCTCGGGCATGTTCGGGGAGTCTACGAGCCTTGCAATGCGCTTCTCCTCCTTGCCCTTGCGCAGGTACATGCGGTAGGTCGCGGCGTGCGCCAGCACGTGCCCTCCTATGGGTGTGGTCGGGTCTCCAAAGAGTATTCCAGGATTATCCATTACTTGATTGGTTACAAACACGGCCAGATTGTTAGTGTCAGCCAGCTTCTGCAGCGCGTGGACGTGCCTGTTCAGCTTCTGCTGCCTCTCGCTCAGCGCCGCCCTGCCCAAATACTCTGCCCTGAAGTAGGAGGTCAAAGAGTCAACTATCACCAATCTGATGTTCTTTTCCTTTACAATCTCATCCGCCTTCTCAACCAGTATCATCTGGTGGTCGCTGTTCACTGCCTTTGCCACATGGATGTTCTTCAGCGCCTGCTCGCCGTCCATTCCCGCGGCTTCTGCCATCTGCTTCACGCGCTCAGGCCTGAACGTGCTCTCAGTGTCTATGTAGAGCACTGCGCCGCCCAGCCCTCCCTTGTCAACCGGCTGCTGCACATTCACTGCAAGCTGGAATGCAAGCTGTGTCTTTCCCGACGAGAATTTCCCATATGCTTCGGTAATGCTTTGAGTCTCAGCCCCGCCGCCCAGCAGCTCGTCCAGCGATTTCGAACCCGTAGTAATTCTTCCCACCAACTTCCTCCTCTCGTAAATTTTGTCAGCGCTCTCATAGCCCATCTCAAGCGCATCGCGCGCTGCATTGATGGCCTTCTTTGCAGTCTCAACCGTAATATCGGAAACTTCCTCAAGCTCATGGGGCGAGCTGGTTGCAATCTTCACAAGCGTGTTGTAGCCCGCCTTCCTCAGCTTCTCTGCAGTGGCTGGCCCTACGCCCGGCAGGTCTTCCAGGTCCTTTGGCCTCACCTTCTCAATTCTCTCCACAGCCACTTCCACCATGCCCCCTGCAATCGCAAGATCCACTGACTCAACTTCAACCTCGTCCCTCTTCCTCGCCATAGTTCTCACCCCAAACACATATACTATTTTCTTGTCCCTTCATGTCCCCTAACTTCCCAGCTTCCCTTTCGCTCTCCTTCAGCCCCGCATCCCATTCTTCACTCCCATGCTATTGCCATTGAACAAACCCATAGCCGTGCGCAGCCTTGGCAGCTCGCTCTTCAGGCGCGCGTATAGCTCAACAAACTCCGCTGCCTCCTCCTCAACATATTCTTCAATCCACCTGTACGCATCAGCCGCACTTGCTCCAGTCATTTCTTTTCCTTCCCGCTCCGCAGCCTTAGCCATCTGGTACCAAACCGGCACCTGCTTGCCATTCCGCTTCCCGCAGAACTTGTCCAGCCCGCTCTCCTTGAATGCAAAGCCGTTCATGCCGAGCAGGATGTGCTTGATGTCGATGAACGGCCTCTGATGGTAGAGCTCCCACACTCCCATCTCAATCCCGTATTCCCTTGCCCTCTCGCGCAGAAGGCCCAAATCAAACAGCACGTTATAGCCAACCGGAATGAACTCCCACGGGTTCGTGCCTGCCGAGAAGTTCTCGCGCAGGAACTGCCTTATCATGCCCTCCTCGCCCCCTGGCGTATCCCACTCCTTCATCACAATGAGGGGCGAGGCCGGCCTGCCCGCGCGGTCGAGCAGCTGGAATTGCATTGTAATGATCTTGCAGTTCTCGGGCGTGAGCTTGACCTTTGCGCCCGCAGCCTCGGCCGCCAGCGTCTCCTCATCCAGCGCCACTTCAGTGTCAAAATAATATTCCACAGGGTTCACCACTTGCAGCTAACAAATCAACTGTATCCTTCCGCCCGCATTGCGGAGTTCGACAATCGCGCCGAACTTCTCGAGCCGCTTCGCGAGCGCCTCAACCGCATCCATCTGCAATTCTGTGACATCCATCATCATGCTCATCACCGAATTGGCTGGCGCGCGGGCATTTATAAACCGCCCGAGGCGGTGGGGAGCGGGTGACTTTTACGGGGTGATGCGCAGCGCGGAACGACGGAGCACGCCCTCCTTTCGAGATGTTTATAAACCACGGCGAAGATTGCCTCTCATGCGCCCCGCGCTCTTGCTTTTTCCCATACTCCTGCTTTTGCTTCTAGGATGCGCTTCGCAAACCTCCCAGCCAGCCGCACAACCGGCTCAAATTGAGCAAGGTGCAGAACCCGTACCGCCAACAGAGTCGCCGGCCCAACCAGCGCAGGAGCCTGAATCGACCGAGCCCGCCGAAGCTGAATTGCCCGAAGCCCTGCCCCAGCAGCCCGAGCCCGCTGAACCAGAACCCGAGCCCCCGCCAGCCCCGCAGTGGCAGGCCGGAGGCATTGCAATCGCTGGCACTTACGCTGATGCGGACGTCGTTGACCTTGGCAACGGAAATTACAGGATGTATTATTCCCTCGAACCCGAAGCCGCGGGATTTAACGGGCAGGTCTATTCCGCAGTTTCTTCAGATGGAATTTCATGGACTCAGGAAGCAGGAACAAGGAAAGAAAGCGCGACATTCCCTTCAGTAATAAAACTTCCTGACGGGAGATACCGAATGTACTTCCAAAACGCGGGCGTGATAAAAAGCGCCATTTCTTCGGACGGATTAACGTGGCAGGACGAACCCGGAACAAGGATGGGCACGGAGAATGGCCTCGGATTGAATTTCAGGAATGTCCTGGCTCCGACCGTGATAAATGCGGGCAGCGAATACATAATGGTTTACGCCGGTGCGATTGATGAGAGGTATTCCGCAGAGATGGTGCCAAACAGCGAAACCCATGTCCTGCTGTGGGCGACCTCGCAGGATGGCCTGACTTTTGAGAAGAAAGGCATGGCTGCTGACAGCAGGAACAGCGTGTTCAAGGGCTGGCTCGACGGCCCGGAATGGGTCGAGTGGGATGGCGGGCTCAGGCTTTACTTCTGGTCCTATGCAGGAATATACCACATCACGTATCAGAAAGGGGAGTTCTCCGAAGACGCTGCCTTCGACTTCACGACCCCCTCGGATAACCCGATGGCGCGGTTCCCCGAGAACCCGCCCGGGGACCCCACGCTGGCAAAAATACAGGGCACATGGTTCATGTACTATGGGCAGCACACAAAGGGCATATTCTACGCGGTTTATCAGTGACTTCCGGCTGACAGCTACCCATACCTTATTTCCACCACATCATCATCATGCATCACGTAGTGCCCGAACTCGGCGTTTTCGGCGCCGTTCACGAGCATCTTCACGCGCCCGCCGGGGCCATTGCACCTGTCGAGGATGCACGTGCTGTTGAACTGCTTCCCCCATACGTCGTTTATGAAATAGCCGACTGTCAGCATGCCCCGCGGGATGCTGCCCTGCCCGAACTCGAAATGTATTGTGCCGTCACCCTCATCGTGGGTGTGCACGGGGCTTTCCGTCCCTGCCAGGCCCAGGTCATCCGGTATCCTGACCCGCTCGCCGTCAATGTATATACTGAGCCTCGGGTGCCAGTGCATGGGGCCTGCAACAGTTCCCTCGGCATACTGGCCCGACGGCTCCTTGTCCTTGAGGCCAAGGAAGAATGCGGCAACCAGCACCACTGCTGCAAACACCAGCACATAACCGTATTTTTCATCCATTTTTTTACATTAGTGAAACAGCATATTATAAGTTATTCCCGTGCTCCAAGGGCGAGCCGCGCCGCATTAGGCGCTAAGTCACTTAATTTCTCGGCTTAAACCCTCTCATAAGCAAGCTATTCGACACGACGCTCACCGAGCTGAAGGCCATTGCAGCGCCCGCAATCACGGGCGAGAGCAGGAAGGGCGGGTTAGTGACTAAGGCCAGTGCGCCCATTGCCACCGGAATGCCCACGGCATTGTAGAAGAAGGCCCAGAACAGGTTCTGCTTTATCTTCTTCATCGAGTAGCTGCTCAGCTGGATGGCAGTCACAATGTCCCGCAGGTCGCTCTTCACGAGCACTATCGAGCCGCTCTCAATCGCTACATCCGTGCCAGTGCCAACCGCAATGCCCACGTCGGCCTGCGCGAGTGCGGGCGCATCGTTTATGCCATCGCCCACGAATGCGACTTTGTTTGCGCGCCCGCGCCCATCCTTGCCTGTGCCTTGCGCCCCTGCGCCTGCCTGCATCTTCTTGACCTCATTTGCCTTGTCTTCAGGCAGAACCTGAGCCAGCACCCGCGTAATTCCAGCCCGCCTTGCAATTGCCTTTGCAGTCCGCTCATTGTCGCCCGTAATCATCACGCTCTCATAGCCCATCTTGCGCAGGCGTGCAACGGCATCCGCTGAACTCTCCTTAATAGTGTCCGCTATCGCAATGAGGCCCGCAAACCTCCTGCCAGCCGCAACCACGACAACAGTCTTCCCGTCCTCCTCAAGGGCACGCATTTTTCCAACTGCCGGCCCAACTACTGAAACCTTCTCGCGCTTCATTAGAGCCAGGTTGCCTATCAGCACCCGCACGCTTCCAACCTGCGCAGCTACGCCATGCCCGGGAATCGCATTGAATTTCTTCGCCTCGGTCAGCCCAATTTTCCTCTTCTTGGCCTCATCCACAACAGCCTGCGCCAGCGGATGCTCGGACTTCTTCTCCGCGCTCGCGGCGAGCCTCAGCAGCTCATTCTCGCGCATCCCAATCGGCACAATGTCGGTCACAACCGCCTCGCCCTTTGTTATGGTGCCTGTCTTGTCGAACACGATTGTCTTGCACTGGTGCAAAAGCTCCAGGCTCTCCGCGTCTTTTATCAAAATTCCATTCTCAGCGCCCTTGCCAGTGCCAATCATCACCGCGGTCGGCGTAGCCAAACCCATTGCGCATGGGCACGCTATGATGAGCGTCGAGACTAGGATAGTGAGCGCGAAGATGAAGGGCTGGCCTGCGATGAAGAACCAATAGCCGAAAGAGAGCAGCGCAAGCACTATGACTGCCTGCACGAAATAGCCCGCCACACTGTCTGCGAGCTTCTGTATCGGCGCCTTCGAGCCCTGCGCATCTTCCACTAGTTTGATAATCTGCGCCAGCATGGTGTTCGCGCCAACCTTTGTAGCCTTGAACCTGAACGAGCCCGTCTTGTTTATAGTGGCGCCTATGACTGTCATGCCCTTGCGCTTGTGCACGGGTATGCTCTCGCCGGTAATCATGCTCTCGTCCACGCTGCTCTCGCCATCCAAAACCACGCCGTCAACCGGAATCTTGTCGCCCGGCTTCACGATTATGACATCTCCAACCACTACCTCGCTTATCGGTATTTCAACCTCCTTCCTGCCCCGCACAACAAGCGCGGTCTTGGGCTGCAGTCCAATCAGCCTCTTGATGGCCTCCGAAGTCTTGCCCTTTGCAATGGCCTCCAAATACTTGCCGAGCACTATGAACGTGAGCAGCAGCGCGGCAGTCTCATAGTATATGGCGCCCTCGACGAAGCCAAAGCCCACTAGCACGCTGTAAGCATATGCAGTCCCAACTCCAAGCGCCACTAATGAATCCATGCCAGGCATGCGGCTCGCAAGCTGGCGGAAGCCACGCGTGAAAATCTCGCGGTTTACGTACATCACCGGTGTTGCGAGGAAGAACTGCAGCACAGCCATTTTCTGCATAATGAACTCAGGATACTCGAGCGCCACCAGCCCGCCCAGCATCTCGGGCAGCGCGAGCGCGAGCACTGGCAGGGTTAGGACTGCAGACCACATCAAGCGCTGCTTCAGCTCCTTAATCTCGCCCTCGCGCGCCATCTTCTCGTGGTCGTGCATGCCTTCCATTCCACCCATCTCATGCGCGCCGTCCGCCTTGCCAGCCCCTTCCTCGGCCGGCATTTCCACCGTATAGCCCAGCCCCTCTATGACTTTCTTAAAGTCGGGCATGCCCGTGGCAGCCTCATCATATTCAACAACCGCCCTATTAGTGGCATAATTCACGTTCACCTTCTGCACGCCCGCGAGCTTCTTCAGCCTCCGCTCAATGTTCGCAGCGCACGACGCGCAGTCCATGCCGCCTATTGGAATAGTGATTTTCGCCATTGCATACACCCCATCTATGGATAAATTATTCCGCTTTTCGGCCCGTAGAGCATTATGAAAATAAGCGCAAAGGCCAGCCCGCTGCTCATGCCGGCAAACCTGAGCAGGCTTATGCGCAGCTCACTAACTTCCGCGCTGCCTGCTTCCCTGTACATCATGTAGCTCAGCCCGCCAAGCAGGAATGCGCAGATGCCGAAGAGGATGTAGAGGAACAGCAGCAGGTTGTTGCTAACCATCATCACCGACAGCATCGCGCCCATCGTGCCTGCCATCAGGCCTGCCATTATGCCTTCCATGGCGCCCATCACGCCGCAGAACCTGCCCACATTCGCGCCCAGCGCAATGCCCACTGCCATGCCCACGAGCGAGCCCATGAACATGCCGTTAGTCGCGCCCACAAGCGCCCCTGCCATGAAGCCGGCCATCATGCCCAGGGTCATGCCTGCCATCATTCCATTGGAGCACGAAAGGTTCCTGCAGAAGCACAGCATGTGCTGGTACGAAAAGACGGCCAGCACCGAGGTCCCTATTACGAGCAGGAAAAGGGGCGCATAGGCCATACTGTTCGCAACCCCGCCGAACAGTAAGAACTGGCCCGCCAGCGTGAGCAGCACAATGATGACTGCCGATGCCAGCGCATAATTGAGCAGCTTCGACTCAACGCCAACGTGTTTTTCGCCTGCCAGCACAGCGGAAATATAACCGAGCACCTTCGCAGGGTCGCCCCTCGCAGTCCCCGTGCCCTTTTCACCAAAGCCCTTTTCAGCCAGGCCCTTCTTCAGCGCGCCAAGCCTGCCCTCCTCGCACTTCACCGTTATGACGCCCGCATTGGCATCAATCCGCACTATAGAAACATCATTCTTCTCCGCCACCCTTTCGATAATCTTCTCGCACGCGCCGCAGCTTACGCCGTTCAGCTCGAGCCTGAACTCCTTCCTGTCCTGCCCCTGCACGCCGTTTGCACTGGTGCCACTACCCCCTGCCTGCTCGCTCCCGCTGCCTGCCGCGCCCGTACTTCCTGCTTGCACTGCTCCGCCGCCTACCGCTGCTTCCTTATTTATGCCCGAAATATCAGTCTCTTCTTCGCTCATCCAAACACCCTCACGTTTGCCATCACTGCCTTCCCCACCCGCATCACCCAAACACCCGCATCTTCTTCAACCGCTCTATTTAGCCTACTACCTTGTAGCCTTCCTTTGCAATCGCCTTCCTCGCTTCCTCAAGAGCCTTTGCATCCGAGTATTCCACCACAACCACGCCCTTCTTGCTGTCGGCGCTCGCCCTGCTGACGCCCTTTATCTCGCCTATCACATCGGCAAGCAGAACTTCGCACGACTTGCAGTGCATCCCTTTTACAACCAGCGTTTTCTCCATTTCCTACACCCCAACACAATCTCACTGGACTATCAGCCTGCCGGGTCCGAACATGCCCATCGAGCAGCTGTACCTATAGGTGCCTGCATCCTGCGGCGTGAACTCCGCCACCGCTTCCTCGCCATTGCGCGAGGTCAGCCTTATGTTCAGCCCATACACCACAAACGACTTGCCGCACCCCGCATCCTTGTCCGCAGCGAAATGCAGCCGCACAGGCACGCCTTTTTGCACCACAATCTCACTCTTGTCATACTTGTATAAGTTCGCGCCCCCGAGCGCGCGCACGTAAACATCCTGCATCCCGCCGGCAGAAGTTGAACTTCCACTCGCATCAGCACTTCCTCCCGCGCCCGCCGCTGCGCCCCCTGCAGCCGCTCCGCCAGTTCCCGTCCCGCCCGCCGCATCCGCGCCAGTTGCAATCATCACGTATCCTGCCACTGAAATGACCAGCAGCGAGAGCAGCATAAGCGTCTCGGTCTGAATTGCAAGCCCGCGGTATTCCATCAGCAAAATCTCACCTGCAATTGATATATGGCTTCCCGAGCCGCCGGCCTCGGCCGCAGTCAATATCCCAGAACAGTCCATCCCGGGTGCATCACTTTCATCATCGCAATGTATACTCCTATGAACACCAGCACCCAGAAGCCATTCTCAACCCACGGCCAGGAGCTTCCGAACCTGCGCTTAACTTTTTCCAAAGGCATAATTCCACCATTTATTTCTTAATGCAGTTCTTAATGCTAATGGCACGATGCCTTGCCGTCCTTTGAAGGCAGGGCCAT
>NZ_JAUSNF010000015.1 GCF_030646255.1 Candidatus Burarchaeum sp. | reverse complement strand
GCAAGCGTGTGAAGGAGCGTGTTGAATGTGGCGACGTCGTAGGGAGTTTTTATCGCAGAATAGTCGCCGGCTGGCGGGTCGGCAAAAGTTGCTATCACGCCGATGTAGCCTGCATTCGCGAGCAGGTCTATGGCGCCGATGCTTTTGTCTGTCGCATAGTCGCAGCCGCTGTCAAGGAACCGCAGGTAGAGAAGCCAGCCGAGGGGTTTGTCCGCATGGATGGACTGGACGTCTTTGGCCCTTCGTATGAGGGCCTGAAGAACGTCGCCGAATTGCGCATCGCTTACGCAGGTCGTCAGCGTTACGTCGGCGACCAATAAGTCAACACTGCCCCCGTAGCCTGCTGGAATTGGGTCATTGCCCTTGGTCGATGCCCAGGGATTTACGGGGTCGCCTATGTTCCAGTCGGTGCCTATTTTCCAACTGTCCTCTACGCCCACCAGACAGGATTGTTTTGTAATCCCATCGTCGGGATCCACGAATGGCGGACAGTTGCCGTAGGTGCTGTTAGGATCAGCGGGATCGGACAATACTGTTTGTTTTATCAATGGGGCCATATCGGCGCGGTTGCGGCCCAAAACAATTACTACGGGCGTAGCCCCTTCGCGCCAGAGTCGTCCGGAGAAAGAATACCATTCTTGATCTACCATGGTTGGTTTTGCTATACTTTCCTGGGCATCAGTGGCCCAAACACGGGTGTCGACGACGGGCAATATGCTGAGCTGCAGGAATCCACTATGTGCATATTCCGGTGGAGAGATTTCTTCGCCTTTTATGTCCTCGACCAGGTTTGTGCCGAAATCACCCAGGTTTGCGCTCCAGTAGGTCCCGCCTATAGGCACCAGGTCCATTGTTGGGAAGCAGCCCTCGCACAAGCCATATTCCAGAAGGTCGAGCCGTTCATCCTCAGTCATGACGCATTCTCCCCCCTCAGTTATCGCCCAATCTATGCAGTACCTGAATTTGCCGGTGTAAGTGGCCGGATTAGTTAAATCGTCCAGATATGCGGAGCTGCCTACAATGGAAATCGTATGGGCAGTGGAATCCTCGTAGTAGGCTGCGCATTCTCCTTTGATGGGCTTTGCGGCCGTTGCGCAGTTCTTGAATACGGGCAAGTTATCGGCGTTGACCAGTTCGTCAATAGTGTCCGTATTTGGATTCATATAATCCGTCGCCTCGGTGCCTGAGGCCATGCCCAGCGAATTCCAGATGAATATTTTGTCGCCATCCTGGATTATGCCCGAATCAGGATAGAAAAGGCCGGTCAGTTGAGGGTTCGCAAGATTAGCAGGATAGGCACGGCACCATTGCTGGCTGCCGCCCGGCAGAATGTCTTTTGCAGTGCCATCAGGAAGATGCCCGTTGGTAAAGCCTATTGCTCCTCCGGCTGCAATAAGTGCAGATGGATAATTGAGTGCATTTTCCTCATTATAGAACCGCACGGTCCTGCACCTGCAATCTGTGCTGTCAATCGGCAGGTAGTCTTGTGGGTTGTCCGGGTCTGTTACAGAATAGTCTAGGCCTGGCGCACCCTCGTCCTTACGACAGTAGCTTTCATACGTCCGTACCTTGTTGCAGTTTCCAGAGGCGCAGAATAGCTGCGAAGGCGCGCCGTAGTATTTGGAACCTGAGGCAGTCATGATGTCATAGGGGCCTTGGAAGAGGCAGAGGAGGTCTGAGGTTTTGGGAAGGACTTTACCTGCAAAGGCGCTGTCGACGCCATTGTCAAACATGGGAAAAGGATATCCCTGGGCCGAATGGTCCGCTACATAGGCATTGTCGTCTGGAGAGGTAACGTACGTGCTGTCAGACATCCACTCGAACTGCGGTATTGTAGGGCTTGCGGATTTTACAGGATCCTCGCTCCAGGTTACAAAATCATCCGAGCCTGTGCCGTAATTGCATAGCCGGGGAGGGTCGGGAGAGTTGCACTGCATCTGGAGGAAGGCGTCAAAGCCGTAGGAGCGCAGGACATTCTGCCACCTGTCCTTGGTGCCCGGCGCCGCAAAGCCGCACCACTTGTCAGTCATCGGGCAGTATTTCGCAGCCTGCCTGAACTGCCAGCTTGAAAGCCCCTGTATGTATCCGTTAATAGGTCCGACGTCCTGCCCCGCACTTATCTTGAACGGCACCTGATAGAGGCTGCGGTCTTCCTTTATCTGCTGCTCGAGCTTTGCACCGCAGGTCTGGAACCAGCAGCGGCTGCCTGCGAGCCCGCCGCCGCTCTTTGCCAAATAGTCCTTGCTTATGCCCGTGGGCGCGGAGATGTCATCGATTGCGGCGGGATCTGTCAGTTCGGGCCGCTGGCACACGAGGCAGGCGCACGAGGCGCAGTCCGAGGGCGCGATGTAGCTGTCAGTGGCATCTGTGTTTGCAAAAGTAACCGGCTGGAGCGAGGGGCAGCCTGCTATGAACAGGGCAAGCACGAGGAATGCGGGGGCAAGCAAGCGGAAGTTCAACGCATCACCTCAAATCATCTTCGAAATTCCATACATTACCATCGAGCTGTCCGAGCCGAATATGGGTGAGAAGGCACGTATAAACATCACTGTTGCGGCCAGCGCCAGCAGGGGCGCGAGAACTATTTCCATTATGAGCGCGGTAAGGAGAGAGCGGATGGTTGAGATTGTGAGCTGGGCCTGAGCAGCTATGGCAGCGTCGGCAACATATACGCCCATTGCACCCGAGAGGTCTGAGTAGACGCACTCATTGGCATTCGGGTCGATGAAGCTCAGGTCTGGCTTTTCGAGCTGGCTGCTCAGCAGCAGGTCGCCGAACATGAAGACTATCGGGAAGATGAAGTAGAAGCCGAGCACTGTTGCGATTATCAGGCCGCCGGCGCCCCGCGTGAAGGGTATGGCGCGCAGCAGGATGCCTATTGGCAGGAATATTGGCAGGAACCATTGCTGAACGTAATCAGCCAGCACGAGCGCAGCGTTCACGCCTATCCTATACTGCACAATCTTGTATGCTAGCGCATGAAGGCTCTGCGCCAGAGGGTGCAGGTCCCAGCCGCACATGATTTCAGTGCCGAAGAAAATCCAGCATGACCATTCCGCGCGCTCCACGTGCAGGTCCAGGCTAACAGTATCGGCGTAGAGATTGCTGAACTGCATGTCTATGGTGGTGAACTTGCACCTGAAGTAGTCGAGCGGACTTTTGATTATGAAGGTGGGATTTGCCGGATCCACTATTCCAAAACCCGTTGCAGACCAGCTGGAGTCGGCAGAATTGCAGGAAATGCCGGGGAAGCCCCCAGAAACCGGGTTATAATAGAAGCCATAGAATACCTGCGTAATGAAGAGTGCGAAAACCACTAGGCCTATAATCATGAGTGCTGAGGCAAAGGCCTGCATGAGCTCGCCGGCTAGCCAGCGCTTCAGCCGCTCGTTGCGCAGCGCGGCTGAAAGCATGTAAAGAATTGCGATGATGAAAATTATCGTCAGGACTATTGTGAGGGCAAACTGCATGCCCGAGGCTCCGAGCCCTTGCACGGGGTTGGTCCAGACGTCTGTCAATTTATCGAGTTCCGGAACCATTTTTACACCATCATACCAACTGCGATAATCCTGTAAGGTCAAGCTCGCTGCCGAAGAGGCGGGCTAAGTCTCTTCCTATTGCTGCCAGCAATATAAAGTCAAGGGCAGGCAGGAAAACGGTGACAAATGAGGCGCTGGCAGCCTGCTGGGCTATGGGCACGATGCATGCGCCAGAGCCGTCCGACGAACAAGTCGATGGCGGCGCGAATAGGTTCGGAGTTCCGGTAATCACCGGATAGGCAACGAGCGCATTTACAAATAGGATGAAGGGAAGGGCAAGATAGAGCGTGAGCGCAAGGGCCATGAGCGCGCCGCCGAAGCCGCGCATGTAGGGTATTGACCTGAAGAAGGCGCCTATTGGGAAGAGTATCAGGAGCGCGCCTGCCGAGGCATATTCAAGCATGAAACGCAAGGAGGAGACTGAGAGCATCGAAATTATAAGTGCCTGCAGTGCGGCATAGCCAGCATTCAGTTTTGTGTAGAACCCTGTGCCAGGGTCTATGCTCCAGCCGTTAGGCATCATGAGGCAGAATTCCCCGGGGCAGTTGAATTCGCTCTTCGAGGCCTGCACCTCCCACTTCATGAGGACGCTTTTCACTTGCAAGTAGAAGCCCGGTTGCGTGCTTGAGCCATAAATATTGTTCTGCAGCCACACAAGATAGTCGCTGCTGGCATCGAACATGTTGGCATTGACCGGGAACATTGCGGGGTCTATTAGGGCAGGGTCTACGACGCCGAGATTTATGTAATCGGAGAAGAAAGTGACATCTACGCTGCAGAATATGCCGATGAAAAACATCGAGCCAGATACGAAAAGTATGGTGGCCAGCACCTGGTAGAGCTCGAGCTTCACCCACGCCTCAATTGTCGAAGAGCGCATGGCCCTGCCCAGCATGAAGATTAGCGAGATTACGAATATGGAGAGCATGACGCTTAGTCCGATGAGGCCCGACACGCCAGTGATGCCCAGGGTACAATACGCCATCATGCCACCCTCGCAAGCTGCCCCACTTCAATCTCGCTCCCTATCGCAGAGGCAAACCATCGTATGAATGTCAGCGTGACCAGGAGGTTCATGACTGGCAGGAGTATGGAAACTATGATTATCCAGTAGGCCATGGGCTCGATGAACGCCTCGCGGTTGGTAAGCATGGAGATGTAGTCCCCGTCACCCGTGCATGCGCCGAGATCGTGATTGACTGAAAGCTCTTTGATTGCCGTGTCATACACGTGCGTATAACCGTATTTTGCAGTTGCGGAATCGGGCATGAACACGTCAGATTTTATGAAAGAATAGTCGGCTATGACCATGAAGGGATAGATTAGGTAGAAGCCGACTGCGATTGCTATGAGTGCGCCGCCTGCTGAGCGCGTGAAGCGCAGGCTCCGCAATAGGACTCCGAGAGGCAGGAGCAGGATCATGAAAGTGCCGGCCAGCTTGAGCAGCATTGCCTGCGCCCACATTGCAATGGAGGCGGCGTAGAGTGCGTTGAGGAGCAGGCCCAGCGTGCCCATGGTTGAGTTGAGGTAACTGCATGGGACTATAGAGAAGCCCAGCACGCCGCCGAGAATCTGGCAATAGGTTGAGACTGAGCTCGCCGCGCCCACTTCGAGAGCTATGCCCTCCAGGTCTGCAGTGAAATGGCTAAGCGCGTCGGTGATGTCCTGAGTATATTCTTTTGCAAATGCCATGGGATCCATTACGCCGCTGATAGGATCGAATGCGGCCTCCATGTGCGAACCGCCAGGTACGTCTGTAAGAGTAAGCCCGAAGGTTCCTGCAAGCCCGGGCAGCAGCACGTTGTTGATGCTCCAAAGCATAGATGCCAGGGCTACCAGGAAAATTAGCGAAACTATTGCCTGAGCATATTCATCCTTGATTTGCATCTGCAGATAAGGCATCTCAAGCGCAGTTGCCAGCATGTAGAATATTGAAATTAGGAAGATTAGGGTGAGGAGAAGAAGGGCTGAAAGTACGACCCAGTCGCCAGACCATTGGTCAGGCACGCAGGCGCAGGTGGTTGGGGAGGGCTGGTGCGTGCCGAATGGGCATGTGCCTATGCACTCGCCAGTTCCAGCGTCGCGCTGTACGAAGCCGAGGCAGCCAGCCAGCACTAGCAGGACCAGCACAGGCGCAATGACTGCGAGTTTTCTGAAGTTCATCTCATATCATCCTCATTATGCCGGCTATATCAAAGTCCCCGCCCAGCAGGGGCGAGAGGCACTTTGCGAATGTTATTGTGATTATGAAGCTGAATATTGGCAGGATTATGCCGGCTATGAGCAGCTTGGCTGCTGCCTCAATGTCGCCGCTCACCGTGAATTTGTCTGAGTCTAGGGGAGGTATTGTGCCTGACTCCAGTATATCGCTCTTGGTGCAGTCGGCCTGCATCTGGGGGTCGGGCAAAATTGTGAGCCGCTCTGCCTCAGCAGGCGTGGTGACTCCGCCGATGTTCGCTGCGCATAGCTTGCACGCCTCCACGATGTCTGGACTCGCCTTGCACTCATTTGGCAGCTGGGGCAGGACTTCATCATAATAGTCTGGGAAAGCATAGACCAAAGGACCGTCAGGTTCAGGGTTCCGTTCATAAGTGCCATCGGCTTTCTTTGTCAGTGCCCTGTAAGTCACGCGGCAGTCCGCAAGCGCGCGAGAGGGGCAGGTTATCTGCGCGCCTGCCGCGTTTGTGATCGAGCACTCGCCCACTGCAGCATAGGGATCTGCGGTTTCAATAACCAAATCATTGCAGGTTGCTATGCCAGGATGATGGATTCCCATATACGCCTTGGCCGCAGTCCTGTATGCAACAGTACTCAGAATTCCACCCGCTGCTTCAGCAGCATCGTCGCACTCGTACCCTTTGAGGCCGTCCCCGTTGTCATCGGAGTAGGTTATCGAGCAGAGGAAAATATAGTTGGGCGAGCCCGTGGCGCACCTTTCGTAACAGGCATTATCGAGAACTTCATACTGGTCTGTGCAGTAGGCGGTGCATTCAGTTTTACAGGCAGTCTTTGCAAAACTCGGTGCGTTTTTAGACGGATCTGAAGGTGCGGAAGGGTCTGTGTTGGGATTAACGTCACACGCAGCCGTGCACATGCTGGTTGTATCCTTAGGATAAACAACATACAGCTCCGCCGGGACGCAGGAAGCCAGCGGGTCTATTCCTCCAACGCTGGTGCTTTCCACCTCCATCGCAACCGGGAAGGTGTACTGGAAGACGAAGTAGGTGAGGGGATAGACTGTGAAGAGCGCGATGGCAATGGCAATCATGAGTCCTCCCAGCTTGCGCGTGAAGAAGATGGCGCGCAGGAGTACGCCGGCAATTAGGAGGAGGGGCACGAGCGCAGTTTGCACATACTGGAGGAACAGCTTCTGGGCATTGAGCGATGCGGCCAGGCGCAGGGAATAGTCTGCGATAAGCATGTGCCTGTCGGCGTAAATCGAGAAGCCGGCATAGGGCCGCATGGAGTAGCCGGAGAAGAGGAAGGGCAGGAGGTCGACTGCCACCAGGCTTATCTTGTAGGTTGACAGGGACATCCGGGAAATTGCGCGCATGGTGGAGTAGTCTGCAAGGCCCATGGGCACGATATTCTGGCCTGTTGCGTCCTTCAGGCAAACAGGAGGCGGCGAACTGCCAATGTCTGCCGGGCACTTGCGAACGAAGTTGTTGGAACCGGGCGGGTCCTCGAAGTCCACTTCTATCACCCGCGCAGTAACGGGATCGGTCATGCACGGGCTTGTCGGGCTCGTGTCGATGTTTGCCAGACACATGTTCTGCGGCCAGGTTATTATCAGGATTAGCTGTTCGAGATAGTTGCTCGCAAGCCCGAAATGGCATTCGCTCACTGAGCAAGGAGGCGTCGGGCTTGCAGGGTCAGAGAGGTTGACGAGTGCTTCTGAGAGCTGGCTGACCGAGACGAAAAGTACGACGAGAATTACTATTATCACGATGGACATTAGATTCTGGAAGAACTCTGTGACGACCCACGCATGCAGCTCCCGGTTGCTGAAAGACTGGGAAAGCATGTACAGTATTCCGAGGATGAAGAAGATTATGAGGACTATGAGTAGTGAGGTGGCTGCCCAGTTTTCTGTGAACCAAGAATCAACAATGCCTTTTTCTGCGGATTGCGCTGGAGGGGTTGGATTAGGTATGCCCGTGCAACCTATCAATAGGAGCGAGATGGCGAGCAGGGCGAGTGCGGCTGGGAAATATTTACGCATTGGGCGCCTCCACCTCAAAGCCCCGCGAGAGGAGCTTTGAGAAACTCATTATGAAGCTGACAGTGACTACGATTGTGAGGTTGGGCAGGAAAATGGCCTGAGGGATGAGCGAAGTCACTGATGCGAGCTTGAGGTCGGGGTCTGCGGCCATTGAGGGCGTGAGGATGTTTGCCATGTCCATGCCGCCGACTATCACGAGGTTCATAACGTATGTGAGCGGAAGAACTACTGCAAGGCCGAGGCAGATTGCTATCAGGTAGTCGCCCACTGTGCGGGTCTGCGAGAAGACGCGGAGCACGAATGCGAAGGGCAGGAAGACGGGCACAATCACAGTTTGTATTGCTTGCAAGAGCAGCTGCTGCGCGTAAAGGCTTGCCATGAGGGGCATAAGCATGTTCACCACAGCATCCTGCGCGTTGGCCTTTGTCTTCTCGCCCGCATGCGCCGCAATGCCCGAACCGCCTGAGAAGGGACTTGAGGTGAACTTGAAGTCAATTGCCTCGAGCTGGTTCTGGAGGCTCGCCTCGGTTAAGGTGTAGATTAGCGGGAAGCCGCGAGAGTAAACGAGATTGCCCAGATAGCTGTTCGAGGCATCGAACATGTCCTTGCCCACCAGCGCATCAGATGCCGCGCAGCCTGCAAGAATCACCATGTTCACGCCGAAAACCAGCGCGAGCGCAACCAGGACCCGCACGCCCGTATTCTTTGCCCATATTTCCCACTCGAATTTTTGGAACACCTGCGAGCCCATGTAGGCAAGCGCAACTATGAGGCCGGATAGGAGCGCCAGGAGTATGATGAGCGAAGCTTCGCTTGTAATGCTGACGCTGCAGGCCGAGGCTGCACTGGAAATTCCCGTAAGCAGGAGCAGGAATGCGAGTGATTTTGCAAGCAACTTCATTTTGATGCCTCATATCAGCTTGTAAATTCCGTAGAACTGCACGTCGCCGCCAAGCTGCATTGAGAGCGAGCGGGTTGCGGAGACTGTAAGGATTATGCTGAATACTGAAAGCACCGCAGTAATCATGGCATTGTGAGAGACTGCGGGCAGTATGGCTTGAGGGTTGGTGGGGTCTGCAAGCAGATTGTAGAGTGCTTCAGGATGGACCTTGAATGCATAGTCCCAGAGTGTAGGCGCGTAGGCCAGCAGGAATACTGCATTGATGCCGTTGAAAATTGACTGCGCTTCGGGATAGACTGCGAGCATGCACTCCAAATAGCCCAGGAAAGTCGTGCCCGTGCACTCCGGCGTGAACCAGACAAACCACCAGGTTATCGAGCCGACCCACATGAAGTTCTGCACGAACGGGCTGCATATCGCAGTGTCCTGAAGGTTCGGCGGCTCGTTCGGGAGGTTTATGCTGATGTCCTTGACCATTCCGGGGGCATCGTAAACGCCTGCCGCGAAAGCAATAGTGAGCGGGTAGACCACGTAGGTGCCTATTGCAATCGCGATAAGCGTGGCACCGAGCTTCCGTGAGAATGTGAAAGATCGCAGGGCAAGGCCGAAGGGAAGGATCCATGAGAAGGAGACTGCATGGAAGAAATCTAGCAGCAGCTTCTGCGAGACCTGGATGAAGATGCTGGAGGCAAGCGCATCCATGCCCCCGCCTATGAGGCCGGGCAGGTAGCTGAGGCCTGCATGCGGAGCTTTGTACACGCTGGCAGAGAAAAGATAGAGCGGAATTGCAATGTTATAGGAAAAGGTGGTCATCTTCGAGATGTAGCGGTTGGCCTTGCTCAGCTGCCTGTAGACGTAAATCATGTGGTCTGCGCTTTTCTCTAGGTAGCATTCGTCGAATGCATAGGTGCGCTCGAGCGCAAATGCGCTTGTTGAACCGCCGCCAAACGTGCACGTTGCTTTGGAGACATATACGGGATCTGAAAGAGGATCTGAAGGATCCAGAGGCTCTGCGGGCGCGCTGTCGGCATTTGCAGGGTCTGCTGAAACCTGGAACGTCATGTCCTTGCCCTGCCCGAGCTGGCCAGCCACCACGTCAATCATGCCTATGCCAAAAACAATGGCGCCGAGAAGAAGGGCTGAAACAAGCAGCTCATGGTATTCCAACTTCGCCCAGCCTTCGAGCTGGGGCAGGTGGAAGCCCTTGGCTATCATGTAGGCGATGCTGATTACAAACGCGGTTGTGAGAAGTGCAATCCCAGCTAGAGGCAACCAGTCCATATGCACCGCTCCCCTATCGACGAATAGGTATTTAAAGTTCAAAGGACGCTCGTTCCTGCATAGGTGCTTGAATGGGCATAATCGTGCGGCGCATGGGCTCTGCGGATGCGGATGCAATAGCTGAGCTGAGCCAGAAATACTTCCCGCTTGCGCGCATTGACGAGGCTGAGGTTAGGAGGCGCACTGCACGCGGGGTGCAGTACTTTGTGGCTGAGCGTGATGGCAATCTGGCTGGCTTTGTCGATGTGAAGCTCGGCGCGAGGCAGGTGCGCATAGGCGGCATAGCCGTTACGCCTGACTGCGAGCGGCACGGAATCGGCTCTGCACTGCTCGAACGCGCAGTCGCATTTGCGCGCGAGAATGGCAGGAGCTCGCTCTCGCTGCTCGTAAAGGAGTCTAATGCAAAGGCGCTGCGCTTCTACACGCAACGCGGCTTTGCGCTGAAGGGCGCGAGAATTGGAAAACGGAATGGAACAGTACTTGTGCTGGTGCGCGGGATTGAGAATTAAGTTATTATTTGTGAGCATAGAAGATCATGTTTGCGGGGCCATGGGCTAGTCTGGTATGCTACCAGGTTTGGGACCTGGCGACCTGAGTTCAAATCTCAGTGGCCCCATTTTTTACGAATGTAGTAGAAGATTAGGAATAGTACGAATGCGAAAAATAAGATGACGCCCGCTACGAGCACGAAAAAAATGGGGTCTCCGAATACGAGGCGCAAGAAATCAGAAATTTCGAATTTTTCATTGACTGCAGAGATGGTCATGTGGTGAGTATCAAAATCTATTTTTTCTATTTTTAAGGAAACGAGGTAGGAACCTTTCACAGGAATCCAATCGGAAACGGCCCATTTAGTGCAGTTTGGGGCAGTTTTTGGCAGAGCCCCAATTCGAGACACCGAAGATAATTCTTCAGAGATGCAAGCATCTCCGGCATATAATTTTTCACCTCTTCTGAAACTAGCAGAATATTCGCAGATTTGGCCTCCAGAATAAGTACCGGCTACAGCAGGTAGCAGAGATACGTTATCCCCAGCGTAATATGAACCAATCATAAAACTGGTTTCTGAAAATTCGTTCAGATTTATGAACTCATAGCAGCCTTGTGATTTGGGCCCTATGTCTGCATGCACTAGAGGCAATAGCGATAAAATGCAAACTGCAGTGAAAAGCACCTTGAAGTTCATGGCCTCACCTCATTGTTTCTTCTTTTTTCCGAAATTTCCGCGCGGCTTCGGTATCTTCAGGTCGGGGTAGGCAGCCATCAGCGACGCACCGTCTATCCATGCGGCATAGCCTAGGTTTGTGAGAACGCGCCGGAGGAAGTAGGCCTCGGCCACGGGTACTTTCGCCTCATCGCCCGCCGCTATGAGCTTTGCCTTCAGTTCGCTGTTGCGTATCTTGCCGAAGAGTTCGGCTAGGTTCCCGTAGCCCTTTCGCTTGCCCTTTGTAAGATTGTCGGCGTAGGCATCTATCACGTCAGTCTTGATGCCTGCGAACTCGAATCCCTTGCGGTCTATTGTGGCCGTTATGCCCGCCAGGACGGCAGCCACTTCCTCGGGTTTCGTATTCGCGTCAGCGCCCATCTTCTTTATTGCAACCCAGCCCTTCACGTTCGCGGCAAATGTGACTTCCTCGCCCATGCCAACACCCTGCACCCTATTTGAAGGTTATTTTTATAAATCAGTAAGCAGGCAGGAGTGCGGAGACGGCGCGGCGCAAGTATTATAAAGCCGGGAACGTCAAGAAAAAAGAAAGGGTGGCGTTGGAAAATGAATTCTTGGTTAAGTATTCTGAGTTCGGTTCTTGCAATATTGGCAATCATTTTCCTCTGGCTGGCCATTTACATATTCAGGGACGTCATCCTAATTGCGGAGAAGCTCGAGAAGAAGGACCTGGGGTCGTTGGGCATACTCCTGGCGCTTCCGCTGAGCCTCGCCCTGCCCGTTATTACGTCATATTATGTGATGAACGTGGGGAGCGTGCCGCCTCCCGAAGTCGGCATAATCGGCTCTTCCTTGTTCCTGCTGGCGGCATTGCTCCTGTTCAGGCCTACGCTTGCGCTCGCCCGCATATGCGGCAACGTGCATGTTCCCGGACTGATGCTCCTTTCGTACCTGCTAACCTACATAGTTGCAAACGTGGCGCAGATGGCGCGCTTCCCTGCGCTTTACGCCGCAGACCAGCTTATGTCCCTGGCGGCCCAACTGATCATTGGCATTGGACTCATAAATCTTTCAGTCTACACGCACAACTTCAAAAATTTCACAGTGCAGATAATGAACACGAAGTTCAGCACGCATTACGAGCTTTCCTCGCTTCTTCTGATGGCAGGCATAATCCTTCCGATGGGTACGACGCTGATGACTACGGCTACGAGGGACGTTCTCGTGATGGGCGCAGCCGAGGCCGCGCCCACAATCATACCGCTTTACTTCCTGGCGCACCTGATGCTTGCGATAGGAGGCATGCTCGCCTTTGTCGCGATGCTCGTCTTCAAGAAGGCCATAGAGGAATTCTGCATCCGGTTCGGCTCGCTGTCGGCGCTGATTAGGAAGGAAAAATAGGGAAGCCCCCGACGAGAATTGAACTCGCTACCTACTGCTTTCTTTTCCGCCGGCGCTTTTCTTTGGGAAAGAAAAGGGCCGCTACAAGGCAGTCGCTCTACCGATGAGCTACAGGGGCACCTAGGGAACCAAGGTTCCCTAAGGTTCACCCTCCTTTACGAAGGTTCACCTTTCTTTGTGCATGCCAAATTTAAAACCCCGCTGGCCGCCCATCAGGCCGTAAACCCATTTATAAGTTTGCCCTGCCTAAATAGAAGCTATCAAATGGTGATGTTTCATGGGTAAGTTTCCGATTGCAGATGCAGTGCTGAAGAAGATTTGGATTTGCAGGAAGTGCAAGGGCCGCAACAAGCAGGGCGTGGAGAAGTGCAGGAAGTGCGGCTACCACTACCTGAGGCCTAAGCGCACTGAAATAAGGGCGAAGAAGTAGACGGGAAACAAGGTGTTTCTTTTTTAATATTCCCTCCGAAGCCCTACCCGTGGGCATTCTCATACGCAACGCGCTCGTAGTCACGCAGAACGACAGGCGCGAGGTGCTGAAAGGTTTTGACGTACTCATAGAGGGCAACCGCATTGCCAAGGTAGCCAGGGGCATGCGCGAGAAGGCCGAGCACGTGATTGACGCTAGTGGGAAAGCAGTCATGCCGGGACTTGCGAACACGCACTGCCACCTGGCCATGACGCTTCTGCGGGGCTATGCCGATGACATGCACCTGCAGGAGTGGCTCGAGAAGAAAATCTGGCCGCGCGAGGCCAAACTGAAAGCTAGCGACGTGCGCGCGGGCTCGATGCTGGGCTGCCTTGAGATGATCAGGGGCGGCACGACCTCTTTCGCAGACATGTATTTCCTGATGGACGAGACTGCGGCTGCAGTCGAGAAAAGCGGGCTGCGCGCCAACCTATCGGACGGCATGATTGACCTTGAGAATGCGGACAAGAGGAAGAAGGAGCTTGCTGCAGGGGAGAAGTTCGTGCGCGAGTGGAATGGGAAGGCGAAGGGGAGGATTATGGCGTCTTTCGGGCCCCATGCAATCTACACGTGCTCGCGCGAGCTGCTCGAGAAGACTAAAGAACTTGCGCGCAAGCACGACGTGAAGGTTCAGCTCCATTTGAGCGAGACGCGGAAGGAAGTGGCCGACTGCATGAACAAGCACGGCAAGAGGCCCGTTGATTATTTGGAGTCTTTTGGATTCCTGAGTGAAAGATTGCTGGCCTCGCACTGCGTATGGCTTAGGCGCGAGGAGTGCGTTCTGCTGGGAAAGCATGGGGTGAGCGCATCCCACAATCCTGCGAGCAACATGAAGCTGGCCGGCGGAGGCGCAATGCCTATTCCAGAGCTCGAGCAGGCCAATGTGAATGTCTGCCTCGGCACGGACGGCGCGGCATCCAACAACTCGCTCTCAATGTTCGAGGCCATGAAGCTGTGCGCGCTGCTGCACAAGAACGCCAGGTGGGACGCCACGCTGGCGCCGGCACAGCAGGTGCTTGACTTTGCCACGCGCAATGGCGCGAGGGCGCTGGGCTTCAATGGCGGGGCGGTTGAGGAAGGCAAACTGGCAGATTTGATCCTCATGGACCTGCGCGCACCCAACCTTGTGCCCCTGCACAACATCGTGTCCAATTTGGTGTATGCTGCAAGCGCGGGCAATGTAACTGATGTAATTGTGGATGGGAAAATTCTGATGCAGGAGCGGAAAGTGGTGGTATTTGACGAGGAGAAAGCGGTTGCCGCGGGCGGGAAGGCGGCGTTTGATTTGGTTTCGAGGTGAAGGTAGGTTGGCAGGCGAGGAGAAGGCGGCGGAGAGGTGGTATGTGTGCTGGGCATAATCGGCGGGAGCGGATTCTATAGCGTGATGAAGGGCGAGGAAAGGCACGTCGAGACGCCGTTCGGCTGGGAGAAGGTGCAGTTAGGCCGCTTTGGCAAGGCCACGGTAGCGTTCATCCCGCGGCACGGCCCGACGCACATCATACCACCGCACAAAATCAATCACAGGGCCAACCTGTACGCAATGAACAAGGTGGGCGCAAAGCACGTCGTGGGCATAAATGCGTGCGGCATAATATCAAAGTTCAGGCCGGGCGAAATCATGACCATAGCTGACTTTCTCGCATTCCACCTGGGCGCGGTAACTTTCCACGACCATTTCGCAACTGGCGCAAAGCATGAGGACATGAGCGAGCCCTACAGCAAAAGGCTGAATGCGCTCATTGCGAAGGCAGGCAGGAAGGTGAAGATTGACGTGAAGAGCGGCGGGGTTGTGGCCACCACGTTTGGCCCGAGGTTCGAGAGCCCTGCTGAGATAAAGGCGTTCAAGATGCTGGGCGCGAACCTTGTGAGCATGACAAGCGCGTATGAGGCGATATTGGCGCGCGAGCTCGGCTTGGAGTATTCTTCAATTGCAATAGGCACAAATTATGCGGCTGGCATGAGCAAGAAGCAGCTTTCACACCAGGAAGTTCTGGACATGATGGCAAAGAGCGAGGCCAAGGTAATAAAGATTGTGGCAGCGCTTGCGGGGATGGTTGAATGAGCAAAATAAAGGATGCAAAGATGGCAGGAGACGGCGAGCTTGAGCTCGCCTGGGCGCGCGCCAACATGCCTGCGCTCATGAGCATCAGGAAAAGGTTTGAGCGCGAGAAGCCGTTCAGGGGATTGCGGATTGGAGTGGCGCTGCATCTTGAGAAGAAGACTGGAATTTTGCTTGAGACGCTGAAGGCTGGCGGAGCCTCGGTGGCCGCCTCCTCGTGCAATCCGCTGACTACAGATGATAGAGTGGCTGCGGCGCTTGCGCGGGAGATGGAAGTCTATGCATGGGAAGGCGAGAGCGCCAGCGAGTACGATTGGTGCCTGAACAAGGTGCTTGACTCAAAGCCCGACATCGTGATTGATGACGGCTGTGACTTGATTTTGCTGCTGCACGACAAGAGGAAAGAAATGCTGGCAAATGTGCGGGGCGCGTGCGAGGAGACTACGACGGGCGTGCGGCGGCTGAAAGCCATGGAGCGCGAGGGCAAGCTGAAGCTCCCTGTGATTGCAGTCAACGATGCATACTCGAAATTCCTGTTCGACAACCGATTTGGAACCGGGCAGAGCACGGTTGACGCAATTATGCGCGCCACGAATGTGGTGCTCGCGGGCAAGCGCGTTGTAGTTGTAGGCTTCGGCTGGTGCGGCCGCGGCATTGCCGAGCGCATGAAGGGCATGGGCGCGCGCGTAATCGTGGTGGAAGCCGCGGGCGTGCCGCATGAGGGGGGGGCGAGCAGCTATCATCGGGCGCTCGAGGCGAGTTACAGCGGCTATGATGTGATGCCGTTGGAAGAAGCGGCCCGCATTGGCGACATATTCGTGACTGCAACTGGCAACAAGCACGTGATAGCGGGAAGGCATTTTGAGCTCATGAAGGATGGCGCAATAGTGGCGAATGCCGGGCACTTTGACGTTGAGATTGATGCCAAGGGCCTGCGCGAGATGGCGAAGAAGGCCAGAAGGCTGGGCGCAAACCTAGAGGAATTTGAGCTGAAGAACGGAAGGAAGGTGCGGCTGCTCTCGGAGGGCAGGCTCGTGAACCTGGCGCGGCCCAGCGGCCAGGGGCACCCGATAGAAATCATGGATGCGTCTTTCGCACTGCAGGCGCTTTGCGCCGAGCACATTGCGGCCGAGGGCAAGAAGATGCTGCCTGCAGTCCATTCGGTCTTGGCAGCAGTGGATGAGAATGTGGCGCGGCTCGTGCTTGAGGCAAAAGGAATTTATTTGGAAAACATGAGTGCCGAGCAGGCGCGCTATGCGAACTCGTGGAAGGAAGGGACGGAGTAGGCGACTGACGGTTTGGGATGCGGGCTAGAGGTGCGCGGTCGGCATTTGCCGTGCGCATATGCAGGCTAGCGCATTTAAATAAGGAAGAAGATATGCAGTGTGATTTGCATGGCTGAAGATACGGATGATTTTTCGACTGTGCCTAGCGGCATCAGGAAGAAGATACTGGAGGAGGCAAGGAAAAAGGAGGAAGCGGCTAAGCAGGCGCCGGTGAGCCCAATGGTCGCGCCGGCTGCGCAACCTGCTGCTCCGAAACCGCAGCTAGCACCTCCCGCACCAAGTATTGTGCCGAAGGAAGAAAAGAAGGTAGTGGAAGTAAAGCCGCCGGCTGCGCAGCAAGCACCTGCACAGTTCCAACTCCCGGCCCTACCTAAAATTCCCGAGCTGAAGGCTGCGCAGAAGAAACAGGAAGTTGTGTATGTTCCGCAACTGCCGCCAGGCCCACCACCGCAATTCATTCAGGAACCCGCTCGCGTTGAGGAAGTGCGGCAGTCGCGGAAGGAAGCGCCGATGGCAAAGAGAAGGGAAGACTACGAGGAGGAAAGGACCCCGAAAAAGCACCTGCTGTCCGCGAATTCGCGCGGTGATGGCTATGATTATGGAGTTTATACTCAGCCGACTGCACTGAGAAAAGGATGGGGGATGGGGGGGTTGCTTCTCTATGTCGCGCTCATAGTCGCACTTGCCTCGCTCTATTTTGCCTACACGGCCAGCAGTGAAGTGGCCCAGATGAAGGGAGAGATGGGCGGCATGGCAAATGACCTGAAGATATTCAGGTCTAAAGAAATTTCAGTGATGGCGCCCCTAAGCGGAAATGTTGTGCTGAAAAAGGAGCTGCCCCTCTCTGGCATATTCCCGCCGACCCTGCGCGCAACTGGCACGCTCATATTACCTATAAAGACAACGCTCAGGGCATACAGCCCTACGGGCGGGACAATTTATGAGATTCCGATAAACCAGAATGTTTCCATAGACTTTGTCGCGCCGCTGGACTTCTCGAAGACGGGCGTTGGCCAATCACTAATAATAGACGACCAGGTTCCAGTGGGCAACTATGTCAACATAAAGATTACTGCCCGCGATGTGTGGGGCAGGGACCTGGACGCGATAATAAACAGGCTTGAGCAGGCGAGCCAGTAGAATTTGCAATTAGACGCCCGACCTAGACTCATGCAAGACTTGCCTTCTTTATGTGAAGCATGCCGCTCGAACCCGACCACTTTTTCTCAGCCTTCTCAATCACAAGCCTCTTGCGGAAAAACGGCGCACAGGTTACGAGAGTCTCGCCCTCGCCGCCCTCGAAAAGTGGGTGGACGCCTTTTGTTTTCTGCAATTTCTCGAGCTCGCTGACCGCAGCTGCGTCCAGCTTACGGCCGAGCCACTCTTTCCCAAGGCCCTCGGCACTCGCCGCAGTCACGATTATCTCAAGGCCCGCATCGAGCATCTCGCGCAGGAGCGGAATTGGCTTCTTGCGCCAGAGGGGCGCGAAGCTCCTCATGCCCAACTCATCGCAGATGAGGTCTATCCTCTGCTTCTGGTACTCGCTCTCGACCGCGCCGCTTACAACCGCATCAACCTTGAGGCCGCGCAGAAGCTCGCGGAGCGCATCGAGCTCATTCTTCTCACCGGCGCTTGTTCGCTTGGTCGCGTGCGGAATTCCGATTGCCTCTGCCTGCAGCTGCGTGAGGTCCACGTTGGGGTAGTGGAACATCATTGAGTCGGCCTGCGGATAGAGCGTGACGAGCGTGCGCACATCGTAGCCCTGCTGCATGGCGCAGAAGAGGGCGTAGGCGGAATCCTTGCCGCCCGAGAATAGCGAGGCGATTTTCATTGCCAGCGCCTCAGCCGTACATCGTATTAACAGTCTCGGAGAAGCGCTTCATCTTGTCCAGGCTGTCCTTTGTCACGGTCGGCCTGATGGTCTTGAGAGCGTGCGAGAAGTGGGCCTCACGCACAGTGGATGCATCGGTCCTGATGGCCTGCATGCCCGCTTCGCGGCAGATGGCCTCGATGTCCGCGCCCGTGTAGCTCTCAGTGGCTGATGCGAGCGCCTTCAGGTCAACGTCTTTCTCGAGCGGCATCTTCTTTGTGTGGACCTTGAAAATCTCGAGCCGCGTCTTCTCATCAGGTATGGGAATCTCCAGCACGCGGTCGAAGCGGCCTGGCCTGAGAATCGCAGGATCCACGAGCTCCGGCCTGTTCGTGGCGCCCAACACGAGTACGTTCTTCAAATTGAGCAGGCCGTCCATTTCAGTGAGCAGCGTGTTCACTATGCGCTCGCCCACGTGTGAGTCCGAATCCGCTCCTGAGCGCGAGCTTGCAATTGCATCAATCTCGTCTATGAAAATTATGCAGGGCGCGGCCATCCTTGCCTTGCGGAAGATCTCGCGCACGGCCTTCTCGCTTTCGCCGACCCACTTGCTGAAGACCTCGGGCCCCTTGATGGAGATGAAATTCACCTGGCTCTCAGTTGCAACTGCTTTTGCTATGAGCGTCTTACCTGTGCCCGGCAGGCCCACTAACAAAATTCCTTTCACCGGCCTTATGCCCATCTTCGTGAACACTTCGGGCTTCTTGAGCGGCAGCTCGACTGCCTCGGCCAGCGCCTTCTTCACCTGCTCGAGCCCGCCCACGTCGCTCCATTTCACATTCGGCACCTCGACAAAGACCTCGCGCAGGGCGCTCGGGTGGATGTCGCGCAGGGCGGACATGAAATCCTCGCGCAGAACCTGCAGGCCCTCGAGAATCTTGGGCGGGATGAACTCCTGCTCCAAATCAATTTTGGGAAGTATGCGCCTGAGCACGCGCATGGCCGCCTCCTTTGTGAGCGAGGACATGTCAGCGCCCGTGTAGCCGTGCGTGATGTTGGCCAGCTCGTCGAGAGAAACGTCCTCGGCAATCGGCATGTTGCGCGTGTGAATCTGCAGTATCTCCTTGCGCGCATTTCGGTCAGGTATGCCAAGTTCAATCTCCCTGTCAAAGCGGCCAGGCCTGCGCAACGCGGGATCTATTGAGTTGGGCCTATTGGTCGCGCCGATTACAATCACGTGCCCGCGGCTCTTCAGGCCGTCCATGAGCGTGAGCAGCTGGCTCACCATCCTGCGCTCGACCTCGCCCGTGACCTCCTCGCGCTTGGGCGCAATCGCGTCCAGCTCATCCATGAAAATTATGGTGGGCGCATTCTCCTCGGCATCCTTGAATACCTGCCTCAGCTTCTCCTCGCTCTCGCCCACGAACTTGCTCACGAGCTCAGGTCCTGCGATGTGTATGAAGTTGGCCTCGCTCTCGCTCGCGACAGCGCGCGCCAGCAGGGTTTTTCCAGTTCCGGGCGTGCCATAAATAAGAACTCCTTTCGGCGCCTCGATGCCCAGCCTCTCGAAAAGCTCAGGATGGCGCATGGGCAGCTCGACCATCTCGCGTATCTTCTGCACTTCCTCCTTCAGCCCGCCGATGTCCTCGTAGGAAATGCTCGACATTACCTTGCCCATGTCCTTGATGGGCGCTTCCTTGACCTCGACCTCGGTCGCATCCGACACGAGCGCAATGCCCTGAGGCTGCACGACCGCCGCAATGAGCGGGAAGGAGGTGCCGAAAAGTCCGACGTAGAGCGTGTCGCCGCGCGTGAGCGCCCTGCCCTTGAGCTTGCCCTTTATGAAAGTGCCGAAGTCGGGCGAGAAGCGCATGGGCTGGTTCGGTGCAAGTATGACCTTCTTTGCCTCTTTGAGCTGGGCCTTGCGCACGTAAATCTTGTCGCCTATGGCCACGCCTGCATTCTGCCTCAAGTAGCCGTCCAGTCGGATTACGTTCAGCCCCTCGTCCTGCGAATGCGCCTGCCACACCACTGCAGCAGTTACGCGCTTGCCCTTCAGCTCGACAATGTCGCCGCTTGTGACGCCGAGCACCTTGTAGGCGCGCGAGTCTATGCGCACGATGCTGCGCCCAACGTCGTTCTGCAATGCCTCGACTACCTTGAGTTCAATCCCATTTGTCTCAGCCATATTATCGCCCCAATGTCAAATCCTGTGCCAGCATTTCTGCGCCAGCCTTTATATAAGTTTAAACTCCGTCGATGCCACGAGTGCATATATTGGACATCAAATATATAAATATATTTACCCTGCCCGCGCATGCGAAGGCATGGACGTACTCTTCCACTTCCTTTTCACGCTCATGGCGCTCTATGCCGCGCGCGTGCATGTAAGGCACCATCACCTTGCGCCGCTCATCTTCGCAGTCGTGGCAACGCTGCCGGATGTGGACCACTTTTTCGGCCTCCTGGCCCGCGGCACGTTCCACAACATTTTCGTTACGTTCCTCTTCCCGCTTGCACTCATTGCGCTCGCATTCAAGTACGAGAAGTACGGGGTGTTCTGGAAGCAGATGAGCATCCTGTTCTTCATAGTTTTAGTTTCGCACCCCATCGTAGACTTCTTCACGTCCTACAGCGTGCTCTATTTCTACCCGGTCAGCGACCAGCTAATGGACTTGACGCACTTTGACATCAAAGTGAATGTTGATGGCCAAAACTATCCGCTAATGTCTTCCTCGAGCATGGGCGTGCTCATCTACATGTTCATCCTCGCAGGTGCGTTCTTCCTCGAGGAGCTGGTTGATATTCAGGACCGCACGCACAGGGACCTCCGCTACTCCTGCGGACGCCTCGGTTGGGAGATAAAATGCTGGCTGAGGCAGCCGTAAAAGTTTATATACTAGAAAGCGGAAAAAGAAAAGTATATGCAACATGCAGGAGCTACACCCGCTTTGCAGCAGGTGAAGAAAGCAATAGTGACTTTGCCGACAAGACACATTACCGACATGAGCCGCGTATGGGCGTTGGGCGGCAGGACAGGACCCCAATTATATTCACAGGCATACTCGAATAACCATATTACGAGCACCCTGAGTGAAAACGGGTTGCTGATACTCGAACACGGTTACAAATTTTTGAAAACATTGCAGTATGATAAAGTGAAAGAACGGTCCAGGATGGTCAAGGAGGTGCGTGGCACCGCAGCCAATGAACTGAGAGAGGCGGGCCATGAAGGAGAATTCAGAAAGGCAGACGCTATAATTAACTGGGCAATTGAAGCTGGGTTTGTTGAGAAAGTCGTGATAGATAAACGCGCGAGATGCACTCTCACACCCGCAGGGGGAAAGTTTGTAGAAGGAATGAACGCCATGGAAAGGCTATTGGAGACGCTATCAGGCAATAGCATCAGCATATATGCGCTTCTGGACTTGCTTGGGCAGAGAGTAGGAATAGAAAACGCATATCTCGGTGTCCTTATGCTTGACATGGCAGGCAAGCTCAAGAAATTCGAGGTTACGAACAGGTCGCTTGCGCAGCTATAAATATCTGTGCCTTAATCAAGCCGTTCCTTTCTAAGTAGAATTCCTTTTTCTTTTGTCACTTTTCCTATTCTGCTTGCCTTAATTTCGTGCCTCTTTGCAATCGAGATGCACGCGTCCGCGTCTTTTTCAGGCACGACTACACACATACCCACACCCATATTGAAGGTGCGGTACATCTCGCGCTCGCTTAGCTTTGCAACGCGCTGGATTTCGGCGAAGAGCGGCTGCGGGGATGGCATGTTCTCGAGCGTGATACCTACTTTCGCCCTGTCCGCAATTCTGCTTAATTTTGAGAATGCCCCACCAGTTATGTGCGCCAGCCCGTGCACCTCGAGTTTTGCAACCATCTCGAGCACCGGCTTGACGTAGATGCGCGTTGGCGTAAGCAGCTCGCGCTGCCATTTCTCCTCAGTCAGCACCTTGCGCGCAAGCGTAAGAGCATTGGAGTGTATGCCGCTGCTTTCAAGCCCGACCACGACATCGCCGGCCTTCATCGCCTCTCCAGTTATGGGCTTGCCATCCTTTGTCTCCACGGTTCCTATGCAAGTGGCAGCCAAGTCAAAGCCAGTGCAGCCCGGCTCGCCCTTAATCACGTCGCCCATAATCGCAGTCTCGCCGCCCACGATTGAAACGCCGGCTTCCTTTGCGCCTTTCACCAGCCCTTTCATCAACTCGGCAGTCAGGGCAGAATCCTCGCGCTCGAGCGCGAGGTAATCGACGAGCGCTGTCGGCCGCGCGCCCACGCAGAGTATGTCATTCACATTCATTGCAACGCAGTCTATACCCACAGTATCAAACTTGCGCAGGCGCTGGGCTACAAGGACTTTTGTGCCAACGCCGTCAGTGTGAATTGCAAGCAGCTGCTTCCCGCCCGGCAGTTTCAGCAGGCCCGCGTAGTGACCATATATTGGAAGTACGTCTTTCGAGTGGGTTGCACGCAGCATCTCGTCTATCTGCGCGTGCATGTCTTTCACCTTCTGCACGTCAACCCCGGCTTTTGAGTAATCGAATGCCATTTGGTTCACCGCTTTCCTGCAGCAGCCTGCACGGCATTTGCCGTCCTGCCATCAGTTCCCCTTTCCCTTCAGTGCCGCCATATGCGCCACTCGCTTATTTATCAGTTCCGCAGTGCCGATGTCGCGCCTGTGGAAGAGCTTTCCCTTCACATAGGTGCATGCGCGCTCGGCCTTTTTCTCTGCCTCTGCGATGCTGGCGCCCTGTCCAACGAGCGCCACTGTGCGCGAGCCCAGCATCACAAGCTTTCCCTCGCGCTCATCGATGCTGGCGTAGAATATCTTGCAGCCTTCGCGTGCTATCGCGCCTTCATTTACCTCAACAGGCTCGCCCTTCAGGGGCTTTTCAGGATAGCCTTCGGGCACAAGGTATTTGCAAACGCTCGCCTTCTGCGCAAACTTCATCTCGCTGCGCGCCAGCTTCCCCTCACCTATGCGACCCGCTATCTCGGCAAAATCACCCTCGAGCAGGGGCAGCACATTCATGGCCTCCGGGTCGCCGAAGCGCGAGTTGAACTCTATGACCTTGAGTCCGTGCGCGGTTGATATGAACTGCCCGTAAAGAATTCCGAGGTAAGGCGAGCCGGCTTTTGCGAGTGCGGAAATTGTGGAGCGCATAATGTCCAAGGCAGCATCCCTTTCGCGCGCTGAAATGAATGGAAGCAAATGGTTGGCGTCACTGTAACTGCCCATGCCGCCCGTATTTCCGCCTTTATCGCCTTCAAATGCCAGCTTATGGTCCTGCACAAGCGGCATGCCTGCGAGCGCGCGGCCGTCGACAAATGCCTGCAGAGTGAACTCCTCGCCCTCTAATTTTTCCTCTATGACTACGCTTCCCAGCTTTCCGATATTCGCGCTCAGCACTTCAGCAGCATACTGCTTGGCCTCCTTGCCATCCTTGAGCTGCTTGCCCACGACCTTCACGCCCTTGCCGCCCGTTAAGCCAGAGGGCTTTATGGCAACCTCGCCCCCAAGTTCGTCGATAAATTCGGCTGCCGTTTTTGCATCGCTGGTAGAAATGAATTTCGGGCAGCCCGAGATTTTATTTTTCTTCATCAGCTCGCGCGCAAAAGACTTGTCCCACTCAATCCTCGCCGCCGCCTTGCTCGGGCCGCACACTAGCACTTCGTTCTTCTCCAGTTCGTCCACAACGCCTTTCTCAAAGGCAGCATCAGGCCCAATAACCGCAACCTCTATCTTCCGCGCCCGCGCCCATTTCGCAACCGAAACAACATCACAAATATCGCCGACAGCCCATTCCTCGCTCAGCCGCACAATTCCGGGGTTGCGCGAGCTCATGAATGAGTAAAGTTTGCAATCATCACTGCGCGAAAGTGCATCAGCAATTGCATGCTCGCGGCCGCCGCTTCCGACTAACAAAACATGCGTCATTAATACCAACTCGCAACGCTCGCCGTGCGCAGGTCAATGCACTGTTGTCGCTTCTTCCCAGTACCGTTTCTCCGAGCTCCCGCCCTTCAGAATCTTGTTCACCTTCTTTGCCAGCGGTGTCGGGTAATCCTCGTGCAGGCATCCATTGCACATCTGGCCTGCCTTCAGGCCGATGGCTTCATTCATTGCCCCGATAGTCTGATAGGCGAGCGAGTCTGCGCCCAGACTTTTTAGTATTTCGTCCACGCTGTGGTTTGCCGCTATGAGTTCTTTGTGGCTTGACATGTCGATGCCATAGAAGCACGGCCCGATGATGGGCGGGCAGGTTATGCGCACGTGCACCTCCTTTGCCCCGGCCTCCTTGAGCAGGCTCACAATCTTAGAGGTCGTCGTGCCGCGCACAATGCTGTCATCCATAAGCACGACGCGCTTTCCCTTCAGCACAGACCTTAAGGGATTTAGCTTCACGCGAACCGCAGCCTCGCGGGCGCTCTGGTATGGCATTATGAACGTGCGGCCGATGTAGCGGTTCTTTATGAGCCCCTCGACGCAAGATATGCCGAGCGCGCGCGCATAGCCCTCTGCCGCGGGCCGGGCGGTGTCGGGCACTGGCACGACTATGTCCGCCTTTGCGGGCGCATCGCGCGCAAGCAGCTCGCCCAGCCTCACCCGCGCCTCGTAAACGCTTCCCGCATCGAGCACAGAGTCTGGGCGCGAGAAATAGACGTACTCGAACATACAGGTCGCGAACCGCGCGGTTACAAGCTGCTTTACAGTAAGCTTCCCGTTGCGGAGCAGCAGCGCAGAGCCGGGCTTCACATGCCCTTTCATCGGAATCTTGTTTATGTCAAGCGAAACGCTCTCGCTCGCAACCATGAACAGCTCGTCATTCCAGCCATAGCAGAGCGGCTTTATGCCGTGCGGGTCGCGGAATGCAAAAAGGTCGCCCTTCCCCGTAACCATGCCCTCGCAGTACGCGCCGTCAAAGGTTTTCATGCAGGACTCTGCGGCCTTGAAGAGGTCGCCCTTGCACTTCTCGAGCTCGCCTGCGAAATAGTCCACGATGATCTCGCTGTCGCAGCGCGAGATGAGGCGCCGCCCGTCGTGCTGTATCATCTCGCGCATCTGCAGGTAATTCACAAGATTGCCGTTGTGGGCGCATGCTATCCCGTTCTGCGTGTAGCCCACGACAAAAGGCTGCGCATCGCGGGCGCTCGGAGTGCCTGTAGTCGGATAGCGCACTGAGCCCACTCCAAGCCAGCCCTTCAGCCCGCCTATGAATTCGGGCTTCACGACCTCGGCCACAAGCCCGAGCCCCTTCTGCATCTCTATCGAGTCACCTTCAACAATCGCGATGCCCGCGCCATCCTGTCCCCTGTGCTGCTGCGCAAGAAGGGCGAGATAGATGACGTCGGCTACCGGCTTGTGCTTGTAGGAATAGGCTGCAACCACGCCGCAGGCTTCCCTCTTCTCGTAATTCCTGCAACTAAACGGACTCCGCGCGCATCCCATAGGATTACCTCACCAGCAAGAATTATAATCTAATCCCGTTTGCCAAAATATCCGACGACATTCCTGAAGAACTGCATGTTCAGCGACTCAGAAGGCAGCGTGCCGGGACGGCACCCGGGCAGACCAGGCCGCACAGGCGCCTCGCTCAGGCCCCGCTTCAGCAGTTCCTTTTGCAGCGGCCAATCATACAGGCCCGTGAACTCCATTGCGCGTTCAGGGTGCGGCATGAGGCCCAGCACCTTGCCATCTTCCGAAGTTATGCCAGCGATGTCCTCGAGCGCGCCATTCGGATTGAATGGAAACTCTCCTTTCGCAGGGCTCAAATCCTCCCGCACATACTTGAAGCAAATCATATTCTTCTCCTTGATGCGCTTCAGAACCTCAGGTGCGCATTGGAAGTTGCCCTCGCCGTGCGCTATGGGGCAGCATATACGTTCAATGCCTTTTGTCCAGTGATTGCTGACAGCGGGCTTCAGTGTGACAAAACTGCACTCGAGCACACCGCTCCTGTTCGGCATGAGCGCGATTTCGCGCGCATACTTTCTGCCGAACGCAGGCACAAGACCTAAGTTAGCCAATATCTGGAATCCATTGCATATGCCCAGCACAAGGTTGTCGTTGTCAAGGAATTCGAGCAGCTCATCCCACAGATTGTTGCGCACCCTATTGGCATACGCATTGCCTGCGCCAGTATCATCTCCGTACGAGAAGCCGCCTGGAAATACGAGGAGGCGGTAAGCGGACAGCTTTTTCCTGCCGGCTATCAAATCATTTATGTGCACTATTTCAGAGGCCATGCCCGCGCGCCTCAGCGCCTCCTGCGTCTCCATCTCCGAGTTTATGCCATAGCCGCTCATGATGAGCGCCTTCTCGGAAATCGGTTGTGCGCGCTTTGCAACATTCATCTCAATAACCTCTGAACGGAGATTTGTATGCTTCCTCAAGCTGTGCCATGGGCAAATTGACTAGAGTTTTATCTGCCTTGACCGTAAAGTTTTGGCCGCCCACCGTGCCCAGCAGCTTCGCATCAGCACCCAGAATCTTCTCGAACTTTTCCCCATTAGCAGGGCAGATAGTGACAACAAAGCGGCCCTGAGACTCCGAGAAAAGATAATAGTCTGGGCGCATGGCCTGTGGAATGGTGAGACTCATGCCTAACCTACCGGCAACCGCGACTTTTGCGAGCGCCACGCCCAGCCCGCCGTAGTTGACGGGATAGGCGGATGCTACGAGCTCGCCCGCTATTGCCTTTTCCACTTTCGCATACCTTGCCTTTGCACCAGCCGCGTCGAGCTTTGGCACTCTGTTGCCCACATGGCCAAGATAGGCAAAATACTCCGAGCCGCCCAGCTCCTCGCGGGTCTCACCTACCACATAAATCAAATCGCCCTCGCATTTTGCATCCATTGAAACCGCCTTTTCCGCTTCGGGATGAATGCCAATGGAGGAAATGAGCAGCGTTGGAGGCACTGAAATTTTCACGCGCTTGTCCTTCTCATCGAAGCCAACAAAATCGTTGAACATGCTGTCCTTTCCTGAAATGAAGGGCGTGCCGAAGGCAGTTGCATAATCATAGCATGCCTTTGCCGCACGCTTCAGCTGCCCGAGCCTTTCAGGCTCATCGGAAGAGCACCAGCAGAAGTTGTCCAGAAGCGCAATCTTGTCCAGCGGCACGCCGATTGCTATGAGGCCTCTTATGGCCGTGTCAATTCCTGCGGCTGCCATGCAGTAAGTGTCGATATCAGAGTAGAGCGGGTACGTGCCCTGCGACAGGCCCACGCCTTTCCTTGAGCTGAGCACGACTTTTGTAAGCGAGGCTATTGACTGCACCTGGCCCTTGCCCTGGAGCGGGCCAAGCACGTGCCCGCCCTGCACGACGTAGTCATACTGCGTTGTTATGAATTCCTTTGAGCAGATGTTCTTTCTCTTCAGCATGTCAAGCATTGTTGGGCTCAAGTCCGAAGGGCAGGCCTGCGAAGGCTCTGGGAATTTCTTCTGCGAGTAGCTTGACTTGAGATGTTTTTTCGGCAGCCCGTCATGCAGGAACTTCAGGTCAACATCCATAACGGCCTTGCATTTCCATTCGGCCACGCACTTGCCTGAGTTTGTAAACTTGCCAATCACAGTGGCCTCGACCTCGCGCCGCCCCATGAGCTCCATGAATTCATCGAGCTTGGCGGGAGGGACTGCGAGTGTCATGCGCTCCTGCGATTCTGAAACCCAAATCTCCCACGGTGCCATGCCAGGATATTTGAGCGGCACTTTGTCAAGCTGCACATGGCAGCCATTGCTCTCTTTGGCCATTTCTGCTACTGAGCAAGAAAGGCCGCCCGCGCCATTATCAGTCATGCTCGTGTAGAGCCCGAGGTCGCGCGCCTCCTTTACAATCGCATCGCTCAATTTCTTCTGCGTTATCGGGTCCCCGATTTGAACTGCGGTTACGGGGCTTCCGGAATCGAGAGCTTCTGAGGAGAAGGTTGCACCATGTATGCCATCCTTGCCCACGCGGCCGCCGACCATCACGATGAGGTCGCCGGGCTGCGCCTTTTTCAAATAGAGCTTCCTGCCGTTTTTCTCAAGAGGCATCACGCCAACAGTGCCCACGAAAATCAGCGGCTTGCCAACATAGCGAGCATCAAAGTAGCACCAGCCCTGCGGTGTCGGGATGCCTGAGCAGTTGCCGCCCACTGCAACGCCGCGCACAACGCCGTCGAGTATCTGCCTCGGGGGAAGGAGCGGGTTTGCCCTGCCCTTGCCCCTGTAGAGCTTGGGTTCAGTCTCGGGGTCTGCCACGCAATAACCATAGTAATTAATGCACGGCTTTGCGCCAAGGCCGAAGCCTATTGTGTCGCGGTTCACGCCCACTATGCCAGTGAGCGCGCCGCCGAACGGGTCGAGTGCAGAGGGCGAGTTGTGCGTTTCCACTTTGTGGGTTACCAGATTTTCGCTGTCAAAAACTATTGCGCCCGAATTGTCGCTGAACACGCTCACGCAGAGGTCGTCCTTTCCTCTTTGCTTGCGTATGCAGTTAGTGGCACCCTGTATGTATGTCTTGTAAAGGCCCTGCGGCACATCATCATCCATCGCAGACGCAAATATCGTGTGCTTGCAGTGCTCGCTCCACGTCTGCGCAAGGGACTCGAGCTCAAGGTCTGTCGGCTTCCTTCCGCGCTTCTTGAAATGTTCCCTGATGGCATGCAGCTGCGGAAGGTCGAGCGCAAGCGGCCCCCGTCTTGTGCCTATCTTCTTGTCCAGAATGCCTTCCTTGCCCAGCTTCGCGAGCTCGGCATCTTCGATATCCAGGTTAACGGGCTCGGCTTCCAGCAGCTCATCCAAATGCACACGCAGTACCACAACATCCATGCCCTTCGCGCCGTACTCCTGCCGCGTTTTTATGTGCACTCGGTTGACGAGCGGGTTCGCGAGCTTTGACGCAAGCTTTTGCATTTCTGTCGCAGAGAGCTTGGCCTTGACAAAATAGAGCTGCGAGGTGTGGACGCCTTCGCCCTCGCGGAAGCGCATCTTGAAGAAGTCCTCAATGGTCTGCCTGGCCGTGCTGCCCGCATTGTCGGTCACGCCGGGCAGGAAGCCCACCTCGATTGCAAAATCAAACTCGCCCTTGGTCGCAGCATCCACGGTGAAGCCCTGAACTACGGGGTTGACGAGCTGTTCCCCGATTTTCTGCAGCTCGGCTGGGCTGAAGTCCTTTGCAGCGGTCGAGATGGTATAGACGTCTATGAGCTGCACTTCCTGCACTGAGGGAAAGCCCAGCGAGCGGATGCGTGCTGTGCGCGACTTCAGCCGCGGGTCTTGTTTGTACTGGACCTCGAGTCTGTGGGCAGAAGCCATAATGCCCTAATGGTGGCAAAAAAATAAAAAGCTAGACGCGCGGGTAGGCGGGCGCGAAACTGCCCGGGGCGGGCCAAAGGGCGAGGGGCGGCTACTGCGTCACGCGCTTTATGGGTGCTGTATCGTACTTACGTACGCATAGTCGTTATTTGAAGATGTGTTGGTTTTTTGCGCATACGACACGTATGCCTTCTTGCCCGAAGACACTATGCCTATGTAGTCATTTCCGACACCCTCGTACCGCGCCGTAACGTTGCTTGCCCGGACGTTCGCCGCCCACGTATTCCCGCCGTCAAGGCTGTAGGAATAATAGATGTCCATTGTGTTCACTGAAGAACGCTTGTGGTCTGTGCTATTGCTGTTGCGGTAGTCAAACCAGGCAGCATCCACGCGGCCGTTCCCGGATACGCTTATCCTTGCCCTCGACTTGTCGCTTGTGGCATTGTCGTCGACAAGAACTGGCGAACTCCACGTTGCGCCGCCATCTGTTGACTTTATGCTGTAAACCCTGATATAGCTGCCGTTTAGTATCAGATAGGCATCGAAAATCACATATACGTTGTTCGCATTCGAGGGATCGACGCCCACCATGGCAGGGCCCCGCGTAAGGATGGATGCGTTTGCAGGGTAGATGCAAGTCCCGTTGCCGAAATGCGCCCCGCCATCAGTCGATTTCCAAAGTGCGATGCCATTGTTAGGGCTGTAAGGAGAGGAACTGTTGCAGATGTATGTGCCATACTGAGGCGGGGCATCGCTGGGCGTCGCAGGGCTGCTGCCGAGGGCAAGATAAACGTTGCCTGTCGGGCCCACGCCAATATTCTCCATGAAGGCGCCGATGGAAATAGACTGGCCGTCCTTCCAGGTCGCGCCGCCATCCGCTGAGCGGACGATGCTTGTGATGAACGGCTCATTGCCATCGCATTGGCTATTGTTGTTCATATCGTATGTGACCTTTGCCATGACGTAGACGTTGCTTGCATGCGGAGAGCCGATGAACCTGTCGGCTCCGAGCTTGGGATAGTCGACGTCCGCTACTGTCAGGTTCGAATCCGGGCACATTGTCCTGTTCGACCCGTCAGGCATCCTGAATATTGTGGTCCTGTTTATTGCCGCTGTCTTTGATGTGAAATTGGCGCCCTTATTGACTGATTTTGATACGCTTATTACCTCGTGGTCGTTAGGATCAAAGAATGTGTCTATTGTGCTATAATAAAGATTTCCATGTGCATCATAGTTTATGTTAGGGTCGCTACCGCCCATATACACGTTGGATTTGCTGCGATTCCATGTGATGCCTCCGTCAAGAGTATAAAATACTGGCGTAGTGCTCCCTGTTGGCCCAATGCCTGAAACTGCCAAATTCGCAGGGTCTGCGGGATTCACGTCAATGTCGGGTTCGCCAGCATATAGGTAGATGTATTTTTGGCTTGTCTGGGGCGGGCTTGCGGGCGTGTCTGCAGGGGACTCATCATTGTCCGTCGCGCTTGCGCAGCTGGGGTCGTCAGGGTAATCGACCCAGTTGTCAGCGTCATTATCCAGTCCGTCATCGCACTGCGCCGTTCCGCGTTCGCTTGCATCCGAGTAGGAGGCGCAGCCCGGGTCGCTCGAGTAGTCCGTAAGCGTGTCGCCGTCATTGTCCATAAGGTCGTCGCATTGGCCGTTCACCTCGATGTTGTCCGAAGGGCCGGTGCAGCCGAGGTCGTTCGGATAGTCGCTCAAAGAGTCCGCATCCGCGTCATCCGCGCCGTTGTCGCACAGCAACGTGCCGCGCTCGTTCGTATCTGACGCTCCCGTGCAGCCGGGGTCGCCCGAGCCGTTGAGTTTATAATCTGTCTTGCCGTCCGAATCGTCATCCGCATTATTGTCGCACGCGATTGTTCCTGTTTCAGTCGTGTCCTTTCTGCTGCTGCAGCCAGGATCAGTGGGATAGTCCGTCAACCCGTCGCCGTCATTATCATTGCCATCATTGCATAGCGCCGCTCCCGGCGCATATACTGCCGTGGCTGACAGAAGCAATACTGCCACCAAGATTCCGATAAAACCAGTTTTCGCAAGTCCCTTCATGCGCCCACCCCCAATGAAAAAGTTGGATAGCGTATGCAACCGCATTGTTTAAATAAATTTCTGGCGCGTTTTTAGTTTAGGCGGCACGGCATGCGGCCAAGATAGCTATTTAAACCACGCCTGAAAGATTTGCACATGCGGGCCCAGTCGAGTGTCGAGGTCATAATCATACTTACAGGCCTTATGCTCGTCCTTGGCATCATGCTCGATGCGGGCGGCATCAGGCTGAGCGACACGCGCACCTATGCGGATGCGGAGATTGCGCGCGCGGGCATAAACGGCATTGCTTCTGCTGCAGACGAGGTTTACTCCGAGGGCGCGGGCAGCGAGAGGCTCGTGCAGCTGGTTCTGCCAGCTACGGTCGTGAAAGGCGCAAGTTTTGTGGATGGCAATTTGCTCGGGGTGCAGATACGGGGCCCGCGCGGGCCCATGGACATTAATGCCCAGAGCAGTGCGCCCCTGCAAGGCTCGCTGCCCGATGTTGCGGGCGAGCACACCGTGCGCGTGCGGGCTGTCCAGGGCGCTGTTGTAATAGGAAAGACTTCGCTCTCAGTCGAGCCCACAATAGTGTACGCATATATGGGCAAGCTGGGCGCGGCTGAGGGAAAAATTACGTTTACGAATACGGGCGCAGAACCGCTCACAGTCTCGCTCGCGCTGGACTGGCAGAATCCCGGCGCGGGCGCACTGCTTTCCACCAATTCCATTTCACTTGCACCCGGCGAGTCGCGCACGGTTGATATCAGCTTCTGGAGCAGCGAGGCCCCGGGCACCTATGCCGGCTCGCTTGAAGTGGATGCGAGCAACGGCGAGCAGTTCAACCTCAGGGTGATGGCTGATGTGCTCGCCTAGGCAGGAAAAGGGCATGGTGCTGTCGTGCTCCCGGCAGGGGCGGGCGAACTCGCTGCGGGCACAGATGAGTATCGAATTGCTCATAATCTCATTCTTCGCGATTGCAATCCTCATCTCGCTCTTTGCAGTCTATGCCAACATGCAGAATGTTTGGGCCGGCGGGAGCGGGGCGCGGCACGCACAGACAATTGCAGATAGGCTGGCCGGCGCCATAGTTGCTGTTGGGCAGGGTCTTCCGGGCAGCGAGGCGCGTGTGAGCCTCACGGATGCGGAAGGTCTCGAACTCGCGGTGCAGGGCAGGAATGTATTGGTTGCATGGGGCTCGAGCGAGGCCAAGAGCATCGTATCTTCGCCCATATTGACAGATGATGTTGCGTTTGAACTTGACGGTGCAAAGAATGCGGTTGTGAGAAAAGAGGCGGACGGCAAGATTACGGTGAAGGGCGCATGATTATGAACGGCACTAGAAAGGGGCAAGTCATAAGCTATGACCTCATGTTCGCGTCAACAGTAGCCGTGGTGCTGCTCGGCATCGTGCTGGTTGCTTCAAATACTATTGCAGGCGCATCGCAGGCTCGCTATGAGGAGGGCTCGTCAGTGGCAGACATGGCGCTCTCGCAGCTCGTGCTCACTCCGGGCTCACCTTCGGACTGGAAGGAACTAAATGAAGACATGCACTCGATCGGGCTTGCTGACTCAAGGGGCGTGCTGGATGCAGGTAAGATAGTACAGTTCATAAAATTCGAGCAACTTGCGGCCGCGCCTGCTGAGCGGGATGAGCTGCGTGCGAGGCTTGGCCTCCTGCGCGAGGGCGCGGCCTATGAGTTTGAATTCGAGGTGCTTTCTGCAGACGGCTCGCGGCTCTATTCGACAGGCAATCAGCCTGCAGGCGAAGGCAGTGTTTTCGTGAGCAGGCGCGTTGCGAGACTTGACGGCGAGCCAGTATTTGCAGTGATGAAGGTGTGGAGGAAGTAGTTGGTGGTGGCGAGGAGGGAAAATTAAATGCAAAAAAATCGGCGCGGATTCATTTTTACGATTGATGCGGTTTCGGCAGCCGCATTCCTAGTTGTGCTGCTGTCGGTTGCGTTTGTGGTCGTCAACTACAAACCCGCGCTTACGCACACTGACGCGCATTTTGCACCCGATGTACTGGCTGCGCTCGATAATGGGCAGGTGCTGGACGACACGCAGGTGCGCCAGCTTTTCCTGCAGGCCAACAGGTGCGGCTCGATTGTGGTGCGCGAGGCAGGGGCTGAAGGGAAAGTTATTGATGCGGCATATGCATGCGGCTGCCCTGCGGGCAAAGAGAGCGTTGCATACAGGAGTTTTGTACGGCAGGGCGCTGCGGGAGAACTTCAGGTGCTCATGGGCGAGGCAAAGGTTTGTGAGAGGTCGGGAGCATGAGAAAAGAACTTGCATTCGTGCGGATTGGCGGGGCTGGAAGCACTAGGAAAGGATTTGCATTCACGCTCATCTTCGTGCTCATCGCATCGTTACTTGTGCTCATAGCCATTGACGCCATGAACTGGAAGCAGGGCGAGCCGACGTTCGCTGAGGTTTCGAAGCGCGCCGCAATTGCCGATGATGTTGCGCACGATTTTGTTTCGCTCGCAGGCATTTCCTTCAACGCATCGCGCAATGACTCGCATGTGCTCCTGTCATTCAGCGGCTCAATGCCTTCGCAGCTCGCGGATGCTGATGGCGCGGTTGCAGGTTATGAAAAATTTGTTGAAGAGGATTACGCTAAACTCGCGAACTCGAAAATAAAAATTAACGCGGTTCGGCCCGCCATCAGGTTTACGGCGCCTGAATTCACCTATGCATATGTGGGTTGGAATGAGAAAGAAGTTGCACTCGCTGGCAAAGCCGACGCCTACTATCTCAAGGTGCGGCTCGACAAGGCATGCGGCGCTGGCTGCATTGCAGAGGGTGCATGGAATTGGACTGATGCAGGCACGTTTGTCTCGCTTGACCTGAGGGATGCGGAAGGCGGCAGCATTGCACCGCCCGGAGGCAAAGCAAGCGGCTATGTCAATGCGCAGCAGTACAACTATTTCACAGCAATGCTCGCCGACAATTCCACGCCGTTCTCGCTCTCGCTTTCAGGCAATGAGCTGCGCATGAGCCCGGGCAGCGCGCATGCGGCAGTTGATGCACGAGTTGCAATAAGCCATGCGGGCGCAGTGAAGGCAGAAGTGCCGCTTGAGATTGAAGTCGATGGCACACAGTTTAACGGCGTGCCTGTGCTTGAGAAATAATTCTGCTGATCGGTCGACGGGCTTTGCTTTTCCTACCGCGTCTCAGCCATTATTACAACGTCGGCCGTATTCCGCAGAGCCGCCGAGAATCCCGGCTGCGCGCCTATGACTATGGTCTCCTTGCCCAGCTCCTTGGCCTTCACTAAAACAGGCCTGAAGTCCGTGTCCCTTGTCATGAGTGCAATCACCTGAATAGCGGGGTTGTAGACCTGCTGCATTGCATCCACTGCTAAAGTAACATCGACATCGCCCGTTGTGATGATAGGCTCAAAGCCCTGGTTGGTCATGGCCTCAATGAGCTTGTCGCTCGCGTACTGGTCCAAATACATTTTGCAAACCTTTATTCTTCCATATTTAGCGAGCTTGCGCTTCACATCCTCCAAATCCACATTGATGTCCTTGCGTATGACGTTCGGCCCGTCCACTAGCAATGCAATATTCTTAGTCGGCTCCCTGCGCTCCTTCTTCACAAGGGCCTTTATTTTTTCCATCATTGACGGCATGAAAAACACCTATATGCTGAAGAGGCGCCTGCAGTTCTTTTCAAGCACCGCCTCAACTTCGCCCCTTTCCATCCCTTTCTCTTCCGCAATCATTTCCGCGCCCGCAAGGCATGCCAGCGGGTCCTTGCCGATGGCGGGCGCATCACTTTCGGCAAGCAAGTATTCAAGCTCCAAGCTTTTAACCGCTTGCTTCCGCGCCTTTGACCTGAGCGGCGGGATTGAGATGAACCAGCCGGAGTCCGCGGCCCGTTTCGCCAATTCCGCAGTTCCGCTGAAGCAGTGCAACTGCACGCGCTCGCACTTGGCAGCAAGCAACAGCTCAACGCATTCCTCCTCGGCCTCGCGTGAATGTATGACAACGGGCTTTTGCAGCTCGTTTGCAAGAGCAATTTGCTTCTCGAAAGCAGTTTTTTGCCTCGCCTTCTCGCCCTCGGTTTTAGCCCATTTGTAGTCCAGCCCAATCTCGCCGATGGCGACGAAGGAGTCGACATGCTCGCGCAGATAGCCGAACACTTTTGCAACCTCGTCGTCGTTCATCTTCATCGCGTACTGCGGAGCGAGACCGCCGCAGGCCCACACGTAATTAGGATTGCTCGCGGCAATTTCGGCATTCCGCACGCTGCTGGGCAGGTCATAGCCGCACGTAATCAGGCCGTTGAGCTTTGCGCGGCAGGCCGCGAGCGCCTCGTCAAGTTTTGGCACGGTTTCGAGGTGGCAGTGCGCGTCGAACATGCAGGAGTTAACGAAAAAGCATTTAATAAATCCAAATGGCATTGGAATCTTATGAACGCGTTTCAGAAACTGATGCTTATTTCTTGCGCCGTTATTTTTATCTTGGCCTACTTTCACGTCGTCTTGTGGTGGGACGAAGCAGTTTACGTCAATAATGCCTACTCAATAATTGGTGTAACGGAGAATTGGCGTTTCGTTGCTTGGGAAAGACAGCCCGGAATTTCGATTTTAGAGGCCATCGCAATATCCGGCTTCGGAGAGATTGGTTTTGCCGTGGTTGCTTTTGCAGGAGCCCTGGGCCTTGTTGTACTTGCATATCTGCTTGCGAAGGAAAACGGAGGAAGCGACACGCAGGCAGTTTTTGCAGGCATGATTATGCTATTCTCTCCTGCATTCTGGGCTTCGGGCTATACGTTTGCATCGGATGCGTGGGGCGCCGTCACTTCTTTGGCGGCATTCCTGTTTTATCTCAGATATATGCGTACTGAAAGAGCGACTGAGTTTTATCTTGCTTTGTTGCTCGCAGGCATATCTTTTTGGTTCCGGGATCTTTGCATAATAACGGGCGGATGCATAATTTTATGGGAATTTTTATTCAATAAAAAAGCCGGCTACAAAATTTTACCCGGACTCGGAATTTATTCACTTATACTGGGCATTTATTTT
>NZ_JAUSNF010000009.1 GCF_030646255.1 Candidatus Burarchaeum sp. | reverse complement strand
GTTGAGCCACTTGTAGAAGAATTTGATGGCGATTTTGAAGTCCTTTTTGGTCCACTCAGAGTAGTTGCTTTGCTCCGTTTTGATAACGATATCTGTGATTTTCTCCTTGGTGGCGTTCCTGAAGCCGGTTTTGAGCATTTTGGAGAGCTGCGAAAGGAAGAGGAGGTACTTGATGTTCCTTGCCGTTGAGAGGCCCCTGGCCACGCCGTCCTTGTAGAAGTCTAGCATTAGCCGCTTGTCCTGTGGACCTATTTCCTTTGTTTCATTGAGCCACCTGAGCTTTGCCTCTAGCGTTCGCTTCTGGTGGTGTATGTCGAATGGTTCCATGTCTTGCACCTCTGAGGCAAACTCCTTATCTTTCTTGGTGCCGAATTAGGCACTTTCGTGCCTAGTTTGCAACCAGGGGCTTCTTGACTGCTGTCAAAAGCCTCAGGCGAGATTTGAACTCGCGGCCTCGTCCTAATCAGAAACCTGCGGTTTCCGATACCTTCCCTTTACATGTGCTCGGAAACGGTTTTTCCCAAGGGGCTTTTCTTTCGCGAAAGAAAAGGGCCTTACCAAGGACGCGCTCTGCCACTGAGCTACTGAGGCGTAGGAAACCCAAGTTCCCTGACGTTCACCCTCCTTTAATCAAAACAGGTTTTTAAGAAGAATGGTATCCTCGCGGCCAGGCCCGATGCTTACCATATATATGGGTGCGTTGCAGAACTCGGAAATCAGCTTGAGGTAGTTCTTGCATTCTTTTGGCAGCGCATTGTAGCCGTTCTTTACCATCGCGCGCCAGCCCGCAGGGCCAGGGTCCTCCCAGCCCTTGAGCTCGATATAAACAGGTTTGCACCGCTTCAGAAACTCAGCGTCCGCCTTATGCTGTCCTACCATCTTGCCTTCGCACTCGTATTCTTTGCACACATTTATTTTTTCAAGGCCGGAGAGTGTGTCGAGCTTCGTGACCGCGAGACCCGTGGTCCCATTTATCATTGCTGCATAACGCACAGCTACAAGGTTCAGCCATCCGATGCGCCGGGGCCTTCCTGTTGTTGTGCCATACTCTTTCCCCTTCTCCCGCAGCTTGTCTGCAAGATGCCCGTTTATCTCGCTCACAAAAGGCCCCTCGCCGACCCGGGAGGTGTATGCCTTGACAACGCCCAAGACCTCCTTTATGTGCTTGGGCCCGACTCCGCAGTAGGCGCAGGCCGCGCCAGCGGTTGTGTTTGAGGAAGTGACGTAGGGGTAGGTACCCAGGTCGACATCCAGCTGCGCCCCCTGCGCGCCCTCGAAAAGAACCTTCCTGCCCTCGCTCAGAGCCATGTTGAGCTCGATGGAAAGCATGCCGACATATGGCGCAAGCTGCCGCCCGTATTCCGCATACTCAGCGGTAAAATCCTGAGGCACTTCCTCTATTGAGTAAACCCGGCTGGCAATTTTTGAATTTAACTCGTTCAGGAACCTTGTCTTCTCCCGCAGCTTGCCCGCGTCAAGTAAATCGCCCACCCTTATGCCTATGCGCGAAACCTTGTCAGCGTATGCAGGCCCTATGCCCCTGCCCGTGGTGCCTATTTTCTGCCTGCCCTTGAGCACCTCTGAGGCTCCGTCGAGCAGCTTGTGCCAGGGAGTAACAACGTGCGCCCTGTAGTCCACCAGAAGCTTCGGCTTTATGCCGGCCTTCTGCGCCTGCGCAATCTCATCAAGAAGCAGCTTCGGGTCTATTACTGTGCCCGCACCGAGCATCACGCGTTTGCCCCAGAGCACGCCACTCGGCATCAGGTGGAACTTGTGCGTCTCGCCTTTCACAATCACGGTGTGGCCGGCATTCGCGCCGCCGTTGAAGCGCACGACTATGTCGGCTTTCTGCGCACAATAGTCCACTACCTTGCCCTTTCCCTCGTCTCCATACTGGAGCCCAACTACAACTGCGCCTGGCATGAGGGGCTATTGGAGTATAAGTATTAAGTATTTTCGAAGTCCGCTTATGTGCATGAAATATCCTGAATTCCTAAGGAAGCTCAAGCGCGGCCCGCAGGTCATACTGCCAAAGGACTTTGGCATGATTGCCGCATTCACGTGCGTAGGCCATGAGAGCGTGTGCGTGGATGCTGGCTCTGGCAGCGGCTGGCTCGCATGCATGCTGGGCAATATCTGCAAGAAGGCTGTGAGCTACGAGTGGCGCGAGGATTTTGCTGAGATTGCGCGCAAGAATGCGGAAAGGGCGGGGCTGAAGAATGTCGAGGTGAAGGTGAAGGACGTGTTTGCAGGAATCGACGAGCAGGATGTTGATTTAGTGGTTCTGGACTTGGCGGATGCCGAGAAGGCGGTTGCGCATGCGTATGCGGCACTCAAGAAGGGCGGCTCGCTTGTAGGCTATCTGCCCCACGCAGAGCAGGTGCAGAAGTTTGTGGCTGCATGCAAGGAGTCTGGTTTTAAGGAAGAAGAGATTTTCACGATTGAAAACATGGTGCGCGAGATGCTCGTGCGCGAGCGCGGCTTCAGGCCGGATACGAAAGGGCTGTGGCATACGGGCTACCTGACGTTTGCGAAGAAATGAGCCGCGAGCCGAAAAGAATGCGACGGGTTTAAATAAGTGGGCGCCGAGAAGCTGTTCGGAGGGAGTGTAATGAGAACTTTTGCTTTCGTCTGCATGATTTTTGCAATGCTGCTGCTTGCCGGATGCGCGCAGCCAGCTCAAACACCGCCTGGCGAAACGCCTCCAACTACTACGCCGCCGGCTACAACCCCGCCAAGCACTACGCCACCGGTAAATCCGCCGCCCTCCACGCAACCGCCTGAAGTAACGCCGCCCGCAGAACAGCCGCCGGGCGAGGAGGGAGTTTTTGTCTATACTGACAAGGAAGAGTATACGGCAGGAGAAAGCGTGAAAATAACTGTCTCGAACAACCTTGATGAAACAATATACTACGCAAAAGGATGCACGGAGTTATACCAAGTCTATACTGTGAGGGACGGCGAGCTACAGCTTGCGTATCTTGGCCGAGTATATTGCACAGGCCCGTCTAGATTTGTTAAGATTAACCCTGGTGAGAGCATGGATTTGGATGAGTGGGATCAGAAAATAGCTGAGGGCGGCGGATATGCACGGGTTCTTGGAGATTACAAGATGCGCTTCAGATATTTTGTAGGCGATGAGTGGGAAGGAAAGAGCGACATTGTCGGGTATGGGATGGAAGGAGAGGCTTTTGCCTACTCTGACGAATTTGAGCTGAAGTGATCTACGTCAAAGTAAGCAGCGGTTCCAGTTCCTTTGCAAGCTTCAGAACTTCCTCATTGGTTAGTGAAAATACGCGCCTCTCGTCTAAGTTTGTCTTCAGTTCTGAAACTTGCCGGCCGTAGGCATCGCGCAGGGCCCTGCGCACAGTGCGCACCTTGTGCTGGAAGAGCTTGTTGATGAATTCTGACTGGAATTCGGTTGCCCGGAAGTCCCTGCGGTGCAGCTCAATTATCGTGGAATCCACCTTGGGCCTGGGCTTGAAGGCAGTGCGCGGCACGCTCTCAAGGCCCCACACGTCGAAGTGCAGCTGGCTCATGACTGACAGCCTTGAACGCTTCTTGTCACCGGGCTTTGCCAGCATGCGGTCCACGAACTCCTTCTGCAGGCAGAGAACCGCGCGGTCGAACCTCATGGTTGCGAGCTTGAATAGCAAGGGAGAGGAAATTACATAGGGCACGTTGGAGAAAATTACGTCAAAGCGCTTGTCCGAAAAGTCGAGCTCGAGGAAATCGCCGTGCAGGATTTCGAGGTTGCGGTATTGTGTTACGAGGGGCAGCAGGAACTCGAGCATGCGGTCGTCCTTCTCAACCGCAATCACGTGCTTGGCCTTCTCGGCGAGCCGCATTGTAAGCCTGCCGTCGCCTGCACCAATCTCAAGAATGGTCTTGCCCTCGGGCGCGGCATAATCTATCTCCCGGTCGATAACCCTGTAGTCTGAAAGAAAGCACTGCCCGAGCTTTTTTGCGCGCCGCTCCATGAGCTCAGCCGTTCCTGTTAGTCCCGCTTGCCCGTCCCCATCAGTATCTTCCAAATGATCCGTATGGCTGATCCATTGCGTGCGAAGGAGGCCTTACGAACAGGTAGTGCTGCTCATCGCCGTGCAGCTCCTGCTCTATCCTCTGCACGAGCAAGTTAGCGGGATCTGGCAGCAATGAAACGCGCTTGGTTATATCAGCCATGGACTCGAAGGGCTTGCGCTCGCGCTCGTTTATTATGGCTTCCAAGTGCTTCTTGCCTATCCCTGGCAGGAGCGCGAGCTGGTTTACGCGCATCGTAATCGCGCCCGATTTGTTGTAGAAGTTCACGAAGTCAGGCTCGCGCGACATTATGACAATCCTGATGGCAGTCTTGAGCTCGTTCTTGGCGCCCGTGGTAAGCTGGTCATAAGTTATGCGGCCTTTTATGTGCTCCACCTTGTCCCGGTTCTCCTTGCCCACATTCACGACTTCACCTATGGAAAGCGAGCTCGCGGGTTTCAGCGTGGCCTCGAGCAGCGTGAAGTAGCTCATGCCCAGCAGCTGCGCTATGGATTGCTTGGTCATGTCAGTGGACTTGCCAAGCGGCAGGTAGTCGATTACAACTGCCTTCTCCTCGAGCTGCAACATTTTCATCCACCTGATCCCCGTACAACACATTCACGAACTCAGTCTTCCTTCTTCTTTGATTTTTTCTCGCCCTTTGCTTCCTTCTCATCTTCCTTCTTCTCGTTCTTCGCTTCCTTCTCGAGTTCGGTGCTTGCTGCTTCCGGGGCCTCGGCTGCGGAGACGACATCGACGGCCAAGCCAACCTCGTCAACTGAAGGCTCCTCGGGCTTGTACCTCGGCCTCTCGCTGGCGGCCTTTGCAAGCATTGAAAGAACCTGCTCAATCTCCTTCTCGCTCAGAGTGTAGCGCTCCTTTGACACTATGGCCGTAAGCTGCTCCTTGTTCACAGGCAGCAGGTCCACGAGCTTGCACGCAACCTCGGGAGTGAGCTTCTCCAGCTTCACAAGCTCCTTCACGAGCGATTGCGCGCTCTTTGAAGAGGTCTTCGCGACCTTCTTGGCATAGTCGAGCGTGGTCTGCTGCTCGAATGAGAGCTCGCGCCCGTCCTTCTGCGCCTGCAGCAGCGCCTCGACCTCTGCAATTGTTGCCGGCCTTGCCGACGCAATATTTCGTCCAATCATCATATCACCTTTGTGAGATGCACGCCCTCTATGACGAGCCTCTTAATCATGTTGTGGTCCGCGATCCTGACCAAGTACGCACTGCCCTGCTTGCCGACGATCGTGCCCGTCCTCCCGCGGTAGCGCGGGTGCGGCATGCTCCTGCTCGTCATGTGAGTCAAGTGCACCTCATCTCCAACCGCCAGCTGCTTGAGTCTCTGACTCACGCTGAGCGATGTGCGGCTCCGCCTGCGCAGAAGCCTGGTCCTCTTCGATAGCTTTCCAAGTGAACGTCGCATACAATCTGCCCCTCCTCTCGCCTGTTATTCTGCACGCTAACTATTTAAAGGGTTTATATGCGCGCTTCGGCGGGTGGTGGGTTTTTAAGTCCTGGATGAGGAAGTTAAGTATGAATCCTAAGGGCGCAATGAAAGGAGGGGAACGTCCAGGGAAACCGCCAGGCATGAAGCCAGAGGCGGCCAAAAGGCTAAAGGAGCTCATTGCAGGTGAGTATAATAAGGTGAGGCCCGAGCCAGGCTCGGACAACTGCAGACTTTTGCCGTCACATCCGTCAGACATGAACATGAAGGGCGGGAAGATACCCGAGACTAACTGCACGCTTTTGCCGTCATCTAAGCCATATGCACATCGAAATATCGGCCCCGATTCGCCCATACTTAATGGAATTTATGTTACGGCCCACTGGGAGACCATCATAGTAGATTTGAACTATAAACCGTCTGAGATACTGAGGCTTTACGATATAGCAAAGAAAAAAGTTGTGCAAAACGCCACAGCAAATAAAAAGATGACCGAGGGACTGGTTATGCGGGCGATTTATGAAACAGTCGGAAAAGAAATGCGATCCGAAAATGGTCAAAAGATGGCTGACGCGATAATTGAAGCAAATAGGGTTAACGACGGCGAACCAATCTGGCTTGACAGATTCATCAAAAATAAGGCCGGCAAGGCCAGGCATTTTACGCTAGCATGCGCCGCGCTTTTTGAGCTTTTCAAGGAAAACTGGAAAGGAACGAAAATGGGCACCGTGAGCGTGGAGGAAAATGAGCATGAGAGTGCTTACCTCTCGTGCAGATATACCAACACTGAAGGGAAAGTATTCGTCCTAGATGTGGCGGAGAACGTCCTTCTGCCTTTAGAGCAGGCTGCTTTGAAGTTTGATAAAAATGAAATCCAGTGGGACTACAGGCGCCCGACAGACAGGGTTTGAGATATTGCTAAGCCATAATAATACATTTCCAAATAACCACTGTATGAAAGGTCAATGGTCCCTTTGGCTAGCATTCATCATCTATGCCGTCCTAAGTTTTTTTGTAATCGTGATCTACTTTGGAAAAAATCTATCAGGGACCCTTCGCATTCTCGGGGGCGGTTTTGACGGAGGAAACGAATGGAACGAACGCCTGGGTTTTGTCGTATTACTCATAATCGTGGCATATTTTGCATTTAGAGCTGCTAGGCGCTCTTCAGGCGCGAACAAAAATGAGAAAAGCGAAAGCTTTGACTGGCTGGCGAACAAGACTTCGAAACTATATGATTGGTTTTTTGTCGACGCTATTGCGATCTACACCATTTATTTGGGACTCGGCATTGTGCTATCAAGCATATTCATAATATCTGCGTGGCGGCTCAGCATGCTATTTCCGTCTGAACTGTTTGATTCGCTCATGAATATATTCACACTAAACATGATAGAGTCTTCCGAACTTCGCATAGTTTTGTCTGGTCTGCTTTGGATGTTGATAGCGCAGGGATTTTGCAAACTTCTTCGAATAGACAAGGTCCTTGAGCAGATGGTAAGGAAACGGCTGCATGCATAGTAAGCTTTTATTAATATACCCTTTAAAAACCCTTTATAAAGGTACCGAGGTGGTAGCGTGGCTAAAAAGGCAAAGGCTGCAAGAATGACAACGGCACCCGCAGGCAAGAAGCGGAAGATTCAGCCGACGTTCAAGATTGAAAATATTGTCGCGAGCGCCAACCTTGGCGTTGAGCTCGATCTCTATTCCATAGCGCAGAAGGTTACAGACGTTGAGTACGAGCCCGAGCAGTTCCCGGGCGCCATCCTGAAGCTCAAGGACCCCAAGGCTTCGCTGCTTCTTTTCAAGAACGGCAAGGTCATCTGCACAGGCAGCAAGAGCGAGGCGGAAGTGAAGCATGCGCTCGAGCGCGCCATCAAGCTGCTCATGCTCGAGTAGGCAGATTGGGAAGCGAGGAAAGAGGGCAACGGCGCAGGCCAATGCCAAAATCACGCAGTGCTAGCCACGATGCCGGAATAGCTTAGGGCGAAAGTCAGCACCGCAGCCAGCAGGCCCGCCATAAGCATCTTGAGCCCGTAGAGCCACCAGCTGTCCTTCGAGGTTTTTCCCAGGAAGGCGCCGAGGCCGAAGAAGATTGCAAAACTGAGCCCCAGGGCCAGCGTGTAGGCCTCTGAGATGTCAAACATTCCTTTCTCTGCTAGCAAGAAGGGAAGTAGGATTACAAAGCCCGCGAGCATGGGCGAGAGCGCGTCCACTGCAGCAGTCACATAAATGGCCGCATTAGAGGCCTCGCTCTGGTAGGAGCCCGTGAGCTTCCTGAGCATCTTTTTCTCCAGGCTTTTGAGCGCCCTGTTGCGCTCCGCCGTCTCGGTGAGGAATGCGCCCCAGAGGCCTGAAATTCCAATGGCCAGTACAGTGCTTATGCCGACTGAGAAAATAAGCATCGGGGCGCGCACGCCTGCAAGATATGAGCCAGTTACTAGGCCGAACATCGTGAGCGCGCCGTCAAAGGCATTCATCACAAAATAGCGGCGCGCAATCTCGCTCATGCCAGTTATCCGCTCATAGCGTCTGAAGCTGCCTATGAAATTCGATATCCTTGATGTCATTCAAACCGCCCGGAAAAAGTTTGGCGCTGGCTGCTCAGCTTAGTCACCTGAGATGAGCTTCTTGCCGCCAGCCACCTGGTCTATGCTGTGTATCGTCGCGCCGTACCTGTCGAGCGCGGTGTTTATCTTGTCAAAGTTAAGGTTGTCGCCCTCTATCTTTATTTTCACGGTCTCGACGCGCCTGTCAATCTCGCGCACGGTGATGTCCACGCCCTCAACGCCCTCGATGTCGCACAGCTTTTTTATCATGTCCACTATCGTAGGCTCAGAAGGCTTTAGTACGTCAAGTACAAGCTTTTTCAATCCCGCCATTGAATCACGAATGGGTTTCTGCAGATTAGGTTTAAAAACCAGTTAGTCCATAATATGCCTTGTCAGCGGCCATAGGAGCGGGGAAACGCCCGATCCCATTCCGAACTCGGAAGCTAAGACCGCTTACGGCGTTGCCTGTACTGCCTTGCGGCGGGAACGCGCGCTGCTGCTGACACTTTTACTAACCCTAGCCGAAGGACTATGCCGAGGCAGCTGTGCGTATTTTCGGCTTTGCCCCAACCTCCTCGAAGGATTGCGCCAGCAGCAGTGTTTCCAGTTTCATCAGTGCTTTGACGCGCGTGTTTTCCAAGTTGAGGGTATAAAGGACTGCGCGGCCTATCGTGCGGGTTTTTTTCACAAAGCCGTCTTTTGCAAGCACGGCCATGAGTTTGTATGCCGTAGGCCGCGAAATGCCGCAGGCATTTGCAACGTCTGTCTTAGTGTAGTCTATACCCCGGCCCTCGATGAAGAAGTCTGCTATGCGGTTCGCGGGCGTGTCGCCGATCGTGGACAGAAGTATTGATTTTTCCATTGTCGTCTCCGTCAAGATGTGCAACTAACTATTATTTAAATCTTTACTTCAATGTAAAATTATGGATAATGAGGAAATTCGTGCACGTCTGCTCTTGGCCCTCGCCCGCCGCAGGAACTGGGGCGAAAGTCATACGGCGTACGAGCACCTGTTCAGGCAGTTCAAATCCGCCGCGATGGGAAGGGAAGGCATGAAGCGGGCGGAAAAGGCGGCGGATGGCCTCGTGAAAGACGGGCTTATCCTGAAGAAGCAGACGCATTACGGCTTGCAGGTTTCACTCAATCCGAGAAGAGCGCAGGAAATAAAAAACACTATAAAAGAGAAGCTTGGCTTAGAGGCCTGATTATTCCTGCGCAAACACGTCGTAGAACATCTTGCAGAATTGCTGCACATTCCTGTCGAGCTCCTGCTGCCCGTAGTCTGTGAGCTTGTAGACCTTCTGCCGGCCTTCCACGTGCACGATTACGGCGCGCCTTATGCGCAGCACCTTGAGTGCGGGATAGATTGTGCCGGGATTGGGCCTCGGGCCGCCGCGCCTGCGGGCCAGCTCGTCGGCGAGCTGGGAGCCGCTCATTGCCTGCTTCGAGAGCAGCCAGAGCATCATGAACGAGAGGTAGCCTTTCATCTCCATGTCGCACATGTCAAAGCAGGATTTGGCCATTAGCATACCTCGAAGACTATTGGATGAGCAATACATTTAAATATTTATATGGCATACCCAATATGGGATGTCCAACTAGGACGTCGGAGTGAGAGAATGGTGCAGGGAATTGGATTCGATGCAGACGAGGGCGATGAGGACTGCTGCGGCGCCGGGAGCGGCGGTAGGGAAGGAGGCTGCTGCTCTGGAAGCGTAATGGGCGGCGGCGCGGGCGGCAGGACGCTATACATACGCATGCACGGCTTCGGAGGCGGGCGCATGGACTATCGCGAGATGCTCCTGAACTGGGCCAAGACAGAGCTCCTGAAGGAAAAGGTGAAGGCCAAGCTCGACAAGAAATATGGCAAGGAGCTCGAGGCGCTTGCCGACGCACTCGTGGAAGTGATGGGTGAGGAGGGCGCGCAGAAGAAAGAGATTGCACAGAAGAAGGAAAGCACGCGGAAGAAGCTGAAGTCCTTCCTTGAAGACGGGGAGGTTGTATGAACCTCCTCAAGCTTCTGTTGATTGGGCCAGGGCAGGAGAGAACGCCCATTCCGTTCCCATTCAACCCGCCACCTAGCGGACCCGCGGGCGGCCAGCCAATAGCTGACTAAAATTCGTCCAACTTTTTCTGGCGGCGGGCCTGCTCACCTCTTCCCGCCGCCGCATTTTCTTTCTCATCCAGCACTAGCTCGCCGAAAACTCCGTCGTAGCCAGGTTTCATACCTACCTTGCCCTCGCGCATGCGTTGGATTGCATCTGCAACCTCGTCGCATGTTGCACGCCTTATCGTGCCCACATCCACGTCAAGCAAAACCGCGAACTCATTACCGAGTGCAGGCACGAGGCCCGAATAGAGCTCACTTACTTTCGTGCTGACCTCGCTCTTGCCAATGGCCTTTGCTATGAGCTCGTGCAGGGGCACGATGCTCTTGTAGGGTATGACACCTGCCGGCCTTGTACCTTCAGGCCTGTCCGCAAGAGCCTCAACGCGGTGCATCACGCCAATGGTGAGCTTGCGCCTGCAGACAGGGCAGATGTTGTTGAGTTTTATGCTCTCGGCAGGAGAAAGGGACACGCCGCAGTCGCGGTGGCCGTCATAGTGGTACTTGCCCTCCTCGGGGAAGAACTCGATTGTGTAGAGGAACTTCTTTGCATTTTTCTCTCGTATTGCTTTAATCATCTCGAAATAATTTGGCTTCTGCAGTTCGAATACGTTTGCTTCTCGGCCCATTTTTTGTGGTGAATGGGCATCGGAATTCGACACGAGCGCATATTTATCCAGCTTGCTTAACCTCCAGTTCATTGCAGGGTCGCTCGAGAGGCCGGTTTCCAATGCGAAGATGTGTTTTGCCTGGTCGCCGAAGCATTCCTCGACAGTGTCAAATCCAGACATGCTCCCAAAAATTGAAAACCAGGGAGTCCATGCATGGGCCGGAATTACGACATTCTCGCGCGAGATGCCCATCACCAGTTCGACAGTCTCGGCTGCGCTCATGCCGAAGATGGGCCTGCCGTCGGCCTCGAGGTTGCCCTTCTTTGCAAGCGCCTCATTGATTTGCGCGACAATCTCGAGCGAGGGCGAGAGGAGAATGAGGTGGATTTTCTTCACAATTTTGTTCACTGAGAAGATGTTGCTGACCTCGCTCTGCAGGATGAATTTCACGCCGTTGTAATTGTAGAGGCCGGTGCCGCTTTCGCCTTCCTTCAGATTTCCCTTCAGCTCCGCAAACCACACCGGATGCGTGAAATCCCCAGTAGCCACTATGTCAATGCCCTTGAGCTTCGCGCCCGCACTCATGCCTTCAAGGTTCATGTTCGGGCTCGTGGCCCGCGCATACTTGGAGTGCAGGTGCAGGTCGGCTATGAGGCGCATGATTACCGATGGAGGTTCGTAGGCAAGTTTTTTATCCTACTTCTCTTTCCGCCTTCTCGCCAGCTCCCGCTCGATGTCGCCAAGGCAAACATTTTTCGAGGCCAGCAGCACGAACATGTGGTACAGCAAATCTGCGGCCTCCCACACGACTTCCTTCTTTTCCTTTTTCCTGGATGCCTCGACAAGCTCGGCACTCTCCTCGTAGATTTTTGATGAGAGGAGGTTTTTGTCGTCCAAAAGCCTGCGCGTATAGGATTTTTTGTCTCCGGATTTTTTCCTTTCCTCGATTAGCGAGAAGAGCTCGGCTAGCGAGAAAGGCTCCGGCGTGGAGTTGGTTGGAAAAAAGCAGGTTTTGTTTCCCGTGTGGCACGCAGGCCCTTTCTGCTCAACTGTAAAGAGAAGCGAATCGCAATCGCAGTCCTTTGCGACTGCAAGGAGCTTCTGCGTGTTGCCGCTTTCCTCTCCTTTCCTCCAAAGCCTGCGCCTGCTCCTGCTGTAATACCACATTTTGCCAGTGGTGAGCGTACGCATCAGCGCTTCCTGGTTCATGTAGGCAAGCATCAGCACCTCGCATTCCGGCGTTCGCACTATTGCGGGCACGAGGCCGCCCTGCTTTTTGAAGTCCATGCCTTTTGCAAATTCAACGGCAGCCCTTTTGTTCAGTTTCATAGCCTCACCTCCACGCCATTTTTTTCAAGATATTTTTTCACTTGCCGAATCGAGTATTTTTTGTAGTGGAAGATGCCTGCCGCAAGAACTGCGCTCGCGTCGGTCTGCTTCAATGCGGCCAGCATATCCTTGGGCGAGCCGCATCCGCCGCTTGCGATTACGGGCACATCCACGGCATCGCATACTTTGCGCAAGAGCTCCAAATCATAGCCTGCCCTTGTGCCGTCCGCATCCACGGATGTGAGAAGTATTTCGCCTGCGCCCAGTTCAGTGGCTTTTTTAGCCCATTCAATCGCATCCAGGCCCGCCCTTTTCCTGCCTCCGTAAATCATGCATTCGTAGCGCTGCCCGAACTTCTTGGCATCTATCGAGACCACGACGCAGTTGCTGCCGAATATTTTTGACGCATTGCGTATGAGCGCAGGATTCAATATTGCACTTGTGTTTATCGCGCACTTGTCCGCGCCAGCATTCAGCATGCGCCTAAAATCGTTGACTGAGCGTATGCCGCCTCCGATGCACACGGGCACGAAGACATTTTCCGTGGTCCTGCGCACAATGTCGGCCATTGTTTTTCTGCCCTCGTTTGATGCGCTTATGTCGAGCAAGACTATTTCGTCCGCGCCAGCTGCATAATACTGCTCGGCTAGTTCCCAAGGTACACCAGCATATTTCAGGCGCCTGAACTGCGTGCCCTTCACAACCTGCGGCTTTCCGCGCACGAAGGTGCAGTCGAGGCATGGAATTATACGTTTCACAAGCATCGCCTCGCCTCCATGAAGTTGAATTTTCCTTCGTAGAATGCCTTGCCCACTATGAGCCCCGCTGCGCCTGCGCGCTCTGCCCTGAGTGCGTCAGCTGTTGAAGCCACGCCTCCCGCCAAGACAACGGGCAGGGGACTTCCGCGTATGAAAGCTCTTGCATTTTCTTCATTCAGCCCTTCGAGCGAGCCGTCCCGCGAGATGTCTGTGTAAATTATTTCGGAAACGCCCAATGAAGCAGCCTTTCTGGCAAGATGGCCCGCGCTGCTGTCTGCATTTGAAGTCCAGCCCCGAGTCATAGTCCTGCCTTTATCGTCATCTATGGCCGCGGCTATTCGCCTACCTCCAAGCTCTTCGCACATTGTCCGTACAAGCCCGGTGTCTTCGGCGAGCGCGCTCGAAACGACCACACGCTCTGCGCCAGCATCTAGCAGTTCCCTTGCAGTGGCCAAAGAGCGTATCCCGCCGCCAACCTGCGCGGGCAGGGAGGCCTGCTTGAGAATTGCAAAGATTGCGCCTGCATTCCGCCGCTCCCCTAAGATGGCCGCGTCAAGGTCAATGACATGTACGGAATCCGCGCCCGCTTTCTCAAGCGCCGCCAGCGCGTCAAGCGGGTTTGCATAGTAAACCTTAGCTGTAGCTAGCCTTCCGCGCACAAGGCGCACGCACATCCCATCTGACAAGTCTAATGCCCCTATCAATCGCATCCCATCACCCGCACATTTCAACGAAATTCTTCAGCACGCGCAATCCCGCCTCCCCGCTCTTCTCAGGGTGGAACTGCACGCCGAAGAAAGTTTCTTTTTCCACGACAGCCGCAAACTCGCCGTCATAATCGCATGCTGCCGAAACGACATCTTCCTCAGGAAAGCATGCGTAGGAATTCGCGAAATAGAAATGGGTGCCATCCGCAATCCCGTCCAGCAACTGCGAGTTTCGGATTATGCGGAGCTGGTTCCAGCCCATCTGCGGCAGGCGCGGAGCGTTGAGTTTTTTCACTGCACCCCGAATTAGCGAGAGGCCGTTTACGCCAGCGCATTCCTCGCTGCGCTCGAACAGGGCTTGCATGCCCAGGCATATACCAAGTACAGGCCTGCCGCTCGCCGCGAATTTCCGTATGCCGCGCACCAGCGCATCTTGGCCCTTCAACACCTCAAAAGAGCCCACGCCCGGCAGGATGAGTGCATTGAGTTTCTGCAGCTCGCGCTCCCGGCGGACCACTTTTGCGCGGTCTCCGCATCTGCGCACAGCCAGCGAAACGCTGCGGAAATTCCCGCTGCCGAAATCCACTAGCCCTATCACAATATCACCCGCTCCATTGCGAGGACCAGAATGTCCTTTGCGCCTGCCCGCTTGAGTTTGGGCACTAGCACGCCCAGTTCCTCAGCCTTCACTACTGAGTGCACAGCATACTCACCCGCCCTGGCAAGCTTGAGCACGGTCGGGCTTTCCATTGAGGGCAGGCACGACAGAACGTTACGCAGTATTTCATCGCTGGCCGCATTCAGCATGAGGTACCGCGAAGATTTGGCCCGGAGCACGCCCTCGAACGCGATTTGCAGCTCCTGCAATTCCGGTTTTTTTGCAGCCTCCGGCCGCGATATCAGGCAAGCCTCGGATTCCAAAATTGTGCTGAGCTCCCTGAGGTTGTTGGCTTCGAGGGTGGCACCCGTGCTCACATGATCCACTATCGCATCCGCGAGGCCAATGTTTGGCGCCAGCTCGGTTGCACCGGCCAGCTCGAGCAGCTCGACCTTCAAGCCCTCCTTTTCAAAATACTCGCGCGCGATGTTGGGAAGCTTTGTTGCTATGCGCTTGCCCGCGAGCTGCGAGACCGAAGTTATTCGAGATGATTTGGGTACGGCAATAGATACGCGGCACTTGCCGTAGCCGAGATTGGACACTACCTTCACGCGCTTTCCTTTCTCATACACCATATCTTCCCCAGTTATCCCTGCGTCCGCGGCGCCGGTTTCCACGTAGAGCGGCACGTCCTGCGCCCGCGCGAAGAGTATTGACAGCTTCCCGTCCTTGCTCTTCGAGAAAAGGCCGCCGTTGCCGTTCCGGCCTACGCTCACGCCGGCGGACTCGAGCAGCCGGAGCGTGGGCTCGTACAGCACGCCCTTGTTCGGTATCACCAATCTGAATTTTTCTTCCATCAAATCACCCCTTTTGTCGAAGGCACCGCAGCCCCTGCGCGTGCCCTGACTTCGCAAGCCTGCGCCAGCGCGCGGGCAAAGCCCTTGAATATTCCCTCGCACTTGTGGTGGTCATTGCCTTCGTACAGGAGCCGCACGCAAACATTGCAGCGCGCACCCTGCACAAAGCCCGCGAAGAATTCCCGCACGAGGTCCGACTGCAGGCGGCCGATGAACCCGCGGGAGAATTTGGCGTCGAACGTGAGCAAAGACCTCCCGCCGAAATCCACGGACACCAGCGAAAGAGTTTCATCCATCGGGAAGGCAAAGCTGCCTGCGCGCGCTATGCCCTTCTTGTCGCCAAGCGCTGCTGCGAATGCCTCGCCTAGCGCTATGCCAGTGTCCTCCACCAAGTGGTGCTGGTCGACCTGCAAATCGCCCTTTGCCGAGAGCTCCAGGTCGAAAAGGCCGTGCTTTGCAAACGAGCAGAGCATGTGGTCGAAAAAGCCGATGCCCGTTGCGATTTCGGACCTGCCGCTGCCGTCCAGAGTTAGCGCGAGCGCTATGTCGGTCTCGCCGGTTTTTCTTTTGATTTTTGCTGTCCGTGCTATTTTCGTTGTTTTCGTTTTCATCCAATCACCACGCCAACTATTGCGTCCGTCTTCGCAAGTGCAAAATCTCCGCTAAGGTCGCAAATCATTGCAGACGGCATGCCGGCATTTCTTGCAGCCAGCGCATCCGCAGGGCTGTCGCCCACGTAAATCGGATTCTTTGCTCCGAGCAGTTTCTTCGCCAGGAGGAGCGAGTCGGGGAACGGCTTTTTGCGGCCGCGGTCCTCGGCGCACACCACTGCTGAAAAGTATTCGGACCATCCGTTCTTGCGGATTGCGAAAAGGGCTTCGGCCCTCGACCTTCCTGTCGCAATTCCAAGCGCCAGGCCCGCAGACCTGAGCTTTTCAAGTGTTGCCAAGGAGATTAGCGGCTTTTCATTCCGTATCAGCCCGGTGAACCGCCTGCCCAGGTACAGGGACTGGAATTTTTCGACTGCGCGCGCATACTCCTTGCTGTTCCGCTCTCGCGCGCTTACCCTTGTTGCGCATTTTGCAGCAGAAAGCCTGCACTCGCGCGCAAGGGTTACGAGGCGGAATGTTGCGTCAAAATCATCGTTGAACCAGGGGTTTGACTTTATTGAAGCAACATCAGATGCGCGAATCGCATCCTTGCCAAGCAGTTCATTTGCCGTTTTCCTTATTGCCACCTGGTACGAGCGCCTGACGTCGACGAGCACGCCGTCCATGTCGAATATGACTGCATCGAATTGCAGGCCGGCTAGCTTACGCATGGCTGAAAGAAGGCGGGAATTCTCGGCTGGCTTGCCCACGGTTATCCTGACGCAGTTTTCAAGCCTGCGTTTCGCAGAAAAATCGCGGATGATGACGCCTTGGGCCATCAAGCGCTTCTGAAGTCTCGGTGCGCTCGTGCCTGTCGGGCAACGGCAGAGAAGGAAGTTTGTGCTTGATGGAAAAACTGAGAAGCCGAGGCACGACAGCGCGTCCGAAAGCCGCTGGCGCTCGCGCTGCATCTTCCGTACGTTCATGCGCATCTTCGCTTTGTCAAACCTCAGGGCCGAAAGGGCAGCCCGCTCGGCGAGCCGCGAGACGTTGTAAGGCATCTTGACTTTTCTAAGAAGCGAAATCACTTCCGGGGACGAAACGGCATAGCCAAGTCGGATTCCCGCAAGGCCCCAGGCCTTGGAGAACGTGCGGCTGACAAGTATGTTCTTGTATTTTTTGATTAGCGACGCTGCACTTTTGCCTGAAAATTCGAAATACGCCTCATCTACAAAAACCAGTGCCTGCGTGCTGGCTGCCAGTTTTTCAATCTCCGCAAGCGGCTGCTCCCGCCCGGTAGGGCTGTTCGGCGAGGAGAGGAAAATTATTTTCGTGCGCGCATCTGCGCGCGCGAGAAACTTGTCTGCGCGAAGCGCGAAGCCTTTGCCAAGCTCCGCCTGCCTTGCCTCCACGCCGTTTATGGCTGCAGCTATCGCATACATGGAATAATCAGGATAGGCGCAGAGCACGTTGCAGCCCTTCCCTGCAAAAGTCCGGATGGCCATGTCGATTATCTCATCCGAGCCATTGCCTGCAAGGACGTTTTGCAGTTCCACGCCCTTGCCAACATAGTTTGCAAGTTCCTTGCGTAGCTCCAGCTGGTCTGAATCTGGATAGCGGTTGAGCCCGCCATCACCGTAAGGGCTTTCATTTGCGTCAAGGAAAACGTCTGCGCTTTTGCAGATGTCCCTCGCGCAGACGTATGGCGCAAGCTCGACTATATCCTTCCTTGCCGCTTTTTTTGCATCCCATGAAACCATATTAATCACCGCCTGCCCTTTTCTCCGCCGCTCTTGCGTGCGCCTCCAAGCCCTCTATTCTTGCAAGAAGGGCCGAAACGCATGCAAGCCTCTGCTGCGCCCCTGCGCTCAAAGACTCGACGTACATCCACTTGCCGAAAGTCTGCACGCTTACGCCTCCCCAGGCCCTTGCCGACGAGTTCGTCGGGAGTATGTGGTTGCCGCAGCCCATCCCGTAGTCGCAGAAAGCCTCGCCAGTCGCGAGGAAGACCGCACCTGCATTCTTGATTTTTGGCAGCCACTTCAGGGCATCCGCAACCATCAGCTCAAGGTGCTCTGGCGCAAGCGCGTTCGCCGCATCCAGCGCAACGTCAATGTCCCGTACCACGAAAATCCGGCCCCATTTTGGTATCGACTGGCGCGCCGGATTCTGCGTAGGAAGAGATGCCAGCTGTGCAGCGAGCTCTTGGGAAACCCGTTCGGCCAATCGCATGGATGTGCAGATGCAGATTGCCGCGCTGTCGGCTCCGTGCTCTGCCTGTGCAAGCATATCCGCGGCCACGAAAGAAGGATTTGCGGATTGGTCGGCAATCACGAGAACTTCAGAGGGGCCGGCAGGAACGTCAATTCTCACACCTGAAGATGCGACAATCTGCTTTGCGGCGCTCACGTAAGCATTGCCTGGCCCACAAACGACGTCAACTGGCCTGATAAGCCCTTCAACACCAAAAGCCATCGCGCCGATTGCCTGCACGCCGCCGAGCTTGCAGACTTTGTCAATGCCGCACATGCGGGCGGCTGCGAGAATGAATGGATTTGCCTTGCCATCCTTTTGTGGCGGGGTGCAAACCACCAAGTCTTGCACGCCGGCTATGCACGCAGGCACGGCGGCCATGAAAAGCGAGGAGAATAGCGGTGCGCGGCCGGCAGGCACATATATGCCAACGCGTTCCACGGGCATGAATTTCAATGTGGTTGTGCCGTCTTTGCTTTTCTGCGAGACGTCGTCCATCTTTGATTTCTGCAGCAGCGCAAAAGATTCCAACCTGCCCTTCATCTTTCGCATTGCCTGCCGCTGCCCAGGGGTAACGCGCGAGGCAGCCTCGTCAAATTCTTCACGCGTTATGAGGCAATTTTGCTTGGTTAAGTTAAAAGCGTCGAACTTCCGCGAGTAGGCAGCTATGGCGGAAAAGCCGCGCGACTGGACGTCTGAAAGTATCCGCGCCGCAGTCTCCCTTGCGTTCTTGTCCTCTGTGCGCCTAAGGGAGATAAAGTCAGGAATTGACGTAGAAGTGAGGGAAGTAGGAAATATGCCGGACTGCATGAAGCACATCCCTTGCCAACGCCTGTTTTTTGTTCATGTTCGCACCTCTTTCGAGTTTTTTGATATGGGCAGCGCTCCCGCTACTCCTTCGGATTTCGAGACTGTGACTGTTGCCAGCCCGTCCGCTATGCTGACAATCTTAAGCCCCACAACCTTTGGCCCGCCCTTCGCGATGCCGAGCCTCTCACGCAGAAGCAGCGGCAGAACTAGGCGCGCCTTTGAATCGAGCCTGATGAAGGAACTCCCTCCCTTCGAGAGCCCCGAGTCTGCCGTTCATATTCTATCCTTCTGTCCTTCCCACTATTTATAGGTTCGCATTCCTCGCGCAAGTCCCACTATTTATGGTTTTGAAGCTTCGCGTAAAAAGATGCCTCGTCAATGGCCAGCTCGAGCTTTTTCTTCTTCGACTTTGCGCCTGCAACTAGCCTCACCTCGCAGCCCAGCAGGCGCGAGAGCTCCTTGAGGAGCTCCAGATTGGCCTTGTTCTTCTCGGCCGGCTCGGTGAGGGAAACGCGCAGGAGGGGCTTGCCGCCTTCGCCTTGCCCGAGTTTGGCTTCGAACTTGCGCGAGCTGGGCTTTACAACGGCATCGATAATCATTCTACCAGCACCAGGCGCTTTGGCTCGAGCAGTATGCTGAGCGTCTTTCCCTTCAGCTTCAGGGCATCAACTATGGGCTTTGGTATTCGTATAGAGTAGGAATTACCAACCTTGCATACTTTAGTTTTGAGCAGACCCCTGCGCGCCTTGTTCGCAACCAGCAACCTGTCGGCATCCTCCCCATGTATATAGTCCTCGCCGCAGGCGCATTTCCAGCCGCGCACAGCCTCACCGTCGAGTCTGAGCTTCGCTGGATTCGCCCATCCACCGCACTTAACGCATTTCATCGCATCATGCTCAATTTTCATGTCCTCACAACCATAACGTGGACGACCGCCCACACGGTTTCTTTTATATCAAACGAATATGACTCGGCCACCACTACTTTGATAATCTCGCAACCTTTCCGAAGGCATTTTTCATAAATGCCTTCGCTTCGTTGTTTTCCCGGGAAGTCATAACCGTTATCCAGAACATCAATTACGTCTTCTGGCGAAAGACCGTGTTTGTAAAGCTCCCAGTATGCTGCATTCGTAAAGCGGAGTATCCTTCCGCGCCAAGTATGCATATTCTCGCCGAGGCCATGTTTATATTTGTGTATATACGACTATATAAACATTGTGCCTCGCAAAGAAGTTCGCGCGCGGCGTTTAAAAGGGCTGGCAGACCAGGGAGCGGGTGACTTGTTTTATTCTTTTGCGTCTTAATTCAACGCATGTCCCTCATGTCTGACATTGAAATTCTCGAGGCCATCAAGAAGGGCGAGCTGCGCATCGAGCCGTTTGACAGGGCAAACCTCGGGCCGGACAGCGTGGACATAAGGCTGGGCAAGGAAATGCTGCTGGCGAAGAATGTGGGCAAGACTTTGGACCCGCTCAAGAGAAATGAAGCGAACTATTTCGAGAAGGTGAGCCTGAAGGAAGGCGAGCCGTTCATGCTCGGCCACCACCAGTTCGTGCTTGCGAATACGATGGAAAGCATTGGCCTTGACTCCAGTATTGCGGCGCAGATTGAAGGCAGAAGTTCGATTGGTCGGTTTGGCATCGTAGTCCATATGACTGCGGGCATAATTCACGCGGGTTTCGGCTCCAAGGCGCCCAGCACGCTCACGCTTGAGGTCTACTCAGTCAACCCGAATCCTGTGCTCCTGCACCCGGGCATGAAGATTGCACAGCTCTCTTTCTTCAGGCTTGGTACAAAGGCCCAGGAGGGATACGACTCGAAGAAGGGCAGCAAGTACGTGGGCCAGCAGATGCCTGAGCCTCCGAAGGCCTATTTGGACTGACTGGGCAGGATGGGCCTCACGCCTATCTAGATTGAAGCAGCAGTGCGGAAGTGGAACTCGTTTTAACTACCAGCGTATTCCGGCCAGTCTTCAACCCATGGCAGAACTGGCCGTCTATCACGGCGATTGCAGGGTAGGTGGTGTGCACGGTGAGCGTGCAGCGCTGGCTGGCGTCAACAAGCAGGGGCTTGAAGCCGCGCCTGTAGGGCGCAAGCGCCACGACTTCGTATTTGCTGGCAGTCGGCTTGAGCTCGCGGCCGCCTGCAGAGTATGCATACGCAGTCGAGCCTGTTGGCGTGGAGAAGATTACGCCGTCCGCAGTGAACTTGAAGCGGCTTCCGTTTATGCGCAGGCCGAACTCGAGCACGCGGTAGTCGGAGTTGCGTATGAAAATCTCGTTCATTGCATCCTGCAGCCTCTTGCCGTTCAGGGTGCCCGAGAGCAGCATGCGCTTTTCCAGGCGCGGCCTTGCGAGGGCTGCGGAAAGCCGCGGCTTCCAATTCTCCTTCCTTGCCTGGCATACATAGCTGGTCCTGCTGCCTATGCCGAAGATGGGCAGGTTGCAGTGCTCCCTTTCGTGCAGTATGGTGCCGTCGCCGCCTATTGCAATTAGCAAGTCTGCATGCTGCCGCGCATGCGTTACAGAAATGCCGCGCCTGGCAAGGAACCTGCGCAGCTCGCGCGCAATCCTGTGCGCCCAGGGCTTGCGGGGGTTCGGCGCTATTGCAACCCGTTTTATCTTCATCTTAATTCACCAGCATGCTGATGCTCCTTCCGCCTTGCGCGCTTTATGAAAAAACGCTCATACTTCCTTTTTAATATTGAGAAGGGATTCTGCGAGAGTACTGCCTTCATCCTGCCCTTCCGCACTTCTTCGAGCACGTCGTCCTCGCGCGGCCTGCAGTCCAGTATGGTATAGGCATTTGCGAGCTCGTAGAAAGAGTGTGCGTCGCTCCCGCCCGTGCCCACGGGTATCTTGCGCAAAGCCATGAAGTTGTGGACGAAGTCGCTGCCGTTGAAGCGCTCGATGGCGGTTGCGCCCAGCTTCAGGCCCGCAGAGCCCATGCTGGACCTGCGCTTGCGGACCGAGAAGGCGTGGTTGACTATGCTGATGCCGCCAGCCCTGCGCGCGCGGGCCACTACCTCGGCAGCGGGCATGCCCTTCACGAAGTCGAAGTTGGGCGGGACGCCGAAGACTGAGAGATGGCCCTCTGCAGTGCTGCATTCCATGCCGCGCAGTATGAGAAGGCCCTTGAGCTTGAACTGCTCCTTAGGGAAGCTGTCGTGGTCGCAGATTGCTATCCCATCCAGCCCTATCTTCCGCGCCTGCTCGGCGAGCTGGCGCACGCTGTGGATTCCGTCGGGCGAGGTGTTGGAGTGCACGTGGAAGTCGAGCTTTATTTGGGTTCACCTTCTGATCGTTCGGCTAATAGAACGAGCGTTTGATATATAGAATTATCGTTTTATTAATAAAATGGAAGCTTGTTGGAGCAAATACTTTGCATTAGAAATCGGCATGGTTATAAACATGTGCATGCACATAATGCACGGGTGATGCAACATGGTGAACGTAACGCTTGCGGTGCCAGAGGACGTTTACAGGCTTATGAAAAGGAGGAAGGAAGTGAACTGGAGCGAAGTGGCAAGGCAGGCTATAAGGAGCTATGCCGCGAATCTCGAGGTAATGGACAGGCTTGCCAAGGGCAGCAAGATGACTGGCAAGGATGCCCTTGAGCTCGGCAGAAAGATAAACAGGGGCTTGGCGGCCAGATACAGGAAGGGCTTTGAATGAAGCTTGTTGTCGATGCGAATATAATTATTGCCGCGTTCATACGGGACGCGGCTGTCAGAAAGCTCCTGCTCAGGCCTGACAACTGCTTCTGCTGCCCGGAGTTCATTATTGAAGAAATTAAGGGGCATTTCGAGGAAATGCTGGAAAAGAGCAGGCTTTCGCGGGAAGACGCTAAAAAAGTTCTCGAACTGGTATTCGACAGGATCGAAATAATTCCGGCACAGAAAGTGGCGAAACATCTTGGGAAGGCAGAACTCCTGATGGGCGGGATAGACAAGGACGATGTTCCCTATGTGGCGCTTGCACTTGCAATCCAAAATGACGGAATTTGGAGCGATGACCCGCATTTCCAGAAGCTGAAAGGAAATGTCAGGGTTTGGAGGACTGCGGAGCTGATAAACCTTTTGTGAGGTGTGATTTTATGCGAACAAAACTGCTTTACATGGACGATTCCTACCTGAAGGAGTTCGGCGCGCAGGTGCTCGAGGTGAATGGCGAGAGGCGCGCGGTGATGCTCGACCAGACGCTCTTCTACCCGCAGGGAGGAGGGCAGCCGTGCGACACTGGCAAGATAGTGGTGAAAGGAGCGGAAGGCAGCGATGGTTCGGGCGCAGAATACGTCGTAAAAGAAGTGAAGAAGGAGGCGGGCGAGGTGTGGCATTATCTTGACAGGCAACCGACATTTGCAGCCGGCGCATCTGTGCATGGCACGATAGACTGGGCAAGGCGCTATGCGCACATGCGCATGCACACCGCAGCCCATGTGCTGGCGGGCGGGTTCATGGCTCGGCAGGGCGCACTCATTACGGGCAATCAAATAGGCACGGAGCAGACTCGCTTTGACTTTGCGCTTGATAATTTTGACAGGGAGCTCATGGAGAGGATGGTAGCGCAGGCCAACGCCAAGCTGGCAGAGGGGCTTGAGATTAAGATTTACACGCTGCCGCGCGAAGAGGCCCTCAAAATACCGGGCATCGTGAAGCTGGCAAATGCGCTGCCGCCTGCAATAAGCGAGCTGCGCATAGTGGACATTGGCGGGTTCGAGGTGCAGGCTGACGGAGGCACGCACGTGAAGAATACGAATGAGTGCGGCAGGATCGTGATTACGAAGATGGAAAATAAGGGAAAGGACAATAGAAGGATCTATTTTACACTACAGTAGGCTGTAGGCGCTGTTTGCTGGTGCGCCGGAAAGCAAAGCTCAGAGGCCTGGCGGCGGGCCGGTATTGCCTGGCGGGTTCGGCGCATTGGAATTGTTCGGGTCGTCGACAAAACCGCCTATCTGAGTCCAGGTGTGCGAGAAGTTCCTCTGCGTTTCGTTTATCCAGTAGGCCATCTGGACCAGATCCGTAACCGTATCCTCTGCTTTTGCAGCCTGCTCGCCAATCTTCTTGTTCCCGAACAGATTGAAGATATTGGAAACAAGAGCCCAAAGAGCGACCGCAGCCAGGATGACCTTCAGCCAGTCCTGCAGCTTATCCCAGAAGCTTTTTTTGTGGGTGGGCACCACGGCACCGTTTTGGTCAGCGACTTGCTCGACAGGCGCATTCAAAACGGTTTGCGCCGCTAGCTTGAGTGCGGCCACCTGTCCGTCTTCCGGAAGTGCATCGAAAGCTTCGATAGTCATTGGCTTCGGAAGGATGCTCAAAAGCGATTTCAGAACATTCACGTCCATTGGGATTAGCTGCTCCCCGATTTTTATTTGGTAAGTTGTCACGTTTCCCTCGATTATCTTATCTATGCCCAGGCTTGCAGGATCGGCCCGCAGTATGTTGCGCAGTATGTTCATGCCTGCCTCATGTATGTCTGTCCGGTCAACAATGTTGAAGGTTCCGGGGCTTGTTTCCTGCCGCACCTGGATAGTTATGCCATCCTGCCTTGGGCCATGAAGGATGCGCCAAGTCTGGGGGCCAGCAGGAACGGGAGTTGTAAGCGGCGCAGTCTCTTCATCCTCCAGGACAGGCATTTCGCTTTCCAGTACGGCGCCCGTTTCCGCTCCCGCTGGCTGCCTTACAGGGCGGCTCAAGAGCAGATCTCCATGAAGCGTCAAGGTCCCAGGGATTGCTCCCAATGCATCAGTGCATGTTTTGTTCATGCCTACATAATCGCCATTGTTGAACTTGAGGGCATAATCGCCGTAAAGCGGCGAATAGATGTCTTTAAGGTTCGCATTGCCCGCATTAAGATCTGTGGTCATCCGGTTCCAGGTCCATGCCAGCGACTTGAGCAGATCGTCCCTGGTTTGCTCGCCTATAGTGCCGTCGTTATATGCCTTCAGAACGGCTTGCCTGAGCTCTACATGAGCAACAACTAACTCGGCCATCTCACAGAACAAGACCGGGTCGGTCGCTGCCTTGTTTTTCATTGTCTCGAGAACCATAAGATATCCGGCTTTTGGTTCAATAAGCTGAGCATCGGTTGATGCTAGGCCGAAGCCAGAATGAGTTTGTCCGTTGCCAAGGATAGTGGTTGATTGAGTGGTGGGCAGGGTGAATAGTGACTTGTAGGCAGTCCAAGCCTGATCGATAGTCTGAATTGCGGAATCGGCCTGCTTTTGTACCATATGATCACACTCCGACGACTATTCATCCGTAGCTAATATTCGCTCGCTCCCCCTTTATTAAGATAGCTGTCCGGAATTGCGCGCAGGAACAAAACCTTGCGGAAGGGGCTGATTCTCGCTTCTTTTTATTCTTTCCCCACCATGAGCTTAGCAGGGAGAGTTGCATGCAGACGACTGTAGAGAAGCAGAATCAAAAAAAGGAAATGGAAAAGGCAATTAGCGAGCTGAAGCAGGTCTATGATGAGAAGAAGGCGAAGATTGTGACCGTGACGCCCGGCTCCCCGATGGACGAGGCACTGCGCAACTATGAGAGGCGGGAAAGGGTGGCGCAGGACATAAGGAAGGATGTGGTGAAGAAGCGGGGCGCTGAGGAGCAGGGGAAGGAATAGCGGGTTTTGGCTGGACTAGAAGCAGGGACACGGCCCGAGGAAGGCGCCTGGGGCCGAAATTGGTAAAAAAGTCGGCACTCGATTCTGTTTCGTCTAGATGTCAGTTTTGGTCATCCAGTAAAAAGAAGCTTTTTGGCGGACGACCTAAAACTGGCGCGCAAGCGGCGCGAAGACATATAGCTATTTAAATACTTCTATACAGAACGGTTCTATAGAGAACTATTGGAGGAAATGCAGTCATGGGGGATAAGAGGAAAACACCGGAAGCATGCGCCGAGATTGTGAGCGCCGGCAGGCGCGGCATGCTGAGGGCATACGTGCTGCACAGCTTCGGGAAGGGCAGGAAGAGCGGCTACGACCTTCTGCGCGAGATAAAGGAGAAGACTGGCGGAAGGTGGAAGCCCAGTAAGGGCGCGCTCTACCCGCTCATAACCCAGCTCGAGAAGAGCGGGCTGCTGAGGGTGGCTGAGCGTGGGAAGAGAGGGATGAAGAAATACGAGCTTTCGGCGCAGGGCAGGAAGGCGCTGAAGGCGTTCAGGGAGCACGCAATACACTTGGGCGAGCACTACAGGATGATGGCAGGCATGGTAGGCGATGTATTCGAGGGCATGGACGCAGAAATGTACGCGATGCTCATGAGGGCGCGGAACCTCATACTGCACAAGGTGGGCGGGCCGAAGGGCAAAAGGGTGAAAGAAATTATAAGGAAGAGCGTCGAGGAATTGGAGAAAATTTAGGTGTTGTTATGCTTGCTGTTGTGAGGGCTGGAAGTACGGGTGCGCGGGCTGCGGGAAGGGCTGAAGCTGCGCACGGGAAGGACAGTGCGGGAAGCGCAGATGCGCGGGCTGCAAGGAAAGCGGAAGCTGCGCGCACAGCAGCAGGTGCTGAAGCGCGCGGAACTGGAAAGTCCGAGGCAGCGCACAGCCATGGCAAGAATGCGGGAGGGGCGAAGAAAGAAGTCATTGAACTCGAACAAGTGAGGAAGTCATACATGATGGGAACTTACAAGCTCGAGGTGCTCAAGGGCATAGACCTCAGGCTGAACGACGATGATTTTGTCGCGATCATGGGCCCGAGCGGAAGCGGCAAGAGCACGCTGCTCCACATTCTGGGCCTGCTGGATATACCGACTACAGGAAGCGTTCGCATAGGCGGCCAGGAAATAAACAGGCTGAGCGAGGACGAGCTGGCGCGCCTAAGGGGCGAGAAAATTGGCTTTGTGTTCCAGTTCTTCTACCTCATATCCACGCTCTCTGCAATGGAGAACGTGCAGCTGCCCATGCTTTTCGAGGGCGTGGGCCAGGAGGAGAGGGAGCAGAGGGCAGCAGAATTACTTGAGCGCGTGGGGCTGGGCGACAGGAAGTGGCACAAGCCCGGCGAGATGTCCGGAGGCGAGAGGCAGAGGGTTGCGATTGCGCGCGCGCTCGCCAATAGGCCGTCAATGCTTCTGGCCGACGAGCCCACGGGCAATTTGGACTCGAAGAGCGGGGCTGAAATTATGGAGCTGTTCAAGGAGCTGCACGAGCAGGAAAGGATTGCAGTAATAATGGTGACCCATGATCCGGCTATTGCGAAATATGCGCACAAGATAATCAAGATACGGGATGGGAGCATTGAGAAGATAGAGAAGAATTGAAATTGAGAGAATGAGGTGGGACTATGATGGGGAATGACGGAATTGGAAGGTTTGCGGGCGTATTTGCATTCGTGCTTTTGATGCTAGCCAGCGCGAGCTGGGCCGACATCGCGTTTTCGTCATCCAGCGTCTCGCCCAGCACGTTGAGGCCGGGCGTGAGCGGCACGGCCAGCTTTGTTGTCACCAACACAGGCACGGCAACCATAAGCGGCCTTGCCTTTGACGCGAGCGGCTATGGATTCATCCTGCCGCAGGCCCACATAATCATAGGCGATATTGGTGCAAGCGGAAGCACGCAGGTCACCATCCCATTCATTATAAAGAGCGACGTGCCTGCGGGCGTTTACACGCTCCAGGCCAGCACAATACTCTCGTCCGGCAGCGGCACATCCTCAGGCATCACTTCCAGGACATTCACCATACCAGTAACTGTGAGCAACCCGGCCACGTTCGAGGTCTCTTCAACCGCAGACAAGGCACAGGTAAGCCCGGGCGGCAGCGTGAGGCTGCACCTGAAAATAACTAACAAGGGAGGCGCAGCTGGCAACGTGCGCATAAGCGCCAACTCTACCAACTTTGTGATTAAGGATGCCTCGCAGGTGGCTGTGGGCAGCATACCGGCTGAAGGGGTTGTTGAGACAGACATAGAATTCACGGCAAGCAGCACGCTCTCAGGAGGCACGTACTCCATACCTGTGAAGATAACCTACGAGGACTCGCTGGGAAGCACCAATGCAGATGGCGCGAACCTCGGGCCTGTGCTGGTCGTGAAGATTTCGACTGACTTCGGCCTGATGGCGAGCACCAGCAAGGACCTTTATCCGGGCGACAAGTTCGACCTCTACCTGGATGTGCAGAACAATGGCGTGGAGTCTGCCTACGCCGCAGTAATTGCAATAGCAGGAGATTCGAAGAGCGGCCAGTATTTCGTGGCCCTTGACTCTGCCGAAGGAGGGCTTGGGAATTTCGGCCCGGGCGAGGCGATGCGGCAGGTGTTCCACATGGGCGTGAATGGCAATGCGCCGCCGGGCTACTATGCGCTGAATGCGACTATAACGTTCGTGAATGCACAGGGCGAGGCTACGAAGGTAAGCAAGCTCTTCGGCCTTGAGGTGCTTGGAAGGTACGATGTTTCAGTAGTGGCCGAGCCATCGCCAAAGCCAGTGACTGCGGGCAGGGTGTACTCGCTTTCGGTGCAGGTGTCCAACACGGGCACGGGCGACCTGAAGGCGGTCAGCACCGAGCTCATACCGAGCAATGATGTTGATGTGATAGGCATGCGGTACGGATTCATAGGAGAGCTGAAGGAAAGCGACTACAGCAGCACGCAGTACGACGTTTACGTGAAGCCGGGCCTTGCGCCGGGCAGGTATGCGATTGAGGTGAACGTGACCTTCTTCGATACCTACAATAGGGAGCATACGGTGAAGAAGCTGGCCTATGTCGACGTTGTATCCGCAGATATTGCGGCTCTGGCTACGGGCGGGTCGACAGGGCCTTCGACCATCGCGCAGTTGGCCGGCCTGGCTGTGCTCGCGGTCGTGCTCTGGTATGCCAACAGGAAAGGCTGGCTGGATGGCGTGAAGTCTGCGCTGCACGTGGCGAAGAAGAAGTAGTTCGGGTTGCCGGTGTTTGCGATGCACAAAGATATACTGAGGTACGTGATGGAGAACCTCAGGAACCGGCAGCTCCGCAGCTGGCTCACCATACTAGGCATCATCATCGGCATAACTGCAATCATAACGCTGATAGCGATAGGCGAGGGGCTGAACGAGAGCATAAACAGCGAGCTGAACGCATTCGGCTCGCAGACCATCATTGTCACGCCCCGGATAAACATAGGGCTGAGCAGCGCGCCCACGCGCACAGGCATCCTTACTTTCAATGACGTGCAGACAGTTAAGGGCACTCCCGGCATAGACTCTAGCTCGCTTACATATGGCGTTGGCGGGATGATGAGCCTGCAGTATAAGGACAGGAACGCGAGCAGCAGGGTTGTGGGCATTGATACGGATACGTTCCAGAACAGCGTCCTGAGCGGCCTGCTGCAGATAGAGAGCGGGAGGAAGCTGAAGCCCGGCGATTCGCATGTGGTGCTGCTTGCCCACGACCCGGCCTACAACCTGTTCAAGGAAAAGGTGAACCTCGGCTACCAGATGAAAATAGGCGGAGAGGACTTCCGCATTGTCGGAATTCTGAAGAGCGCAGGGGGCGCCATGAGCGGCACGCCGATACAGATACTTATTCCAGAGGAGGATGCGCGCAGGCTGCTGGGCGATACTGTGGGCGCAAGGGAGGTTTCTGCGATATGGGCAAAGGCGGCTGAGGGGCAGAGCACGGGCCAGGTGGCCAAGGCGCTGGAGCAGAGGCTCATGGCGAAAAGGAAGGTTAAGCCGGACAAGCTGGACTTCTCGATAACCACTATTGAATCCATACAGCAGCAGGTGGGCATGATTACGGGCCTTCTCACTGCATTCCTAGGCGGCATTGCGGCAATTTCGCTTATCGTGGGCGCTGTCGGCGTCGCGAACACGATGTTCATGAGCGTGATGGAGCGCACGAGGGAGATTGGCGTCTTGAAGGCCATTGGAGCCAGACGGAATACGATAATGGAAATTTTCATACTCGAGTCTTCAATCATAGGGGCAATAGGCGGCTTCATCGGGCTTGCGCTCGCGCTGCTCATCTCAGTCATAATCAATGCGTTCGGCGCGCCCAGCAAGATAAGCCCGCAGCTTGCGCTCTTCGGATTCCTTTTCGCAGTCATTATAGGCGCGGTTTCAGGATTTTTCCCTGCAAGGAGGGCGGCAAGATTGCAGGCAGTTGAGGCGTTGCGGTATGAGTGAAATCAAAATTGACAAGCACCGTGATTTGTTTCTCTACGTTCTCGCTAATTTGAAGAATCGCCAGCTCCGCAGCTGGCTCACTGTCCTGGGCATCATCATCGGCATAACTGCAATAGTCACGCTCATAGCAATTGCGCAGGGGCTCGATGGCGCGGTGAAAAAGGAGCTGGCGGCATTCGGGGCTGACAGCATAATGGTGACTCCGCAGATAAGCCTCACTGGCGGAGCCACGATGTCGGGCAGCCTTGACCTCAATGATGTTGAGGTTATCAGGAGGACGCCGGGAATGGACCCGTCGCGTGTCACGAGCATCCTCGTCGCGCAGCTTACGCTTGGCTACAAGAATACGAATGTCAGCACGTATATCAGCGGCGTAGATACGGACACTTATGCAAAGGCTGTCGAGGACCTGCTGCCGATGGGCGAGGGCAGGATGCTGAAGCCCGGCGATTCGCACGTGCTCGTAATCGGCAGCGCTATTGCAAAGGACATGTTCGGCGAGAGCATTGGCCTGAATACGGGCATCAGCATTGCGGGCGAGAGATACAGGGTGATTGGCATAATGAAGCCCTCGGGCAGCGCACTGGGCGGCGGATATGACTCGGATATCTACGTGCCGCTGCAGAATGTGCGCGACATCCTGGGCACAAGCGTCGGGAGCAAGGAGGTCACGTTCATCTGGGCAAGGACGCAGAAGGGCGCGGACACGGAGGTAGTTGCCGATAGGCTTGACCAGCGCCTGATGGCGAAGAGGAAGGTGAAGGAAGATGACAAGGACTACACGGTGATGACGTCAAAGAGCATAATGGACCAAATAGGTGTGATTACGGGATTGCTTGCCACGTTCCTCGGCGGGGTTGCAGCCATATCCCTGCTCGTGGGCGGGATAGGCATAGCGAACACGATGTTCATGAGCGTGATGGAAAGGACTAGGGAGATTGGCATATTGAAGGCCGTGGGTGCGAGGAGAAGCATTATACTGGAAATTTTTGTAATGGAGGCTGGCATCATAGGGCTGGGAGGCGGGCTGATAGGCATTGCGCTGGGCGTGCTCATCTCGGCAGGGCTTGGGGCAGTCGGGGTGCCGAGCAGCGTCACCTTCGAGCTCTGCGCCTTTGCGCTGCTCTTCTCAGTGGGCGTTGGAACGGTTGCGGGCTATTTCCCTGCTCGCAGGGCGTCTGAGCTGCAGGCAGTGGATGCCCTGAGGTATGAGTGAAAGCGGTGCCGCATAAGCAAGGGATGCGGGGCATGCGGCCGGCTCAGGGGTTTCAATAAGGCATTAGTTCTGCCTAGCTATTGCCTGAATTTCTGCCTGAGTGATGGCAAACTTCAATCCATCCATTACAGTTGCATGCCCGCTAGCTTTTGTTATCAAAAACTTAGGGTCAATATCAAGATAGGCAGTTATATATTGGAAGATTTCTGGGTTGTTGACGAAGATGCCGAGCTTGTTTGCCTTGTCTATGACCCCTGCTATTTTCTTGTTCTTTGCAGTATATGGGTGCTCGTAAATGCACAGCTTTTCTTTCAGGAACGCGCAATCGTTGGCTGTCCAGTCCTTGACCATCTCGGCACGGTGCTCCTCGGACGGCTTGTTTAACATGGCATTCCAGTCCTTAGTCAGCTCTGAGTCGTAAGAATTTTCCCTAGGAGGGGCAGAGATTGCCAGAGGTACAGGCCCGTCAGTAATCGGTCTTTGATTTTGTATGTGATTTTGTATGCAGTGTGCGCCAACTACGAAAGTAGTTAAAGTACCAATAAAGAGGGCAGCATTGCGAACTCTTACTCCGAATGGCTTTATGCCGCTCTGCTTGGATGCATTAGTATTCATGTTTTTCATCGTCATTATATCACCTATCCTATTGGAATTAGGTTTTATTATGGATTTTCCCCTATTTAAATCCCGCACTTTTCCGTCGCTGCTTCGACGTGCGGCTAGCGGGCCACCTCGAAGGAGGCATAGGCTGGCCCCGTGTTCTCGGCCTCGCGCACCACGGACAGTTCCGCCACATGCGGCCCCCAGTCCTTTGCCTTTCGTGATACGGCTGCCTTAAAGCGCTCGAGCGCTTCCTTTGACTCAACTTCCGCCACTATCTCAACCGAGCCGTCTGGCAGGTTCTTCACATAGCCCTTCACGCCGAGCGCGAGCGCCTGCTGGCGCACGAAGGAGCGGTAGTTGACGCCCTGGACGTTTCCGCGTGCAATAAGATGGCACAGAATCATGCGCCCAGCCCCGCACCCTGCGCATTGAAAATCATTGCCATAACCTTAATGAGAAGACGGCTACTGGAAGCTCGAGGCCGAAGTTGCGCCTCACTTCTTCAGCGAGCTCGCCCACATGACCGACTTCCTTGCTGTTGTGCATCACGGCGCACGAGCGGCCGGGCGCGAGGAAGGGGAAGTCCTTGGGCACGAGCTTGCACTGAATGTTCATCTCGGCCAAAAGGGCCTCGAGCGAGCTCTTGGCCTCGCTGAAGCTTGCGCCCGCATGCTCGCTTGCAGATGCAAGCTCGCTTGACTCGCGACCCTGTGCATCATAGACAAGGCCGAGCTCGAATATGCGCTGGGGCATTGGGTGGTGCGTGTTCTGCGAAAGTATTGAGAGGAGCGAAGGCAGGAGGTGGGTGCGCATGGAGGTGAAGTCCGTTGTGAGCGGGTTGATGGCAGATGCCATGGGCGCGGGCTTGAGGCCGAGCCTGGAGAAATTCAGCTCTGTATTTGTGAGCGTCCAGCTTATGGCCTGTGAATAGCCAAGGCCGAGCATGGCCTCGCGCACTTCCGAAAGGTCGGGCAGGGGCTTTGCAATTGACGAGAATGAGGGAAGGGTCTGCGGCAGCTTGTTGTAGTCGAACGCAATTGCAACGTCTTCCGCAAGGTCGACCCAGTGCAAAAGGTCTGCGCGGTAGCACGGGCTGCGCACTGTGCCCGCCTTGTACTCGTGGCCCATGCGCGAGAGAAGCTCGGCTGTTTCTGCTTCGGTCAGCGCAAGGCCCAGCAGCCTGTTGCATTTCTTGTAGTCGAATTTCATCGAGCGCGGCGCAAGGTCTGGCGTTGTGCCGTCAGTGGTTTCAACTGTGAAGATTTGCGCGCCGCGGTCTGCGAGCAGGCAGCAGAGCACATTGAGCGCATCTCTAATAGCCCACTCAGAGGTGCCGGTAACGTCGATGAGTAAATTCTTTGTCTGGGGCGTGAGCATTGTGATTGTGCCGTTGATGATGGGCGGGAAGGAGAGCACTTCGGCATTGCTGTCGAGCAGCATCGGGTATTTGCCGGGCTGCACGAGGTGCGCATAGTCCTTGCCTTTCGGATGCTCTTTCAAAATTTGCGCAATAGTCATGGGCCTGTCGAAATCGAGCGGCGTAAACGTGAATTCCTTCACTGCCTTGTAGGTAAAGGGAGCGCTGACCTTGTCAGCATCATGCAGGCCTATTGAAACCTTGCGGCGGTGCCTGCCGAAAGTGTCGTGTATCTTTTCCTGTATGCTTATGAGCGAGAGCAAAAGTTCCTCGGTGAGGTTCGCATCCTTTACATATGCCATTACTATGTAGGGCCGCGCGCCGCGCACGCTCCGGTCTATTTCAAGCTTCATGCCGCTGGACTCTGCATCGTAGTCGCGCAGGCCCTTCTTCACGCCTGTAAAGCTGGCGAGCGCGCGGGCCATGCCCTCCACGCTGAGCAGGTCGGTGCGGTTGGGCGTGATGTCGAGCGAGAACTTGCCGCCGTCATATGCGTCAACGGGCATGCCGAGCATGTCTATGCGCTCGCGCAGCTCGGCTGCAGGCAGCTTCCTGCCCATGAGCCCGCACAATTCCTTTTCATCGAATATTACAGAGGCCATAGTAACACAACACAGCTACACAATACCACACTACTGCTTCAGCTTGAAGTCCCTCAGCCAGCCCATGTCATTCCTGTAGAGCGAGCGGATGTCCTCGACGTCATTCGCGAGCATGATGGGGCGCTCGAGCGAAAGGCCCCAGGCGAGCACAGGATATTTGCCCCAGAGAGGCAGGCACACTTCGGGCCTGAAGATGCCCGCGCCTCCGAGCTCGAGCCACGCCTTTTTCTGCTCGAAGTAAACCTCGACCTCGAGCGAGGGCTCGGTGTATGGGAAGTATGAAGGCCTGAAGCGTATTTTTTCAAACCCGAGCTTGCGGTAGAACTCGCGCAGAAGGCCGAGCAGGTCTGCGAAAGTTGCCTTCTCCCAGAGCACAATGCCGTCAATCTGGTAGAATTCCGCGAGGTGCTTGAAGTCCACCACCTCGTTGCGGTACACGCGGCCTACGCAGAAATATTTCGCGGACTCGCGCTTCTCGCGCATGCTCTTGTCCAGGTAGCGCGCCGAGACCGCGGTGGTGTGCGTGCGGAGCACGCGCTTGCGCGCGAATGCCTCGTCCCACTTGTACTTCCAGTTCTGCTGGTGCGCCTTCTTCACGCGCTCGACAACCTCGCCCTTGGGCAGGGGCTCCTCGCCCTCGAGGTAGAACGTGTCGGCCAGTTCGCGCGCGGGATGATCCTGCGGCTGGAAGAGAGCGTCAAAATTCCAGAACGCGCTCTCGACCGCGGACCCGCGTATCTCCTCGAAGCCGAGCTCAAAGAATATTTGGCGTATCCGGTCCGCGCTGCGCTGCACGGGGTGCAGCTTGGCAGGGTAGGCGCGGCTCGTGGGCGCGGTGAGGTTGTAAGAAGGCCTGAGGCCTGCGCCCAGGGCATCAAGGCCTGCTTTTGTAATTGCAAGTGAGTGGGATTTCTCGGGCTTCGGCTCGCTTATGAGGCTGCGCGAGAGAAGGAGCTTTGCGGCATCGAGTTCGCTGGCGGCCACGGAATTGCTGGTTGAAATTTTTTGCAGTAGGTTTCTTTGCACATAAGAGGCGAGCACGGGCTTTTCCTTCAGGTGCAGCTCCCCGCCGCTGAGTTCAACCCATCCGTTCTTCTTGGCCCAGCCCAGCCCCACGCGCTTTTCCTCGTCATCCAACTCAGACATGGCTGCATGGCCGCCTTTTTCCTCAAGCTTTTTCACGAGCCGCTCCTCGGGAAAGCCGTCCTTCAGGAAGCGCGAGCCCTCCGCGCTCGGAGAGGTGTGGTATGCCCCAAGGCGTTCATGGACATTAACATAGTGCCTATCCGCGAGCAAACCCGCCGCTTTGCGCACGGAATCAAGCGGCAAGCTGGAACGCTCGGAAATCGTTTCAAGCTTGAACTCCGAAACGTGCGGGCTGCCTTTTGAAAGCGAGTCGAGGGCATTAAGTATCAGGATTTCGTGTTCATGCATTTCAATCACAGCTAGAGAACGGCGAAAGCCGAATCATTTCGATTCCTTCTGGGTGTCCTGGTAATGCCGCAGGAGCACGAGGGAGCAGAGGGCTACTCCGGCCATCACGAGCACGACAAGCCCCTGCGTTGAATTTATGAAATCCACCAGCCCGCGCTGCGCATTCCGGAAGAATTGTATTACCTCGGTTTCAAGCGCGTCCTCGCGCACAAAACTCAGATCGAAGCGTGCGAGCACCGAAGGACCGGACCAGCTAAGCTCGGAAACTCCGCAGAGGGGCAGTGCGGTGTTCGTGAAATATTCAGGGAAGGGATTGAGGCGCGTGATGCATGCATCGGCTGGAATTTTGATTTTGACGTCAGTGCCCGCAGGCAGCGCCACGTCACCGGTCTCTGAGGTCTCGAAAGAAAGGGCGCGCGGGTTGAGCGTGTAATTGTAGGTGCGCGGCTTGGACTGCTCTATGCGCACGAAGCTGCCCGGCTCGACGTTGGAGGCAGTGTACTCTACCCGGACTATTCCATAGCATGTGCCGGTCCAGGGATTGCAGCCCTGCCTGCGCTCGGCGCGTATGCGGAAATTCTCGAGCTTCACGAACTTCGAGTCCATGTGGATGCGCAGGCTCTCGAGTGCAGTGACGTTCTTCCATGCTGAGATGTCCTGCAGCGACATCACCTGGTCATAGAAGTTCGAGGACTCGTTCGAGTCCATATAGAACTCGTATTCCTCGAGCACGCGCGCCGTCCCATCGTCGTTCAGAGTCATGTCGAATTTGTGGTAGACCTGCTGGAAGGAGGCGCTTGCGCTCGCCGAAAACAGCAGAAGGCCGAACAGCAGGCCAAACAGCACAAACGAGAGCTTCATGGCAGAGAGTTGGCTCGTGAATCTTTTTAAAGCTGAATAGGTAATTTACGACTATGAAGCTTACATATGTCGGACACTCGTGCTTTAAGGTCGAGCTGGGCGGCCTGGTCATGTACATGGACCCGTTCTTCAATAATGACGCCGCGGGCAGGCCGAGGCTCATACCGGCCGCCATGGCGCCCGGCGAGGTAAGGGAGTGCGACTTCCTGTTCGTGAGCCACGAGCATGCGGACCATTGCGACGTGCCAGCCATACAGGAAATTGTGGAGCGCACGCACGCCCAGGTAGTTGCGCCGAAGCCCGTGCTCGCGAAGCTAGGGCTGAGCGACAGGCGCACGGTGGACGTGAAGGAGGGCGACAGTTTTGAAATAAAGGGCCTGAACGTCGAGGTGGTGAAGGCGGTGCACCCTCAGTCGGCATATCCTGTCGGCTTCAAGCTCTCGAAGGGCGGCCAGAGCATATATTTTGCAGGCGACACGTACGAGTACAGGGATATGAAGGACATTTCCGCGGACATTGCGCTCCTGCCCATCGGGGGCTCTTACACTATGGACACTTTTGCGGCCTCGACCGCGTGCAACGAGATGAATGTGAAGTATGCCGTGCCGATGCACTACAATACGAATGACAGGATAATGCAGGATGTTGATGAGTTCAGGCGCGACGTTAAGAAGGCGAAGGTCATAGTCATGGAGCCTGGGGATGAGTTCGAGTTCTAGGCGCGAATGATAAGTGAATCACAATAGAGGTGTTTTGAATGGCAATAACGGGTATGCGGATTGTGAAGGCGGAAATAACGCGCGACAAGAACGAGATGCCGAGCGGCATCGGCATAAATATGGCGATTACTGAGTTGAAGGAGGAGGCCGGGCTCATCGAGATACACTTCACCTACCGTGCAGACTATGCTGAGAAGGTGGGCATGCTCCTGATTACAGGAATATTGTTTGTCGAGGATGAGAAGAAGGCGCGGGACGAGATTATTAGGGGCTGGAAGACAAAGAAGAAGCTCGAGGACGCGTTTGCCGAGGAAGTGCTCAACAACATCAACTTCGCGTGCGGCGCGCATGGAACTTTGATGGCGCGCGTCGTGAATTTGCAGCCGCCCCTCATCCCTCCGCGCATAAGGCTCGAGAAGAGCGGCGCGGGCGCGAGTGCGGCTTAGGCAAGAAAAAAAGCTGAACTGCGTGCGGCCTAAGAAAACTTAGCGTTGCGAGTGCTACCTAAGAAGAACTAGCGCCGCAGCCGCGCCAGCCCATTCATGAGCGAGCGGAGCAGACCCTTGCTTGTGTGCGCAGAGGGCGCGCAGTTCGGGCAGAGGCTCTGGCCGTCGCTCGTGATATAGTGCACGACTGACATTTTGCCGCACTTATCGCATGTGCGGATGGCCTGCCTGCCCCCGCCGAAGGGCGACTGGCCCTGCATGCATGTCAGGCAGAGCCGCGAGCCGTCGGGCCTTTCGAAGCTCGCGCCCTCTATCAGCTTGCGGCACGAGGCGCAGTAGTGCTCGCGCTGCTCCTTCAGCGTTTCCTCATAGCAGGATTTGCACAAAGTGCGGCCGAGCTTCAGGTTCGCATCCGTGGGGGCGATGCGCAGGCCGCAGCGCGTGCAGATTGAAGTCTTCTCATCCTGCCTCCTGCCGCTCTCGGAATAGCAGGTTATGCACATCATTCCGCGGGAGAAATAATTACCGTCCCAGGATTCTGTCTCGCTCCCGCAGCGCGTGCAGTTTGACATGATGGAAAATCTGGATTGAAGTTAATAAAAGGATTGCAGGCTGGCGTGCTGGTCAATTGGAACCTAGCTCAAGGGAAGGAGGCTCGAGATATGGAAGGAGCTCCTGAAACACGTCCGAAAGCGCATGAACTATGATGTTAAGAGGCGAACCGCGCGTGTCTTGCGGAAGCTCGCTGTATTTGCGCAGGCCTTCTTTGAGCCTCTGCGCCTGTTTATTCTCCGGGTCGAGCTCAAGCGCCTTTTCAGCGTCCCGCATCGCGCCTTCCAGCAGCAGTTCAACATCGTGCGGCCCTTGCGCATTGTCTGCAATGCGGCAGTTAGTGCATGCACGCATCACAAGGGCTTCTGGGTAGTTTGGATCCGCTTTTAATGCGGCATCGAATTCCAAAAGGCTGTCCTCAGGCGGAAAACCTAATGCGGCTATGATGTTGGCCTTCAGGTAATGTGCGAAAGCGAAGATATGCGGCTCGGCTATTTTTCCATCAGGGTCCTTTTCAAATGCCTTCTCAATGCTCATCATGGCGCCCTCATAATCCGCTAGGTTTATTTGTATCTGCGCCTTGTGCGCATATAGGGCAAAAGTGCTTTCCGCATTGGAAAGGTCGGGGAAAGGAGGGCCGTGAAGCGCGAGCTTGAGGGCCTTGTTGAGCTCGAGTATGGCCCATCCGTAATGTCCGCAATCATAAATTGCACGGGCACGCGCATTAAATGCTAAGGCAACCAGTTCCTTGAGTTTTGGAGAGGCCGTGAGAAGGGAAGGTGGCACTGCCTTGACGACCTTGTGGTACTCGGGCATAAGCTCAACTGCAGAAGGAAACTCCGATTCTCGGGCTGTGCTTACTTCGACCAATGATGCAAACGCATCCCCGCCGAGGCGCCTGGCGCATTCAACGGCAATAGCCTTTGGGATTTCAAATCCAGTGTCGACTGCCCAGCCCCAGGAATGTTCGAGTGCGATTATTGTCCTTAGATAGGTTTCGCCAGCCGCAGCCGTGTGCGCAAATTCATCAGTCGCATGTCCGCGCGCAATTCCGCCGCCCGAGGTTACGGGCGCAAGCTCGTCAACAGCAGGCTCGTGCGCAAGCTTGCCTGTTGCGTTTGTGCGCGATTCCCCGCTGCATAAAGCCCTATAAAACGGAGAGTTTTGCTTAACGCCTGCCGCCGCCCGTATAAATGCTTTCCGCTCTGGCGGCTTCAAAGAATCAAAATTAGCCCGCTGGACATTGAGGGCTTCGCGCAGAGGCTGCCCGTTGATGCGCTCATGAAGCACCGCGACCATGCCTAAAATTATGCCAGGGAAGTTTTATGAGCTTGCAGGCCTGCTCGCGCGCTTAGTTTCCAGTCCGCCTGTGCTTGCCTACTTGCGCTTTTCCTTGCCATTCCCGCCTTTTGCCTGCTTCTGCCTTTTTGTTTTTTCAGGCGCGCGTGTTTCATCATCCGCACCGGCATCGCTTTGCCGGGAATATGCCATGTGCTCAAGCTCTTCGAGCTTGTCCTTACCCATATCGCCCAGAGCATAGAGGCGCGGAAGCAGCTCGGGCTTTGGCTTGCGCTCTTCTGCTGCTTCCTCCTTTTTTTCAGCCGCCGTGGGCTCGCTCGGAGGCATATTGGAAGGGCCCTGCTGAGGCTCGTGCTGCGCAAGCAGGTCCTTGATTATCTCCATCATCGCATTTGCATCCTTGAGCTTCAGCCGGTCCATCGTGATTTCGTATTCGTGCCCGCCGCCCGTTGCATCTATTTTGATGGTGCATAGGTTGAAGAAGCGGTCCAGGAGGCCGCGTTTCACGACCATGTTCGAGACTTTGGAGTACGGAACAACTGTGTGCTTTTTCTGTATCACGCCCTCGTCTTTCGTTATCTCGCTGTCGGTCGCAGTGTAGACTATGGCATCGTTCACGAATTTTATGTAGAGCGAGGATGCGAGTGCGAGAAGCAGGTAGGCGCCTGCGAGCGCCAATAATGTGCCGAGGTCAATGCCCAGGCCGAAGTAGAGAGGCAGAAGAAAAATGAGCAGCACTATTACGAGGCTGGCGTACTTTATCATCCTGAAATAGTGCCAATAGAACGGTTTGCAGGACTTGAGAAGCATGCCCATGGCAGTGATTTTGAATTGTGCATTTAAAAGAGTTGGCATGCACCTTTTCTCCGTGGGTAGGACGGCCGCAGTTGCATTGCTGCTTGCCATGCTTTTTCTAGCCGGCGCAGTGGAGCTCTATGCGCCCGGGCGCGCAAGGTTGGGCGAGCAGGTTGAAGCGGTTGCACTGGTGAACGGCGTGCAGGCTGCGGGGGAGATTGGCGTGGTTTCGCCCTCGGGAACTGAGGAAAAATATGCCGGAGGCTACGCGCGGTTTGAGGTTGATGAGGCGGGCGTGTGGAAGGTAGAGTATGAAGGGGAGGTGCGCGAAATTATTGTAGAAACGCCCCTCACACTGCCCGCTTACGCCGAACCGTTGGCCTACGGCCTGTTTGCGCTCGCGCTGCTCGTGATTGCATATGCCTGGCTCGGGGCGCGCAGGAAGCTGTTTGTGGAGAAGCGGTTCAGGAACGGCACTGTTGAAATAGAGGTGCGCAACCAGGGCGAGGAGCTTGCGGGCGTGCAGGTTGCTGATTTTGTGCCAGAGGACGCGGTGCTCGAATTTCCGCGGGGCGCGGCGCACGGGGCGAGGGAGAGCAGGGATGCAAGAGGCAGGGGCGTGCGCTGGACCATCCCCGTTCTGCGCGCAGGCGGGCGCATTGTGCTGGAATATGGGATTAAAACGTCTGCAAAAAGCCTGCCTCACGCAGAGGTGCGGGCAACGCTGGCGCGCGAGATAATTGCGAGAAGCGATTCAGTAGGAATTTGAGGCAGGGGCACTAATCCTTTATTGAAAACAGGAATGCTACGAAGAGCGCGTTAGCCGCAAGTATTGCAAGCAGCGGCGCGGATATCGGCGCCAGGTTCAGGTAGGGGCTCTGGCCGAACTCAACAGCCTGGAAGAGCACTACTGAGGCCAGGAGGACCAGCTTTGAAAAGATGAGCCGCGTTGTGAAAATTAGATAGACTGCTGAGGCAGTTAGCAGAAGCATTAGCGCGAGCGAAGAGGCCAGCACCAGCGAGGAGGAAGACAGGTAGGATACGCGCATGAGGAAAAGCGCCACGGCCATTATGAGAAATGTCGTGGTAATGAGCCTGAACTTCATGTGCGGCGCATGGGCGAGGCGCTCTTCGTCCGCCTTCAGATCCGCCCACTTGAAGAAGTGTCTCGCCATGAGGTGCTTTCTCGGCAAACTAATAAAAAAGAAACTGTGCGGATGGAAAGAGGAAGCTGAAGCAACCTAAAAGGGTTAATGCGGGTGCGATCGGCCGCAGCCGATGCACAAGCGGAATCGCTATTCCGCTGCGCATCAAAACGTTTCGACGTTTTGATTGCACCCTCATTTGCTTCGCAAATGCGGGGGGCAGGATTTGGACCTGCGTAGGCGCTAGGCCAGCGGATCTTAAGTCCGCCCCATTTTCCGGACTCTGGCACCCCCGCCAAAAGAACCTACGGTTCTTTTGAGAACTCCCTTTAAATGTGCCTGCAGTTTCTCACTCGTTTCCAATTACATGTGCCCATAGTTCTTAAGACTGCTCAGTTATCTCGTCCGTATACTTATGTGCACAGAGGTTTTTATACCCAGAACACAGAATATAACGTAGGTGATTGAAAAAGAAAACTGAGGAACTGTTGAAGGCCGGTGGTGGAGATGGCTGTACAACTGAAAACCCTCGTGGAATATAAAGGACCTGGAAAGAAGGTTCAAACTACGCCTGAAGCTACAGAATTTCGCCGTTTACCCTGGCACCTTGAACCCGCGGACAAGCAAAGATTGATGGACCAGCTCGACGGACGCTTGAAAAGACTTGCGGACGAGATTCAAAAATGCCACTATATACAAGTACTGAACATGTGGATGGAACTTGAGAAGTTATCTGGAAGCGAGCTCTTTGTCGGCCTTGAAATAACGCTTAGAGGCAGGGGGGGAGAATACAAAGGTGTGGAAGACGCTGCTGTGAAAGTGGCCCACATACTTTACGAGCTCGTGCCCGACCTTTCATTGGAGGAGGTTGTGGTAATAGTGACTGAGATAGACAAGGCAGACGAGAGGAGTATTAGAGAGCTCAATAAGCTGGTGTTTTCCAACCAGCATGAGGAGAAGAAGCCTGCTGAAACATTCACCAAGAGCAAGGAAGGGGAATACCGTGCGCCATTGTCCAAGGCAGAATGGCTTGAACGGATGCTGGGTTCGGCCGGGAGCGAGGATGGAACTGATCTGGCTGAAAGGATGGCCGAGATAGATAAGAAGGCGCTCCTGTCTGCCTATTCGGATGCTGTGCTTCTGAAAATCGACAGCAGTGTGAAGGAAATATTGAGGAAGGAGTGCGGGGCAGAGCACATGAGAACTGACTGGCCCTGGGCTTTTGGATACTTTTTGATAGAGAAGACGCTAACTAGGAAGATGATGTCTGAGCAGGGGATGGACACCTACGTGCCAAAGCGGGCCTAGCCATACATCGGCCCGAGGCCGGTTGCCTTCTTGTACTCCTCATGCACGTCCTTGGCCTGGTCGAGCATCTGCTTCACCTTCCCCTCGATTTCCTTGCTCTGGCTGAGCAGCTCGTGCGTGTCTATCTTCACGTTTATTATTTTTGAAAGCATGTCAAGCACCATGGCCGCGCCCTTCGGGTCCATGAATTCCGCATGGGCCTCGGCAAGAAGGGAAATTGCGGGGAAGTTGCGGGTGGCGCACTCTGCCAGAAGAACGCCGCTCACACCAGTGGTCACGCCTTCGCGTATGAGCTTCACGCCCTTTTTCTCAATCATGCGGCTCAGCTCGGGCAGGCTTGCAATTCCGAAAACCTCGTCCTGCTCGCCCTTCATGTTTATGCCGCCCAGCGAGACTATCTGCCTGCACTTGTGCTTCTTGGCCCAGTTGAATATCTCGGAGGAGAGGGAATAAATGGTGTTCATGGGAATTATGAGCTCGGAAAAAAGAACCACGAGATTGTGCTTCTTTGACTTGTACATGCGGGCAGGGTGGAGGGGCATGTAGTTGTGCACGGAGGCGATGGGTGAGAATTTTTCGCTGGTGATATAGCCAAATGGTTCCATGCCAAGCTTCTCAACCATATAGTTGGCGGAGATTGTGCCGACAAGGCCGATGCCCGGAAAGCCTTCAATAAGATAAGGGGACTTCAGGTCGTATTTCTCTGTCTCAACGATTGTGACGCTCATGAGCCGACTTCGGGGCCAATGTATTTTAAAGTATGGGCGAACTTCCGCGCAGAAGCGGCTGCTCCGCCAAGGGCGCAACACTTGACCTGGGCGACGGAAGACGCGTTGTTTCTAGGAAAAACTGCGAAAAGGATTTAAGCAGAGGAGCGGGCATCATATGAAGGAAGTTTTTATGGTAAACAAGACGCACATCGTGCAGGCCAGGCAGGCGGAAATCCCTGAAAGTGGAGCGCGCCCTTTGAAGAAAAATGCCAGGCTCCCGTTTACGCGCCACATCTTCATCGATCGCAAGTCTCTGCCCGAAGCCAAGGTGTACATTGCCCTGCATCATGTTACAAAATCACTTGGAGCAGTCCGAGACTATCAGGTTCCGCACTACCACGATGTTGACGAGTTTTACTTTTTTATAGGAGATGAACCGGATATGGGTGGTTTGGAAGGGAGGATAAAATTTGAAGGTAAATCTCACAAAATAGCGTCTCCGGCAACAGTATACATCCCTGCGGGGCTCGTTCATCAGTATAAGGTCTCTAAAGGCAAAGGCAAGGTGGTCATCCTATATCGCGGCGCTGAATACGGCCACGTTCCCGCAGAACCGGATTTGGAGCGGGGAGAAAAGGAGGCGGACAGATTCAAAAAACTCATAGTTATCCCGGACATCAGGCCGTCTTCGGAGATAAGATACCACCACGACACGGCCCCTGGAAAACGCCATGTTTTTGTAGGCAATAATATGCTCCCGGAAGCGGGCATTTACGCAATTGTCAGAAATGTCCTTGACGTCAAGACCACGCAACCCAGGTATGTTGACCTGCATGCGCATAATTGCCCAAGTTATTTTTTGTTTATCGGAAACAGGCCCAACTTGAGCGGTTTAAAAGCCAAGGTGGTGATTGGCGGGAAAGAGACCTTGGTCGAAAGTCCTGCCGCCGCATTTGTTCCATCGGGGATCAAGCACTATCCCCAGATTGTTGGCGGGTCTGGGAAGTTTTTCAGCATAGTTCCAAAAGGAAAATACGATGAAAGCCTGATCTGAACTGTTTCGCGTTTTGCGGACTAGTCAAAGTAAAGGCCGCGGCCGGTATTGACTACCACAACGACATTGTGCTTGTCAAACTTACAGTTCAGCCGGTTGAGCGCGACAAATGCCGCGGCTGAGCTTGGCTCCACATTCATTTTGAGCTTATTGCGCAGAAGCGAGTGCGCGTCGGTTATTTCCGTTTCCCCTGCCACGACTATGCGCTGGGTCCTTAAGGGAAGAATTTTGGTGCATTCTTGGGATCGGCTGCTCGCTGCCGGACTTGCGCGGGGCCTGCACTTCTCCTGAGAATCCTGATGTCCATTGAATGCGTTTTCTTTATTTCATAAGCATCAGCTTCGACAGGCCTTGGGGCGCTTTTCTGGCCTTCCAACGTGCCTGCGATGAATGCATCGAACTTCGCATCTATGCGCAGGGCGGTATCAAGGAGGTCCATTCCATTATCATACAGGCCGCTTTTGAATTGAAGAATTTGGCTGCTGCCGTCTTTATAGGTAAGCCTTACGACATATTCTTTGTTGGGTAAGGCAATGAAAGAACTTTCGAGAATATATGCCCGCGGAATTATGTCTGCACGCGGCTTTAGGGAAAGGTCATTTAGTGAATATGTCATACCGTAACTGGGATGAAGACCGCTCACTGAAGTGATATCGCAAAGGTTTTCGAATATAACTGCCTTGTCTTCCTTCGGAACGAACGAGATGGCATTGAAAGTCTTCCGTCCAACATTGAAAACGCGTTCTGCATGATCAGGAGGAAGGGGGTGCCTGTCGCGTATTTCTTTTAATTCTACTGGTCCTTTAGTAATTCCAGAAAGCCAGAATTCATCAGCTTCATGGCGTATCTGAGAGACTGAGTCGCGGCTGGCAGGCAATCCGCTAACACCGATTTCGAGCCTAACGCTGTTTTCGAGCTGGGAGGCAGCGTTATCAACGATTTCTTGGATTTTACGGGTGGCATCTGAGGAAACGCGTTGTGACTGACAACCGCCCAACCCGAACACGCCTAAAGCCAGCACAACGAGTGCGACTATGGCCATCTTTGCATTATCGGTCATTCCCATCTTAATCATCCTCCAGAATTAGCTTTACTATATCTTGATCCGGCTATTTATACCTGACCCCGCTGTACAGCGGTGGCTTAAAAATCAGCGCATCATACGGAGGATGTCCGATAGTATCGGCAGGAGCTTGCCTTCGGCCTTGCGCAAAAGCTCGGCGGCAGTGCTGGATGAAACGCCTAGCTTGGCAGACAGCTCTTCGATGCTCACCTTCTTCGGTTCCTCATAATAACCTAGCTTGCATGCCAGTTCAAACACGTTCATTTGCCTCTCAGTAAGAAGCTCGCTGGCGGTCTTTAGCTTGAGGAAACCGCTGGATCCAAAGAGGTCGTATGAGATGCGGTCCTTTGGTTCCAGATGGCGTTTGGCTTTTAACCTGATATCGTATTCGTCCTTCACTGCATCGAGGAATGCGTGCCAGTTCTCCTCGCTTGGAGCAAGCATTGCAACTTTGTCCACTCCTTCTTCGCTGTACTCGCTAAGCCAAATCGTGCCAGTTTTGGAAAGATGCCGGTAGGTGGAAACGTCGCGTTTCTGTTTTATGATGACCTGGGCCAGGTTGCCGGAAATGCGTATAAGCTGAATGGTCTTTACACGCGGGTCGCGGGCAAGCTTTTTGAGCACATGAGCCAGGTTGGCTGAATGTATCTCAAACAGATGGGAAACTGTGTCTGCCTCCATGGCGAGGGTTGTCAGCCATTTTATCCTGGTGTCATGAGTCTTGTCGGTACAATCTACAGTATAGCAGTTATGGCGCTGCTCAAGCTCGATTACGAGGGGGTGCTTGTGCTTTTTCAAGGTGCTCATGAATCTATAACAGGCGTGGCGGAATATTTAAACCCCTGCCTCGAAAAAGCCTCATGCGCATCGCCTATTTCACCGACACGTACCTGCCGCAGCGCGATGGGGTCGTAACTACGATACTAGAGTCGAGGCGCGCGCTTGAGCGCGAAGGGCACGAGGTCTATATTTTTGCAGCCGGCTCGAGGCGCGAGAAAAAGATGAATGCCGACCCGCGCGTTTTCTACCATGCTTCGGCGCCGTTCAGGCCATACCCGGAATACCGGGTTGCGCTTTTCCCGTTTTTCGCGGAAAGAACAGTCAAGCGATTGGATATTGACTTGGTGCACACGCATGGAATGGCATCGATGGGCCTTGCCGCGCTAGCCACATCTGCAAGGCTGCACCTCCCGCTCGTAGGCACGTTCCACACGATGGTCCCGGATGCAACGCACTACCTGACGAAATCGAAGACCATCGGGCGGCTGGGCAAGAGGCTGATGTGGCGCTATCTCAGATGGTATTACAACCGGTGCGACCACGTAATTGCGCCCAGCAGGTGGGTCGCGAAAATATTGGCGGAAAAAGGGATTGGGAACGTGCATGTCGTGCATCCGGGCATAGATACGGTAAAGTTCAGCCTGCGGGCAAGGGGCGCGGCCGCAAAGGCGTTCAGGAAGAAGCACGGGCTCGAAAGCGGGCCGGTCGTACTGCATGTGGGCAGGGTTGCGCTCGAAAAGAATATTGAGACGTTGATAAAATCCGCAATCTACGTGCTCGAGGAAATCCCTGACTGCAAGTTTGTGATTGCAGGAAAGGGGCCTGCCGAGAAACATTACAGGGCGCTTGTGAAGGCAGAAGGGGTTGGAAATGCGTTCAGGTTCGCGGGCTTTGTGCCCGATGAAGAGCTGCCTGCAGCATATGGAACCGCGGATGTGTTGGCCTTCCCGTCAACTTTCGAGACACTGGGGCTCGTGGCGCTCGAGGCCATGGCCTGCGGCACGCCGGTCGCGTGCGCGGACCACGAGCCGCTCAAGGAAATTGTGGAGGAAGGGAAGAATGGCGCGGTTTTCAGCCCGCACGACCCCGAGGCGTGCGCAGCCGCGATAGTGCGGGTTTATAATAGGCGCGGCAGAATGGGCTCTGCGGCGCGCACGACCGCGCTGAAGCACGAGATGCGCAAGAGCACGGCAAAGCTTATGGAAGTTTATCAGAAAGCGCGCTACCAATTTGGGCGGAGGGAGTAGATGGCAATTTCCGTGATAATACCTGCATTGAACGAGGAGGAGGAAGTTGAGGCCTGCCTCAAGAGCCTGAGGAAGCAGAAATTCGAGGGAAAATACGAGATAATCCTGGTGGACGGCTTCAGCAGGGACTGCACGGTCGAGAGGGCTAAGCCCTATGTGGATAAGATATGCAAGAAAAAGGCGCACGGTCCCGCGGCTGCGCGGAATGAAGGTGCGGCATATGCAAAGTACGATATTCTTGCGTTCATAGACGCGGACTGCGAGGCTGAGAAGGACTGGCTCGAGCGCATACAGCTGGATTTCACAGATGAGAAGATTATGGGCGTAGGCGGTGTGCTCCGTCCGCGCGCAGGCAGCTGGTTCGACAATGTGGTTTTTAAAATCAATTCAGACTGGTGGGTCAGGCTCAGCACGCTCTTCGGCATATACCAGCTTTACGGCAACAACTGCGCATACAGGAAAACCATGTTCGAGAAGCTGGGCGGCTTCAACACCATAATCAGCTTCTTCGAGGACACTGAACTCTCGATGCGGGCCAAGAAAGTCGGCCGGATAAAGATTGAACCCAACCTCATAGTCTATGCGTCGACCAGGCGCTTCAAGCAGAAGGGCTATTGGTCGGTGGCCGCGAAGAATGTGCAGGCATTCTTCAACTTCCTGCTGGGCAGGCCCATAAAGACAAAGTACTTTGACGACATACGACATTAATGGTGGGACGCCTTCTTTATGAAGCCCTCGAGCTCGTCGACGGTTACTAACGAGAGCCTGCCGGATGAGCTGAGCATCTTAAGCATTATGCGCGGCTGGGAGGTCGAGTCGAGCGACTCTTCGAACAACACCTTCTCGGCATCGTTTGCGAACAGCAGGAGCTGCGGGTTTTCCTGCGCTCCTGCAATTATGCGGCCTATTGCCGACGGGTCATAAATCTGCA
>NZ_JAUSNF010000005.1 GCF_030646255.1 Candidatus Burarchaeum sp. | reverse complement strand
TTATTTTATTGACACCACAGTAAATATGGGAACCCCGTTTGCCCGGATGACGTCGCATGTTGGGTTGATTTTGAATGGCATTGGCTATGGCATTTCCGACCCCATTTGGAGAACTTTGACTTGGCTTATATTCATCACCCTCTGCTATGGGTTGATGCTCAAGGCACTACTGACAAACAAGAATAATCATTTTCTTATCTTCATCTTCGCAATAAACACACTGGCGGCAATTTCGCTTAATCTCGATGCAAGGTATATGCTGATTTCGACCGGCTTGCTGGCGGCACTTTATGCATGCACCATACAATCTGAAAAAAGAGTTTCTTGGGTGGCATTATTGGTGCCTGCAATATTTGCGATTGCTGTTTTTGCCTATATCGACTTTCTTGGACCTGGAAATATAGACAGTATGAAGGCGGCGTGTCTTCTGGCTAAAAACACCACTGGAGACATATATGCAAGTTTTGATGCGCCTTTTCTGAGCCAATGCAGTCAAAGGCCAGTATGGTCCATGGACCTAGGTTGTGACGGCGGGCGGGTCTTGTCATTCAATGAAACAAACGGGTTCTCGCCATACATCCAAAAATGCGCGGAGTATTTGGCCTTGGTGGCGCGAATTAATTAGCATTTATAAGTTTGAGGCGCCATATTTTGTAGCATGCAAGAATTGGTAGGAAAAGAAACGGCGCTGTCTGGGGCGGTTGTGCCTAGAAAAAAAGTTCCTGCGGGGAGCGGTGCCTAAGGAAAGGGAAACGGAAGCGCGGAATTCGAGAAGCTGGAACCTTGTGTTTCGGACACGAATGCCATGTTGGCTGAAAGAAACAGGGCGCTTATGGAGGAGTACAGGAAGCCTGGCACATCTGAAAAAAGAAAAAGGGAGATCTGGGGGCTTATCGGGGAGATGAACGAGCGGCAGATTTACAAAAGAATAAAACGCTTTTATGATCCAAAAAAGCATCTGATAGAAGACTGCGACCTGGCCAATGTGGCAAAACGCGAACTGATAGAGCCCATTAAGAAATTTGACCCTAAGAAAGGCAAAAACTTCATGACGTATGCCACCTGGTACATAGACGAGGCGATTCGACGTGAACTTCAGAATAACGCTGTGCTGATAAGAGAGCCTGACCATATTGATGGTAAACGGAGGAAGATCGGAAAGGCAGACAAGGAACAGGACCTTACGGAAGAAGACTTGACCAACATTGCCGCAGCAAATGCAGCGGCCGTAGTTCATTCCTTGGAGGCGCCGATAGGGCAGATGCCGGATGGAACGCCCATCACGATTGGCGACAGGGTACAGGACATGAGGCAGAATCCTGAGGATAAAGGATTCCATGAATGGCAAATGCATTTAATCCGTTCCACAGCAGAAAAACTGATTGCTGCGGGCGAATTGGAGCGTCGTGACTGGGAAGTGGTGCTAGAGTGGAGCAGAGGGTCCACACTTGTGGAACTGGCTTACCGCTACGGGCGCGGTAAGGAGGGCATCAGGCAGATTAAAGAGAAAACACTTAAAAAAATAAGAAGTGCGGTTTTGGACTAGAAGGAACCGAGGCCAGGGAATTGGGGCTCATTAAAGCCTTAAAATATCTTGCCCCTTAATATAGCAAATCCGAAAAGCAATGCGGCAGAGGCTGTTGCAGACTTCGACGGCGGATTTCAGCATGTCCGTCGGAACAGACATGTCTGATGCATTTTGCCTTAGCAAAATGCACATGCTGGAAGCGGTCGAGTTGCTTTGCGAGACCGCCGTAAATGCAAACTAAGCATTCGAATGAATATGGGTGGCACTTATGGGCGGAGATAAAAACTACGGTTCAATGAAGGATTTGAAGGTCGGCAAGTACGTGATTGTCGACGAGGAGCCCTGCCGCGTGGTGGGGGTCGAGAGCAGCTCGCCCGGCAAGCACGGCGCCGCCAAGATGAGGGTAACGGCCATCAGCATTTTCACGGGCAACAAGAAGACGATCTTGAAGCCCGGCGATGCCGACTGTGAGGTGCCCATAATCGAGAAGAAGACCGGGCAGATCGTGTCAATAGTCGAGAACGTGGCGCAGATAATGGACACTGAGAGTTTCGAGACCTTCGAGATGCCGGTGCCCGAGGAGATGAAGGCAGATGCTGCAGCGGGCAAGGATGTCGACTACATACTTGCAATGGGGCGGAAGATAATAAACCGCATACATTAGGAGGCGGCGTGGAGAAAGAAGCGGTGGGGCGCGAGGCCTTGGAACTGCGTTATTCGGATAAACCAATAGGGTGATTTTGTGGATATTGAAATTCTTGAAGATAAGGAGAATGCCCTGCTCGGCAGGCGAGAAGTGAAGTTTGCAGTGAAGTTCGTGGGTTCCACGCCCGACAGGAACAAGGTGCGCGAGGCACTGCGGCTCAAGCTCGGCGTTGACCCGAAGCTGATAGTGGTGGAGAATATACACCAGCCCTTCGGCGAACAAAGGGTCGAGGGCGAGGCGCGCATATACCAGAAAGAGGAGGGCAAGAAGCTCGAGCACGGGCACATACTGGCGCGCGAGAGCGGCACAAAGGGAAAGAAAGAGGAGGCGAAGCCGGCTGCGCCAGAGAAGAAGGCTGAGGAGAAGAAATAGGAGGTATCGGAACCTGGGTTCTGATGGTGATGATTATGGCTGACGACAAAAAAGCTGAAAAGGGCGGGGAAAAGAAGGGAGGCGCCGGAACCGCAGGTTCTGGTGGGGGGAAGAAGCCCCAGAAAAAGAAGTTCAAACTTTACAAGAAGCTCCGCGCGTGCCCCAAATGCGGCACGGGCACGCGGCTCGCAGAGCACCCGGACAGGTTTGCATGCGGCAAGTGCGGCTACATGGAGCGCAAGGGCAAGGCATAAAGGGATTGACGTGAGGGGGCGAAGAGGACTTCGTGCCCCTGCGAAGGGCGAGCCGTTGTCAATATATAGGCAATTTTGGGCCTGCCTCCTGCTCTCATCGCTGCTTTTTCTTACAATAGTCTTTAGCCTGAAGGCTTTTCCTGACCTCGGAATTCCAGATTATGCGCGGGCCGCGGCAATTGCACTCGTGGGTGGTGCGCTGCTCATAGCAGCAGTGAAGGAAGAGGGCCGGAAGGTTGCGGCTATTGCCGCGCTTCTCGCACTTCTTTTCTTCAGCTATGCAAGGACGGACCAGTACGCACCCACATTTGTGCTCTCACTGGGCATGGCATCTGCGCTCGTCTACGGCTGTGCGCGCGAAAAGCGCGGCTTTGGCGGCACGCTCATGAAGCTGGGAATTGTGAGGCAGAGGCTTGTGCCTGAGACGCTCTTTGCGATTGCGCTCACGTTCGGCATCTATTCGCTCATGTTCTTCATGTTCCTTATTTACAAGAGCCTTGGCATTGCGGACGCCCAGAACGTCATAGACATTGTGGAATACCTGCCCCAGCGCGTGCTGCTGCTCGCAGTGCTCGTCAATCCGATAAGCGAGGAGCTTTTCTTCAGGGGCCTGCTCGCGCCCCGTATCGGCATCGTGGGCTCGGCAGTGATTTTCGCGCTCTTCCACCTGGCCTACGGCTCGGTCATGGAACTGTTCAATGTGTTCATAATCGGCGTAATATTCGCCGCAGTCTACCTCTCCCGGCGCTCGCTCATTGCGCCCATGCTCTCGCATGCAATAATAAACTCGACCGCCATAATCCTGATGCGTTTCGGGACGTAGGTGAAGCGGATGGCTGTTTGCATCGGGATAGAGTCGACTGCGCACACGCTCGGGGTGGGAATTTTCAAGGGCGAGCGGATGCTCGCAAATGAAAATGACATGTACAGGCCCAAGAAGGGCGGCATACACCCGCGCGTTGCGGCAGACCATCATGCGGAAGTCTTCGGCTCGGTTCTGAGGGCGGCATTTGAGAAGAGCAAGATTGCGAAGGGAGAGGTTGATTTTGTAGCTTATGCGCGCGGGCCTGGCCTCGGGCCATGCTTAAAGGTGGGCATGGCAGGCGCGTCGGCGCTTGCCGCAAAGCTCGGCGTGCCGCTTGTGCCTGTAAATCATTGCGCAGCGCACGTCGAAATAGGCGCGCACTATTGCAAAATGAAAGACCCGCTCATACTCTATGTGAGCGGAGGAAATACGCAGATAGTCGTGCGTGAGGCAGGAATTGGCAGGAGGGAAAACGGCGCGGTTGCACGCAGAGGACGCGGATACCATGTGATGGGCGAGACTCTCGACATTGGAGTAGGCAATCTTATAGACGTATTCGCGCGCTCGCTGGGCGAGGAGTTTGCGCATGGCTCGGTTGTGGAGAAGCTCGCGACTGGCGGAAAATATTTCCCGCTGCCCTACACTGTGAAGGGCATGAACATGACTTTTACGGGCCTGCTCACTGAAGCCACCAAGCAACTTGGCAGCCACGACAAGAAGGACGTGTGCTTCTCGCTGCAGGAAACTGCATTCTCAATGCTCACCGAAGCTACTGAAAGGGCTTTGGCGCTCACGCGCAAGAAGGAGGTGCTGGCATGCGGAGGGGTTGCACAGAACAGGCGGCTGGCCGAGATGCTTGCACTGATGGCTCGCGAGCACAAGGCGCGCTTTGCCACCTCGCCGCCCGAGTTCAACGCTGACAATGGCGCGATGATTGCATATACTGGATTACTGGCACGCAGGCAGGCAATAGACTGGCGCAAGGCGGACGTTAACCCAAAGTGGCGGCTTGACGAGGCAGTAATTTGATGTGATGAAATGGCACAAAAACTAATAGCTAAAGGCGCTGAGGCAGACGTATTCACGGGCAGCATAGCCAACATCCCCGCAGTCTTCAAAAAGCGCAAGCCCAAGGCCTACCGCGTGAAGGCACTCGATGAGGCCATAAGAAGCACAAGGACAAAGAAGGAGGCAAGGCTTCTGCATGCTGCCAAGAGCGCGGGCGCGAAATGCCCGCTCGTGCTGTCGGTGGGCAAAAACGAGATTGCGATGACGCGGCTGAATGGAAAGCTAATGCGGGAGCTGGATGAGAGGAAAATGATTGCAGTGGCGCCGGCGATTGGCACGCTTCTTGCTTCCCTTCACTCCGCAGGCATAACGCATGGCGATTTCACGCCCGCCAACATCATGGTTGATGGCCGTGAGGTTGCAGTAATAGACTTCGGGCTGGGCGAGTTTGCGCGCGATGACGAGGAGCTCGCTACTGACCTTTTGCTAATGAAGAAATCGGTGCCTGCCGCAGCCTACGCGGCCTTCCTGAAGGCCTACTGCAAGGCGCGGGGCCCGGGCGCACAGGGAAAGGCTGCCGTGGCTACGCTCGCCAGGCTAGAGGAAATAGAAAAAAGGGGAAGATATGTAGTAAGGGGCGCGCTGGCGTAATTTCCGCTTGGTGCTAAAATTTGCATTGACTAGGCGAGGTGGTTTGCATGACAGGAGAAGTAAGGAAATTCATAACGAGGAACTACAAGCACTTCAACGCCGCTGCGCTGGTCGATGCTGCGGAAGCCTATGCGAAGCTGATTGACGAAGGAGGAAAGATGTTTCTCGCAATGGCGGGCGCGATGAGCACTGCGGAGCTGGGCATCTCGCTGGCTGAAATGATAAGGAAGGACAAGGTGCATGCCATCTCATGTACTGGCGCGAACCTTGAGGAGGACCTCTTCAACCTGATTGCCAACAAGCACTACGTGCGCGTGCCGAACTACAGGCAGCTCAGCCCGAAGGAGGAGAAGGAACTCTGCGACAGCCACCTCAACCGCGTGACCGATACCTGCATCCCGGAGGAGGAGGCAATGCGAAGGATTGAGAGGGCTGTTTTCGATGTGTGGAAGAGATGCGACGAGCAGGGCAAGAGCGCGCTGCCTCACGAAGCACTCTACGAGGTGCTGCGTTCCGGAGCGCTTGAACAATATTATGAAATAGACCCGAAGGACAGCTGGCTCATGGCTGCTGCGGGGAAGAACCTGCCGATTTTCGTGCCCGGGTGGGAAGATTCGACTCTCGGAAACGCGTTCGTCGCCGACTATTTCGAGGGCAAAATAAAGAACATGGATTCCATAAAGGGTGGGCTTTTCTACATGAAGGAGCTTGTGGACTGGTATACTGCGGAATCCGCCAAGCAGAAAATCGGCTTCTTCCAGATAGGCGGCGGGATAGCGGGAGACTTCCCGATATGTGTGGTGCCGCTGATAAGGCAGGATTTGAAGAAGCAGGTGCCTTTCTGGTCCTACTTCTGCCAGATTTCCGATTCGACCACGAGCTACGGCGGCTATTCCGGCGCGGTGCCAAATGAAAAGATAACGTGGGGCAAGCTTGACGCCGACACGCCGAGGTTCATAATCGAGTCGGATGCCACCATAGTGGTGCCGCTGATGTTCGCATACGTGCTGGGATTGTGAGAAGCGTCAGACTTCCGCTCAGGCTAATTACTTTTGGTCAGACCGTCCACCAACCCCACTACAGCTCGCCAATGCGGCGCTTAACCATTCGCTTCAGGCGCTTCCTTCTCTTCTTTACCCACTTCCAGCGCATGCGGCCGGCCTTCTTCCATTTTCGTGGTCTTGCACTCATTCAATTACCTCAGTGCCCTCGTGGCATGCTCTATGCTGCTGGGCTTTATCGCAAACTGCAGCTTGTCTCCCTCGCGGCCGAGCACATAGATGCACTCGATGTCCACGCCGGAATTTGCCAGCTTGCGCGCTATCTTGGCCAGCTCGCCTGCGCGGTCGGCAACTGTAACGACAAGCACGTCGCTCACAGTTATCTTGAAGCCCGCCTTCTCTAGCACCTTTCTTGCGGTCGCATCGTCCTCTGTCACGAGCCGCACTACGCCGTAGTCGCCCTGCCCCTGCGCGTTTATGGACTTAATGCTCACTCCGACATTACCCAGTTCCGTGCAGATATCCGCGAGAGCGCCTACCCTATTCTCGGTTAATATTGTTATCTGTTTCATCTACTCACCTGCCCCCCTATTTCCCGCGTAATCCTTTTAAGCGTATATTCGGGCCGACTATAGCGCTGCTAAGGAGTGAAAAATAAAAAAAGCGCCGAGAGAGGGATTTTCAGACCCCGTTGAAGCGGGGTTTAGAAAGGGGGCGCGGAGCGTGCCCCCTTCTTTTGAACCCTCAAGGGCTTTCGCCCGGCAGATTAGCAATCTGCTGCCAGACCAGGTTTGGCGTTCCCGGCGCAAGAAACCTACGGTTTCCTGCTACTTTCCCGTTTAGTGAGCCAGGTTCCCTCTTTCTCTCGAAAGAGAAAGGGGCCCCTTTCCGCCGTGAGCGGAAAGCGGGCCGATACCTCCTGGACTCTTGCTCCGCGCATGCGCGCGGATAAGTGCAATGGGATTGCCGAGTTCGATGCGCCCTCGGCCGAAGGATTGGCCGCACCTAGGCTCCACCCCGTTACCCCAAAGCATGAGCACAAGTATTTAGGGTTGCTCCTTTCGGCCTGGCCCGGTTCACACAGGAACCCATCTCTAGGGGCAGGGCTTCGACGCTTCGGCGCGGATCCCGCGGCAAAGGACGAACCTCGCCCGGCCATTCGGTCCCGCCCTAAGAGGATTTGCGGTGCAGAGAACCCCTAGCTCCCCGACCTATCCCACTGCGGACAGATAGGGTTGTTTGGGTTTTATATAGTTGACGCTCCAATGTCAGGCGGTGAAAATATGGCTGGCAAAGATGACACTTATCTTCCTCGCATAGTGGTGGCTGGAGTCGGCGGCGCGGGCTGCAACACGGTGAACAGGCTTGCGCACGTGGGCGTGAAGGGCGCTGAGCTCATCGCATTCAACACTGACAGGAAGCATTTGAATGTGATAAGCGACTCTGCGAAAAAAATGATTCTGGGCGAGAGCGTCACGCGCGGGCTGGGCGCAGGAGGCTACCCAGAGGTAGCGCTCAAGGCAGCCGAGATGTCAAGGGGCGAGATTGAGTCCATGCTCGAGGGCACTGATTTGATGTTCCTCGCGGCAGGCATGGGAGGCGGGACTGGCACGGGCGCTGCGCCTGTAATCGCAGATGTGGCGCGCAAGCACGGTGCGATTGTGATTGGAATAGTCACATACCCATTCATGCTGGAGCGCGCGAGGCTCAAGAAGGCTGAAGAAGGCATTGAGAATTTGCGCAGGTTCGTTGACACCATCGTAGTCATAGACAACAACCGGCTCGTTGAATTTGTGCCAAACCTGCCCATAGAGCAGGCATTCAACATTGCTGATGAGATTACGGCCCGGGCAGTGCGCGGCATAACCGAGACCATTACAACGCCTTCGCTCATCAACCTCGACTTCTCGGACGTGAAAACCGTAATGAGCAACGGAGGCGTCTCGATGATTGCCGTGGGCGAAGCCAAGGGCTCGCAGAGGGCAAAGGACCTGGTAACCAACACACTGCACCACAAGCTGCTGGATGTCGACTACAGAGGCTCCACGGGCGTGCTGCTGCACATTACAGGCTCGGCAGACATGACCTTGGGCGAGGCCAACCAGGCAGGAGAAGACATAACTTCTGAGGTGGACCCGAATGCCAATGTCATTTGGGGCGCGCGGCTCGACCCGACTTTCGATAACAAGCTCGAGGCATTTGCAATCTTCACAGGCATAAAGGCACCCTATATAGTGGGCAAGAGGCCCGAGAAGGAGAAGTTCGAGTTCTCGCTCGAGGGTGTTTAGGTTTATAAAGATTAAAATCTAGAGTAAAAGGCATGTCTCAGCAGATGACTGCAGCTCAGCGTGCAAATACATTACGTGCACCCAGTCTACAAACTAGGGCCAACGCATTCGGGAATCAGAATCTGATTGTTTCTAAACCTAGGAGGCCCAATAGATATTGGAAAAACATCGATAATGTGGATCGGGAGATTTTGAATAACGTTGACGAGAATGGGTTTGCGCCCAGGATGTCAGATAAGGGAGTAATTGAAAGAATTAACATTGTTTTGAGGGCATATCATGGGACTACGTACCCGGCGCGCGCGGCTTTTCTGGGTTTGAAACTGGCACCTATAAAAACACGAAGTCTCGGAACATTGGAAGAGCCATGGAAGCTTGTTAAAAGGATCCTAAGCTATGATGACGGGTTTGGAAGGCTTCCGCCAGTTACTAGCCCGGTCACGATTAACATGAGACAGCGAGTATACGTGGGGCGCGAGAACCACGGGAACGGATTGGAGCCTATTGGGCGCACTTATGAGCGAATATATAGAACGCTCGGCTTTAGAAAAATAAAGAAATGGGAGGCAGAGTTTGAAAATGGACTTGTGCAACTTGATTCCAAACGTTCCAATTGCGTTTTTTGCGAAGAAGGCCCGGTAGAGAAAACTCCTGAGGTAATGGCCATCATGGGCAGGATGGTTTTGAGGATAGAGGAGCTCATCAACATTCATGTGAAAAACGAGCAGGATAGGGCGGTTATTTTTGACAGGATAAACTTGGAGAAAATGAAAAACTACGGCGTTCTTGAACATGTTAGCCTGGATAAAGTTGGAAAGCAAAATGGAATAACGGATAGAAGAGTAAGCGATATGCTCTGGCAGGCACTCATAGGAAATCTGGGGCGCGCCTTCGCAGAAGAAGGGATTGACACTAGGCTTTTGCTTGGTTTGGCTGAGAAGCAGGAGAGGCAGGAATAAAATCAGAGCAGTGGCCTGAGGTATTCAGGTGGCTTGAAGGTAAAGTAAAGGAATCTGCGGAGAATCAGCGCCTATAAATCTTTTCCACCCACCAATCCTTCACGAAAGGCAGCGTGAGCGTTGAGAGCGCGTAGGCTGCTGCCGGCACAAAGGCAGTGAGCCACGGGTTCGGCGCGTTGATAAGGATGAAAAGAATTACGGCGAGGAAGTAGGTCATTACTGCGATGAGGCCGCGCCTTGCCGCACTGGTCTCCCAGGCCTTGTCGGACTCGACGCGCCTGTTGCGCTGCTTTATTGCGTGCAGTTCCTGTTTCAGTTCTGCCTGCAGGTTGCGGCGAGCCATACCCTACCTCCAAATCCAGGGCAGCAGGTTGGCTATGAATGCAAGGGCCACCAGGTAAGTGATGAACTTCAGCAGGTGCCTGTTGGACACTGAAATGCCGAACAGCCTGTTGCCATCGAACATCGGGAGCGGGAAGAGGTTGATGGAGCCTATGAGGAAGTTCAGCACGAACACGAGGCCCAGGAAGACGTAGACAAAATTCATCCAGCCCAAGCCGGGCTTGAATGCGTTGGTGTAAACCATTGTGCCGAAGCGCGTGCCCAAGGGTATGAATGCGCCGCCATTGGCGTTGGAGAACTGGATGCTGAGAAGCGTGGGCTCGCCCGCCTTCTTTGTATATTCAATGCCTGCGCATTCGGCTGGTGAACGCGAGCAGGTTGGCAGG
>NZ_JAUSNF010000057.1 GCF_030646255.1 Candidatus Burarchaeum sp. | reverse complement strand
TGCATTATTTTCCTGAAGCCGAATTTTATCTCGCTCACCTTCAGGGGCATGTGGTTCCATTTGTATTCCTTGTTAACAGATTCGAAAATTCCGAGTACTACATCGCGCTTGATAGGGATGGCCAGTTTTGAGAGTGGAGGGAAGTCCGGCACGTCGAGGCCGTACAGCGCGATGTCCGGGCGCCTGATAACATAGCCTATCAGGAAGATGCAGAGCACTGCCAGCATTGCGAGCCTGTATGTTGTTTCGTCCCACCAGTTCCGCGGAGGGGTGAAGGTCTCGGTTATTGTTTGGGTGCTGGTCCCGCCCAGGTCAAATTTGAATGTGTGGGTGCCTGCGGGCACGGGCGCGTTCGGGACCTGCAAAACCATCTTCCCATTCTGGGTGCTGAGAGGGACTGAAGGTCCATCATCCATGGACGCCTTGATGCCTGAAACAGTGGTTCCTGGGGCCAGCGCCTGGCCGTCCTGCAGCAGCGCGAAGATGAACGTGCCCGAATCCCAGCCATAATATTGGGGTACGAGCGAGAGAACGGGCACACGGAGGTAGGATTTTGCATACGCCTTGCCGCTCGTGTCGCTCAGGACGAGCACATAGTCGCCGGGCGCGAGGTCTATACTATAGTCATATTGCAGGTTTGCGGAATGGGTGCCTATTGGCACCCTGCTGACGGGGTTGTTGTTGTAGTAGGCCGTCAGCTCCATATTCACCAGGGTTGTCGCAAGGTTTGAACCGCGCATGGAAAGAGTCTGGCCTGAAAGAGATGTGGGGAGGGCAAGGGGCGTGTGCGAAAGCTGTCCCTGCGGCACCATTGAATTTGAGATTTGGGGCCTCACTGCCGAGCGCAGGAAAGTGTTGTTGTTCTTGTCGTGCCCGACTGCCAGCAAATAAGGGTAGGGTGCGGAATCTGAAAGTTGCGCAGAATGTATTGTGACCAGGGAGAAGCGCGCATATGGCTCAGGCTGGCCCAGGTATGCGCTGCCCCTTGCGATGGGCTCGTTCCAGTCAACGCCCCGCATTATTTTGAAGAATGACTGTGCGGCATCGGCTGCGGAATTGTTCCAGCCATTTTTGAGCGTCTGCGGTATCAGCACCAGCTTTCCGGTGCTGTTCCAGGACTCAAAAGAGGCCACCAGCACGGAACCGTAAATGTTGAATGAGCCGCTGCCACCGCCCGCACTGTAGAGCGGGGTGTTCAGAGTGAGCCCGAGGCTCGTGCTGATGGGAATTTCCGAGCCCCCGCCAAAGGAAAGACCGTACGTGTTGCGCAGGTAGTCTGGCGAGATTTTGATTATGGTCGGATTGACGCCAGTCTTTGAAAGTGCGTCAGTGAATTGATAGCCTGCGAAAATCAGGACTCCGCCTTTCTTTGTAAGCTCCAGCAGGTCGCGCCCGGGCTCGGCGCCTTTGCCCAATAGGGAGGCAGGGACATACTCTGAGAGAATTATGTAGACCGCCTCGGATGGAGGAAGGCGGTTGAGCTGGTCTATTTGCAATGTTTCAAGCTCCCCGCCGTCAGCCCCAAGGAGCGCGGACAGGTTGGAAGCAAAGGCAGCTGTGAATTCGTCCTGCACGCCGCCGAGGTCGACAAGCACAACGCGCCGCACTACGGGCTGCGAATACAGCAGAAGGGACACGTTTACGTCAGTGATATTGTCGGAATCGAGGCGCACTGATGCGAGGCCCACGGCATCTCCGCTAGGCCCATATGAAACAAGGTCGGAGTAATCTGAAGAAAGCATCAGCGATGAGCCGCCGGCTTCGGCTGGGGCGAAGAGGGACGGCATGGAGCTTAACAGGAACATGAAGTACGCACCGATGCCCACTACGAAAATCAGCAGGAGTGCGAGGACGATGAGTATGATTTTACTGAAGATGCGGGACGTGGGAATCGCCCGCATTGTCGGCACGCGGGGGCTTGATTTCATCAGGCCCTTAAAGCTCGTCGAGGCAAAGCGCTTCAGCTGCTCGATGCCCTCTGAGCGCTTTTCTACCTTGAACTGGCGCACATAATCGAACGGATGTTTTATGTTGAATATGTAGGAGCGCTTGGAAATCCTGAGGTTGAGTATGCCCTTCGAATCCTTGCCAGGGGCGGGAGCGCCACTTGTTCTTTCGGCCATCTGATGCGCCTCATTCCCTTGCTTTTAGCATACCGTTCTGGATCATCTTGTTGAGCACCGCTTCCACGCGCTGTTCGCCGACCTTGTGGACCCGGGCAAATTCACCGACGTTTATCTCATTGTTGTGGTCGGTGAGCCATTCCTGTATCTTCAGCATCAGCACCTCATCAGAAAACGCCTCGAGTTCGCGGACTTTCAGCACGAGCGAATCGTTGGTGCTCTTGAGCTCCATATTCTCGATGCCCATCACGTCGTTTGAGGACTGGAGGCCTGCCAGCTTCTTCCTCATCTGCTCATGTTCGGTCTTGAGGGAATCATAGGCTGCGTAAAGGTCGTCATAGGTTGCCGAGACATACTCAGTAAGGTCCTTGAGCGAGGACTCGATGATTTGCAGCAGAACTACATGGTCGGTCTCATAGGTGTTTTCGAGCAGGGAGACCAGGTTGATAAAATAGCGAAGAATTGAGACGCGGCGCTTGCTCGGGCTCATTCCGGGCGAGATTGTGTAAAGTATTTCGATTCCGTCCGGCTTAAGGTGCACGAGCGAGAATAGGTAGGGGTTCTTGGATATGTCGCGGCTTTCCACGTGTATAAGCTCTAGTGTGTCGCCCATGGGCGTCATCTGCAGGAAGCGCAGCGGGGAGAGCAGAGAAACTATGTCGCTCACGTCCTTCTTCCGCCGTCCCGAGACGCTGAAGCCGTCGACAGTCGGTTCCTTTATCTCGTCTTTTTTTGCATCAGCCAAGATATCCCTCACTTCGCATTGACGCCTTTATCTTGAGCCTCGCTCGCAGGATGATAATGGATTACTGCAAGTGCGAGCATAAAAAGGACCATGAATGCGGCCATAAGAAGGCCCGAAAGGCTGAGCGAGATTGCGAGCAGCAGGATGCCGATGATGGCTCCAAACACGCCGTACTGCAGCAGGGTCTTCTCAAAGCCCGAGCGCCGCTTCCTGTGCTCGCTCGCGCAGTCGTTGCACACGACCAGAACATTGTTGGTCGCTATGCCGAGTGTCTGCTTGATGCCGCGTATGGCGGCGATGAAAATGTCATTGCGCACCGCATAGCCGTCCTTTTCCTGCTGGCAGATTATGCAGATGCGCTTGCCAGCGCCCTCAACAGCTGGTTTGGGTTCTTGCGCGCGCGGGATTTTTTCAGATTTCCCGGCCCGTGTTGTTTTTTCAGCCGATGCACCCTTCACTTGTTTCACCATTCAATCACTATCCACTGATTGCACTTGCTCAGATTGCAGCTACTCCGATAACACTACGTCCGTAATATCTTTATCCTCCATGCCGAGCTTCTTGAAGTCCGCGCGCGAGAACACGCTGATGATTGTCGGGTCGTCGATGCCGATGTCCTTCAGGAACGCCGTGATGTTGGAGCGCGCAAGGCCGTAGCGCTCGAGCAGTATCGTGAATGACACCACGTCAATGTGCCTGTTCTTCTTGTCGAAGAGAGAGGTTATTTCCTCTACGTGAGTGTCGTCGAGGCCGAATACGCGCAGCCTGCGCTTGAGCTCGTTCTTCTCGAATGAATATGTTTTTGCCACGTCGACATCCCTCCGCTGCTCTTCGCTCAGCACGTCCTCGACATCGAGGAAGTATTCCATTAGCGGTTCTTCACCTTCTACCTTCTCTATTATGAAGTTATCGGAAAAACGGGAGGCGGTCTGGAAGGCCATGTTGACCGCAGCCTGGCCCACGCCGAACTTCGCTATCTCCTCGCGCAGGTAGTTGCTGAAGTTCAGCGAGGACTGCAGGTAGTCCAGGTAGCGCTCGAACTTTATGCGGAAGATGAATGTGGTGCCCACGTTCGAGAAGATGGCCTCGCTCACGTCTGTCGGGTTCTGCGATGCCACAATCAGGCCGAACTGGTACTTCCTGCCCTCGCGCACTATAGTGACGGCATCGCTGTTGTCATCCTTCGCAATCTTCCATGCTTCGTCCAGGACCACGAAGAGCTTGAGGCCCTGCCGCGGGCTCCAGCCCTCTGCCCTCATTTTTTCTTTTATGAATTGCAAAATTGAGAGGCCGGCAAGCGAGCGGAACACCTCGTCGGGCAGGCCCGAGAGGTCGATGTCCACCAGGCCGGACCTTGTGAACTCCTCCAGGTCGAGCGTGCTCTGCTCGGCGAAGAAGTCCTCGCCCTCGCGCGTAAAGTTCTTTATGCGGTAAATCGCATTCTCGAGTTCGGCGGGGAATTCGTAGGCACCTGCATCGAGCTTGTCCTGCAGTATGCGGAGCACGTCGCGCAGCGTCGGCGGCCTGAGCGGGTTGCCCAGCGCGTCCTTCTGCACGCGCTCGGACAGCCTGAAGCCCGCGCCCAGGTAGGACTGCTCGATTGCCTGCTCGGTGAGCCTGCGCTGCTCAGGGTATTGGCCTAGGTCTGTGAGTATTTCGAGCGTGCGTATGATCTGCTTTGTGCGATCTATAGGATGCATGCCCGCAGTGTCGAGCAGGTTGATGTACGAGCCCTTGCCGAGCTGCACGACCTTGCCGCCCGTCTGCTTCACCCAGTCCTTGTATTCCCCCGCCCAGTCTATGATGATGGCATTCGTATTCCACACCAGCGAGGCGCGCGTGAGAAAGGTCTTGACGAAGTAACTTTTGCCAGATCCCGTAATCCCGACGACAGCAATGTGCGGGTTGGTCAGCCTTGCAAAGGTCCAGCTGAAAGGCACGTGGAATATGGAGGTCGGGCCGATATAGACAGAATCTGCCGGGTCGGCCATGAGGAACTCTTCCGGAGGCTCGGGTGGCCTTGTGAAAATGTTGCGCCTTGCCACGTCCCGGTTATATAGGTCGGTGATCTTCAGCCTGCCCATGCGCTCACTCAATCCTGTGTTTTTGCCTTGACCTCTCGCTTCCGCTTACTCGAGCGACTGCTCCAGCTCGGCCGTGCTCGGGGGCAGGGCGTGCTCCCAGTCATAGCAGAGCTTCATGTCCTCGCCCGTAAGCAGCATGACTTCGGTATTCATTGCATTCGAAACTGTGGCCTTGAGCTCATTGGCCTGGTTCCTGGCTGCGGCAATTGCGGATTCCTTGGTAACTCCGGAAGCAGTGGTCATGACGTAGGAAACCACGCCCATCGGCTTGACGCCGCTTGCGATGCGGGAGAACTGCCCGTCATACATTGCAACCTCGCGCTCATAGCGGTCAATTCTGAGCACGTCCGGGTCGGGCTTGTCCCGCTCGCGCGAGAGCTTGAGCTGCGCCTCGGCGCGCTTTGTCTCGATGCGCTCGCGGTACTTGCCCAAATCCTTCACATAAACCATTGTGCAGAATTTTGTCACGTGCTTCACGGAGGAGATGGCGCGCTCGAAATACTGGGTATAAATCGCATTCTCGTCCGCGCTTTTCTCGCTCGCAGACTCGTATATCTTGACCACAAGAAACATTGAGGCATAGTACAGGTCGCCCACTTTCTTGAGTATGGCTTCCTGGCCGGGAGGTAGCTCGTAGCCTGAATCGTGCACCTCGACTACGCGCGTGAACTGTGTGAGCAGGGGTATTATGAGGTAGCCATACTTGTAGAGTGCGAATGTGAGCATGATGAAGAATGATGAGATTGCGAGGCCCACCAGCTTCAGGTCGCCCGGAAGGCCGAGGCCGAAGAAGAAGATTAATAGCCCTGCTGCGAGCGTGATGTAAGCGTAAATCTTATTGGTAATGTCCACGCCCACCATGCTATCGCGCTAGTATCTTTCGCGGGATATATAAACTTACTGCGACGCTGGAGAAGGCTGTAAAGCCTAGATAAAGAGGCGCGCTATTGACGGCAGCAAAATGAAACCCATCACGTGCGTGCGCCTTACGCCCAGAATGGGCGGGAGCGCGCCGATGAATGCGGCAACCATGGCTATGAGAAGGCCTGCCGGCCCGCCGCCTATGAGGAAGATTAGGCTGAGAAGGTAAGCCAGCACGAGTGCGTTCAACTCATTTTGCTTGACTGAAGAAAGAAAGGGCACTGCAAAACGGGCGAGAGGCATTAGTAAATAGGCTGCAATACCTGTAGCGAGCAGGGCTGCACCTGCGAGTGCAAAAATCCATTCGGGCGAGATGCTGCTTGCGGCCTCGCCAACTATTGCAACAGCGCCCATGCGCGCCTTGCCCGTTGTCAGGAGCGCTGCAAGTGCGAAGATGAGGTGCGAGCTGGCTATAGATGAGGTGAGCGCAAGGAAGCGCTCGGAGTTCATGTACGTGAAGATGGAGGCGAAGACTGCGATTTGGGCCGGCGAGGAGAGGCCGGGCAAAAGGTCGGCGAGTGCTGCAAGAAGCGTGCCGATTGCGATTACGGGCAGGAGCGAAAGGGGTGCGCTGCCGGCAGCGCGCTGGGGCGGGAGGGGCTTCTGTTGCGACATGCCCATTACGAGACCACTTATTGCGAAAAGGCCTGCAAATGCAGGGAAGAGCGGGTCGGGCACAATGGGCTGAGTGAAGAGCAGGATGCCAAGGAAGCCTGCGAGCAGGAAGCAGAGTGTTGCAGCGGCAATCTTGCCGGGCTTCCTTTCGGTTGCGAGCAGTGCAATGCTCAGGGCGAGCAGTATCTGGGGGGTGATTGGCGCGATTACTGCATAGAGAGCGGGAAAGAGCGCGAGCGAGACGGGCAGGAGAAGGAATGCGAGGGCGGTTGAGGCAATGAATGCGAGCGAGCAGACTGCGACTGCGCGCATGCCCTTTCCTTCCATAAGCATGCGGTGGCCGGGCAGGATGGTGAGCACGGTGTTGGAATCAGGTATGAACAGGAAGATGGCGCGCAGGGACTCAAATACTGTGGCTGCTGCGGCGAGCGCAATTATGCAGAATTGCACCAGCAGGGGGTCGAAGCCAAGGCCTGAAAGCACTGTTGCAAAAGTATTTGGATGAAGGCCGGGCACAAGGCCTGCAATAAAACCTAGAAGGATTCCCACGAGGACTGCAAAAAGAAGTGCAAACATCACACCAACTCAAGTCCGTCTGCGCCAAGGGGCACGAGCTCGGGCTCGCCCTTGTACTCCTTGAGCACGCCGCGCACAACCAGCTTGTCGCCGGGCTTGAGAAGGTAGGGATTGATGCGGAAGTCATCGGCCTGCTGGCCGGGCACGAAGACTGCGATGCAGTCGCTGAAATCACAGAGCCGGATGAACACGCTGCCTCCGCGCGAAGAGGCGCTTGAGACTGTGCCGATAACCTCCACAAAAGAGCCTTCGCGCTCGCCTGCCAGCGCACCTATGCTTGTTTGCCTGGGCTGAAGGCTTTGCGCGTAGAGGAAGAGAACTAGGAGGCCGAGTAGCGAGAGGGCGAGTGCGGCAAGGGCGAGCCGTTTATCGCTTATCGCATCGGTTTCCAGGCTTTCCCCGGCGGGTTCTGCCATGCTCTGTTTTTAAGGATTGTTTTTTATAATCTAACTATGATCCGAGTGGTTATGCTGGGCACAAGTGCAAGCGTGCCTAGCGTTGCGAGGAACCTGTGCTCAGTCGGCCTGCGCTATGCGGGCGAAGTCTACCTGTTCGACTGCGGCGAGGGCACGCAGAGGCAGATGATGAAGTACGGGTTGAGCTATGCCCGCGTGCGCGCGATTTTCATTTCGCACCTGCACGCAGACCACTACCTCGGCATTGCGGGCCTGTGCCACACGCTCAAAATGATTGGAAGGAAGAGTGATGAGGAGCTGCTGATAGTCGGGCCGCGGGGCATTGCGCGCGTGGTTGATGGCTTGGGCTGCAGCTATGAATTTGTGAAAGTGAAGGAAGTGGAGGCGGGCGGAAGCGGGCGGGCAGGTGCGGGCGAGGGGGAATTTGGTGCAGCAGTTTATCGCGGCAAGGGCGAGTCGCGCGGGAGCGAGGGCTTCTCAGTGCATGCATTTGCAGTTGAGCATGGCAGGAACGCGCTCGGCTATGTTTTCGAAGAGGATGCGGGCAAGAACTATGACAAGGCCAAGTGCGATGCGCTTGGAATAAAGGGCGTGATGTTCAGGGAGCTCGAGAAGAAGGGCGAGCTCAGCGTGGGCGGCAAGAAGGTGAAGGTTGCGGACGTGAGCACGCCCAAGAAGGGCAAGAAGATTGTTTACACAGGGGATACGCACATGTGCGAGGCTGTTGTGAAGGCGGCCCATGAAGCTGATGTACTGATACATGACGGCACGTTCGGCGAGGAGAGGAGGGCGGAGGCGGACGAGCGAGAGCATGCGACTGCGGGCGATGCGGCCAAAGTTGCAAAGAAGGCAAAGGCCAAACTCCTTATAGTAACGCATATAAGCAACAGGTATGAAAAGACGGATGCGCTGCTGAAAGAGGCGCGGCAGGTATTTGCGAATACGAAAATAGCGCAGGACGGGATGGAGCTAGATCTTTAGGCAATTGAAGAAAGGCGGCCGGGTGGAAAGATGGATGCGACTCACATACTGAAGGCAGCAATCGCGCTGTTCATCATAATGGACCCGTTCTCTTCGCTGCCTGTCTTCCTCGCGCTCACACGCAACATACCAAACAGGGCTAAGGCGTTTGCCGCGAACCGGGCCGCACTGGTGGCGGGCATCACGCTGCTGACCTTCACGCTCGTAGGGCCGACTTTCCTCTCGATTATCGGAGTGACTATGCAAAGCTTCACAATAGCAGGTGGCGTGCTCCTACTACTGATGGCCATTTCAATAGTGATGGGGCTTGACAGGGTGCAGGGCGGCGAGCAGAAGATGGATGTGGCTGTTGTGCTAATTGCCGTGCCGCTCATAACAGGGCCGGGCGCGATGACAACTGCGATAATTCTGGCCACGAAATATGGGACGGACAATGTGCTGCTGGCAATACTGCTTTCGACGCTCGGCACATGGCTCATACTGCGGGCTGCCGACATGGTTTACAAAGTCATAGGAAAGTCAGGCAATGAGGTGCTGTCAAGGATAAGCGGGCTGCTGCTTGCCGCAATTGCGGTGGAGTTCATAAGGACTGGATTAAGCATATAGAAATGGCTGAGGACAGAAAGAGGCGACGGGTTTGAAAGGGTGTGGATATGTTGGAAAGCCTAGTATTTTCATTAGCTGCGCTTTTCTCAGTATTAAACCCGCTCAACATAACCGCCTATTTTCTCTCTCTTTCAGAGGGCTTGACCGATGAACGGAAGAAGAACCTAGCCGTGCGCGCTTCAATCCTGGCCGCACTCATAGCCAGCTTCGCTGCGCTCGTGGGCGGCCCTTTCCTCGAGTTCATGGGCGTGCGCATAAGCAGCTTCAGGATTGCAGGCGGCATAATACTCCTGATTTTTGGAATTCAGACTTGTACGGGCAGGCCGAGCGCAGGAAAGAACGGGTCAGGCAATGCAACTGTCCTGCTTGCAAGCCCGCTCATGGCAGGGCCTGGCACGATTTCAATGTCCATCCTGCTTGCGAGCCAGGTGGGCATCTACACCACGCTTGCGGCCATCGCCATAGTAGTCCTACTTGCACTCACATTCATGCTGAGTGCCACCAGAATCAAGCGGGTTGTGGGCGAGGACGGGATGCGCGTGATACTGCGCGTGCTGGGCCTGGTCGTAGTAGCGGTTGCGATCCAGTTCATAATTGTCGGCTTTGGCACGCCGTAGCTTGTCACAGTCAGAGCTTTGCCGACAATCCGCGCAAATATTTCTTTGCCTTGGCCAGCTCGGCCTTACCCTTCGGCGTTATGGAGTAGTACTTGCGCCTGCCCTCGAACTCGCTTGCTATCAGCCCCTCGTTCTCGAGCTTGTACAGTATGAGGTAGTTCATTATGAGGCCCTGCGAGAAGCCCGCATGCCGCTGCATTTCGTTCTGCAAGGCATACGCATAGAGCCGCTTGCGCCTGAGCAGCGAAAGAATGTGCAGCCAGAGGTTGCCAGTTGTCAGCGCAGCGCGAAGGCGCCGCATCGCAGAGCTGTCGCCTGCGCCTGCGTGCGCAGCGGTCCGGGCCCGCAGCCCGCGCATTGCCGAGGAGTCTGCCATGCTAATCAATGTTTTAGAAAAATTTAAATACTTTAATGTTATTAAAAGGTTGGTCTTACTATGGGCAAAATAAAATTGGCAATCGTGGGCGTGGGCAACTGCGCCAGCTCCCTCGTGCAGGGTCTGCAATATTATAGGAAGGTGGACGGCAACTCGCCGCCCACGCCGGGGCTGATGCACAATGTTGTGGGCGGCTATCGGCTAGCAGACATAGAGGTTGTGGCTGCATTTGACGTTGACAAGAGGAAGGTGGGCAAGGACGTGGGCAAAGCCATTTTCGCAGACCCCAACTGCACTATCAAGTTCTCAGATGTATCCGAACTAGGTGTGGACGTACAGAAGGGACCTGTGCTCGACGGAGTGGGCGAGACAATGCGCGACAGTTTTGCAGTGGACACGCGGCAGAGAATCTGCAATGTGAAGGAAGTGCTAAAGAAGAGCGGGGCTGAAGTTGTGGTGAGCTATCTGCCAGTGGGCAGCGACCAGGCCACGCGGTTTTACGCTAATGAAGTGCTGGCAGCAGGATGCGGCTTCATAAACGCAATTCCGTCTTTCGTTGCCTCCGCGGAGGACGGGAAATGGGCGAAGCGGTTTGAGGCTGAGAAGCTACCCATAATCGGCGATGATGTGAAGTCCCAGGTTGGCGCGACCATTTTGCACCGCATCCTGACGCGCCTTTTCATGGACCGCGGCGTGAAGCTGGAGCGCACATACCAGCTGAACGTCGGCGGGAATACGGACTTTAGGAACATGCTTGACCGCACGAGGCTCAAGAGCAAAAAAATTAGCAAGACAGAGTCGGTGCAGTCGCAGATGAACAAGAGGCTGCCTGATGAGAACATTCATATAGGGCCGAGCGACTACGTGCCCTGGCTGCACGACAAGAAACTGTGCTTCATCCGCATGGAAGGCAGGAATTTCGGCGATGTGCCGCTGCTCATCGACCTGAAGCTCGATGTCGAGGACTCGCCGAACTCGGCGGGCATCATGGTGGATGCCATAAGGTGCGTGAAGCTGGCGCTTGACAGGGAGGTCGGCGGGGTACTCTACTCGCCCAGCGCCTACTTCATGAAGCACCCGGCCGTGCAGTATCCTGACAGCGTTGCAAGGCAGATGGTCGAGGAATTCATAAGCGGGAAGAGGGAAAAATAGATGGCTTCTTTGCTTCCGATTTACCGGCGCATTGCGAAAAAGGCGCGCACCGCGCTAGCGAAGAGCAGCACGCAGGAAATTGGAAGGAACGAACTCGGCCAGGAAACCATGAAGGCTGACCGCGACATTGAGAATGTTGTGTTTGAGGAGCTGAAGAAACGCAAATGCGCAGTGCTGAGCGAGGAGGCGGGCTACTGCGAATTTGGAGGGAATGTGCAGGAATTATTCATCATTGATCCGCTTGACGCATCCGAGAATTACAAGCACGGAATTCCGTGCTATGCGCTTGGCATCGCACGTGCGGCGCTGAAGGCAGGAAGAGGAGCGGGGACGCGCGAAGGCGGGGCGGCCGGTGCGCGATTGGCGGATGTTGAGGAAGCTTTCATTTTCGACCTCGTGACTGGCGATGAATTTTATGCTGAGAAAGACAATGGTGTGTGGAGAAATGGCAAGCCGATTGGACCTAGCATGCTGAAAGAAATGCCAAAGGCAATAATTGCGATTGATTTCTATAATGACAACTCGCGGCAGATTTCGGACTCGACACGCGCAAAGGCACTTGCATATCCAAAGGACATTCGCAGGTTCGGCCCTGCGCTGCTTGAAATGGCCTATGTGGCGTGCGGCGCGCTTGAAGGCTATTTAAACGTGAACAAGAGTTTGTCAGTGGTGCATGCGTGCGGGCCCGCGCTGATGCGCGAAGCGGGCTGCACAGTAACAGACCACGAAGGAAAGCCGCTTGACTTCGGGCTGCGCGAAGTTGGTGAGTATTTTACAATTGTGGCGGCAGGCAATGCGGAAATTCATAAGAAGATGATGGAGATTTTGAGGGACTGAGATTAATGCGGAGAATGCTGGAGATTTCGAGAGGTTGCTGTGATGCTAAAATCATCATTCGCTGAATTCGCCGAGTCCATTAGCATAAAGATAGGCATCGCCTTCTCGCACATACCGCTCTCGCCGAATGCGTGGACCGTCATTTCTGTCGTGCCCGCAATTTTTGGGTTTGCAATGCTCGTGCAGCGCGAGATACTGGGTGCTATTGCACTTTTTGCATTGTCTGCAATTATGGATGCGATTGACGGAGGCGTTGCGCGCGTGACAGGCCGTGTGACAAATTTGGGCGCATATTTGGACGGAATCGCGGACAGGCTGGTCGAGGCGCTGCTGCTCTTCGGCCTGCTTTTCTACGGCGTGCAGGACTGGCTTCTGCCAGGCTATGCCTGGATTGCGCTCGTGCTCTTCTTCGGCACCATGATGACCAGCTACACACGCGCCTATGCAGACCACAGGAAGGCGCTGGTGGAAGAAGAGGTTAAGAGAATGCCGGGAATTCTTGAAAGGGCGGAAAGGCTCGTGCTGATTTTTGCAGGCATGGTTGCAAGTGTGATGTACGGTCCGATCTACATTACTTATGCACTTGTACTGGTTGCGCTGCTCGCAATAATCACGGTGGCCCAAAGGATATTTTTCGTAGTGAGGGCATCTGCTTCCTGAATGCACAACTATTTCCTTACTGCCTTCAGCAAATCGGCCTTTGTAATTATGCCCCGGCCCTTGCCTCCGCGCACCACAACCACTGCAGAATTGTGCTGGAGCAGGGGGCTTATGGCACTTATGGGCGTGTCTTCGCGCACGGTTGGAAATGGCTCGTCCATTACCTGCACGACAGTCATTTTTGAGAGCTTTGATGAGTCCGTGCCCGAGGCAAGGAGTTCGGTTATGGTGCCTTCTGAAAAACTGCCGATGAGGTGCTCGCCGTCCATCACCGGCAGCTGCGAAATGCCATTGGACTGTATCAATTTTATGGCACCAGACACGAGCTCGGATTTTCTGACTGAGATGATTGAACCCGTCATGATATCCTTCGCAGAGACGCTTTCGCGCCGCTCAAGCACCTCGAGTGCGTCCGAGAGCCGCTTCACGTTCGAGAAAGAGGGGTCGACCCTGCCCCGCTCTATTTTCGCAATCAAAGACTGGCTGACGCCGGCCAGCTTTGCGAGCTGCGTCTGCGTCACACCCAGGCGTCGGCGCCTCTTGCCAAGCTCGGAAATCTCGGGAAGCATGATATGGAATAGTTAGTGAGTATTTTTATTCTTTTTAGAATTGTGCAGACTTTTGTGCACCTACTTCGCGAGCTTGATGTCGTCCGCAGTGACTGTCTTCCTTCCTGCATGCTTGGCCAGCCTGATGGCTTTTATAGAGATGCTGGCGGCAAGGTCCTCGAGAATGCGCGTGAGAGAGATTGCCGCCTCGGCGCTCACCCTGCCCGCGCTTGCTTTCCTTATGAGGCGCTCGACGGATGAGGGGGGAATTTCAGTCATGGGAACACCAAACTGTGCCTATGATGCCTGGAAGATATTTATAGATGACACGGCCGTTCTGTTGCGGAAGTGCCTGAAATGACGTTTATTAGAGTGGGAGCCATCGAGCCGCGCAAATACCAGCAGGACATTGCGAGGAGCGTGCTCGAGAAGGGCAGCTCGCTCGTGGTCCTGCCCACGGGGCTCGGCAAGACAATCCTGGCGCTGCTCGTGATTGACGAGGTGCTGGCAAAGGGCAGGAAAATACTGTTTCTCTCGCCCACCAAGCCGCTGGCAGAGCAGCATGCGCGCAAGATGCGCGAGAGCCTGCAGATGCCTGCCGAGAATATCGTGCTGCTTACGGGCGAGACTGCGGCAGGCAAGAGGGGCGAGGAATGGAAAAAAGCCATCATCATAGTTGCCACACCACAGACTGTTGAGAATGACCTGAAGAAAGGCACTGGCTCGCTGGAAGGCTATGGGCTGTGCATATTTGACGAGGCGCACAGGACTGTGGGCAAGTATGCCTACACGTTTGTGGCTGAGGAATGCAAAAAGCATGGCGTAAAGGCCCTTGGGCTGACGGCCTCGCCGGGTGCGGACAAAAAGAAGATTGAGGAAATTATGGCTACTTTGGAAATTGAGAATGTTGAGATGCGGAATGAGGCTGATGAGGATGTTGCGCCATATGTGAAGCAGCTGGATGCAAGATGGATTGAGGTCGAGCTGCCGAAGGCATACAAAGATCTGCTCGTGCCGCTTGAGGCGCTTATCGAGAAGCGCATGAAGACCATGCGCAAGCTAGGCTACCTGTTCCCGAATGCAAAGAGGGTGGGCAAGGGAGTGCTCATGCAAGTGCAGGGCCGCATACTGCGCGAGAAAGATTCGTGGCGCAAATTCCGCGCGCTCTCTTTGCATGCTACTTTGATGAACTTGCTTCATGCCCATGAGCTGCTTGAGACGCAGGGCATCTCGACCTTCAGGGAGTTCTTCAAGAGAATGGAAGGCAGGCGTGAGAAGAGCAAGGCCGTGCAGGGCATCTTGGAGGATGAAAGCATTCAAGAAATGCTGGCCAAGGGTGCGGGCGTGAATGAGGAGCATCCTAAGCTGAATCTCCTGCGCGGGCTGGTTGCAGAAAAAGGCAAGACATACATTGTGTTCGTACAGTACCGCGATCAGGTCAAGAAGATTGTGGAGGTGCTGAAGGGTGCGGGCGTGAACGCGCGGCTGTTCCTTGGCAAGAAAGAGGGCATTACGCAGAAGTCGCAGCAGCAGACCATTGAGGCATTCAGGAAGGGCGAGTTCAACGTGCTAGTGGCCTCTTCGATAGGCGAGGAGGGGCTTGACATACCGACTGTCGACTGCGTGATTTTCTACGAGCCTGTTGCGAGCGAGATAAGAAGCATCCAGCGAAGGGGGCGGGCGGGAAGGGCGAAGGCAGGCGAAGTGGTGTTTTTGATTACAAAGGGGACGAAGGACGAGGTTGCGTACTGGATTGCGAAGAAGAAGGAGAAGAGGATGAGGAAAATCGTGGCGGGATGGAATGAGAAGGCAAAAATAAAGGCAGTCGATGAAGACCGGGCCGGAAAGATTGAGGGGGCGGTGAAAAGGGCAGTAAAGACAAAAGGCCAGTCAAAAATAACCGATTTTTGAGTTTAATAATTTTCTCCACGTAATCACTTATTCTTAAAAATCTGCAAAGTAGCTGGAAGGGTGATTGTATGACCGACTGTGCGATGAAAAAATATAATGGGTCAGAAAGGCGCGTGCACCCGAATTTGCGCAGGATGATTGATGACCCGCTCTTGGACGACTATGCGCGGGGCTGTCTTGTCGAGATAGTACGAAGATTAGCGCCGGTACAGTTGCGTTCATGGGAAGACCGGTTGCGCATTGAGAATGCGCCAATCGAGGAGCTCAAGCTTTCTGCGCGCCCGTATAACTGCTTAAAGAAAATTGGTGTCAGGACTGTGGGCGAATTGCTCAGGATCCCCAGTTCTGACTTGTTAAAGATCCGGAACTTTGGAATATTGTCGCTTAAAGAGGTCAGCAAGAAGCTGCGGCCCCATGACTTAGCGCTCGATGAAAAACGCATTTCAGATAGGCCGCCCATTCAGGACGCTCAATAAACCACCTTATCGAGCTTGCCCATCAGCATCGCGGTCTTTATCTCGCGCGCAAGATCAACACCAAGTCAAACCATTAGGCGTCAGTCAGAAATATGCGACTTTTGCTAGGTGCCCGGATGGGCATGCAAGCCCAGTTCCCTTCCCGCGGCCGCTTGCCGCCAGGCGATATCAAAAAGCGGGGTCGCGTCCACCAGGCCCACAAAGTTCATTTCATCGATTGTTGAAGGTACCGCAGATGCATAAAATGTCGCGTTTTTGTACTTGAACGAGGTTTTATACATAATTCCGCCTTCTGCACCCGCCGAGCAGGAAACGAAGATTACGGAGGGATGGGCAATGAAATATCTGGAAAGATCTCCCCCACTTACTAGCTGGTCCGCAATGATTTTTCCAGCACTGTCGGAATGCGCATTATCAAGGCGCACGGACATCTGCGTTCCATGCCCGCCCAACAGCAGAGTAGATATCTTACCGCAGGTATTCGAGATATTGATCAAACGCCTAGCAGCCTCATAGCGGGTCTTTGCCTCCACTATTCTTACATCAAAATATTTTTCCATTTCATGTATGTGCCGTCCACTATGATAAAAAGACCCATTCCAGTCACCCCATGGAAAAAGCACTAACATGACCGGTTTTCCCGCAGGATCCGGGATACCGAGCCGGTCGTATTGTGAAATAATGGTTGAGAGGCCATAGCGCCCCAGATGGCGTATTCCCTGCACATCATAAAGTGTCTTGAATGCACCCGGTCTCTGTTTTTCAAGTTCTGCAATCATGGTTAGGCTCTTAAAACCCCGTGGTTGCAGAAGTGTATCGCGCAGGTCTTTTCTTTGAGCAGGGGTGAATTGGTCCAGAACACTTGAAATGTTGAGCAAATTCAGACACGCCCGATAATATTTCTCCTTTACGCTCTCGTGTTGTTTTGAGATGGCACAGCGCCAACAGATTTCCGCAGATGGCTGTTCGAGTTTTTCATAGTAACTTGAGGCTAGAGCGTGAAGTCTTTGTATTTGAGATGAGGAGGATGAAAAATTCGCCTCAGCAAAGCAGACGTTGCCTGCCGACTCGAAATCGTTATTTTTCGCATGTACCTCTGCGGCCATCATGATGTAATGTTCTTGAGCATCTGCATTGTTCTGTCGCTGTGCCAAGAATGCTGCATCCAGATAATGCTTTGAGGCACCATCGCGGTTTCCAGATTTTTCTTCATGAGCGCCGAGTTTCTCATGGCAGTCGGCAGCTTTTAGTAGCAGAGCATTATCAGGAGATAACTCGCCCGTCAGGTCGGCCGCCAACATATAATACCTGGTGGCACGCTCAAGAACCTGGGCTTTCTCATAGTTTTCGGCGATTTTAACATAGAACTGCTTCTTGTGTTCACCGTCATTGAGCCTCAGCAGTACAGGCTCATAGGCTTCTGCGGCACGCAAATAATCTCCAAGTTTAGCATAGCAACCAGCCAATCTATCACAGTAGTCCAGTTCCTGGTCGGCATTGGCCTGAACTTTGGCATGGGTACCAAGACGAACATACATGGCAATGGCCTTTTCGAGCGCCCCGGCTTTTTCGTAGAATTCCTCGGCTTTTACGAATATGGGCAAAACGGCTGAAGCTGACGAACCTGCTTTAAGCTCAGAAATGCCTTCTAATTTGTAGGTTTCGGCTTTTTCTAAGTATTCCGATTTCGTAATTTCATTCCCCGTGATTGCATGGTTGATGTCGCCCGTTGATGCGATTATTGCACCATCGTTACGCTTGCCCGCGCCCATATTGCTGCCGAAATTTATGCGTACGGATTCAGGCTCATGGCCTGCCTGTTGCCGCGTTTTTTGCAGTATTTGAGTCTGAATCACGGCCTTGACGAGCTTCTCCACCCTCTTCGAATCTTTTTTGCTTATTTTTTTCGGCTGCTGCTTGATGAGCAGATATAAAGACTCCAAGGTCGTGATTGGGCTGTCGAGCGTCAATTCGGCAGCTTCTGGCCGCAGATAGGCTGCGGAGAGTTCTGCCAGGGCATCCATGTGCTCAGAGCTTAGCTCGGGCCTTACGGATTTTAGGCGCGTCCAGTCTGACTCCGTGGGTAGTCCCGATTCTTTCCCGGGCATAGTTAAATTAGGGCTTAGGTGCAATAAATAGCTTTGTTTTCAGTAAACCACCTTATCGAGCTTGCCCATCAGCATCGCGGTCTTGATCTCGCGCGCGATGCGCCTGCCCGTGCTCATTTCTTCCTTGAATAAGTAGGGTGTGTAGGGCGAACCATTAGGGTAGAGGTTGGTGCCTGCGACTATGCGCGCGCTTATCTCGAACGCGCTGAACTTGAAGTCCTCGTCGCATATTGTCTCTATGCAGAAGGGGCCGGGAATGCCGCCGAAGAGGTCTATGCTCGCCTCGACAATGCGCTTGCCCATGTCAAGCACATCAACGAGAAGAGACTCGCGCAGGATTACGGGCATGTTGCCCGCAACCGCAAAGGATGGCTCGGTCTTAATGCCTGCAGCATGCGAACGGTATATTTCCTCCACGTTCGTTTCTATGCGCCTGTCAATGCTGAGCATCTCAACATGGCCCTCGCCCACGCGCAGGCCGTACTTTGTGAGCGGCGAGTAGAAGTAGTGGGGGTAGAAGCGTACGCCCGTAAGGTATTCCTGGATGAGCGCGTTCTCGACGTCCTGCTTGGTGACAAGGCCCGCCTTAATCACATTGTTTGTCTTCTCCTTGAACTCCTTTGGGCTCGAGACTATCAAATAGCCGCGGCCGCCCTTTGCGCCCGGGAATTTCACAATGTGCGGGCCCTTTATTTTTTCAGGGATTGTCGAGCCCGGCACGTTCAGGCCCGCCTTTTTCATCCACTGGAACATCTTCTGCCTGTTGGCTTCCCAGAAGAGCACGCGCCTGTTGCCGAAAATCGGCGCGCGCAGGTTCTCGATCTGCTTGCCCACATACTCTATGAGCGAGCCGTGCGGTATGAATATCGCATTCTTGTCCGCAAGGGAGTCTAGGGCATCGGCAGCCTCGTGGTAGTCGCTCACGAAAATGAATTCGTCGGGTTTTGCGAGAGGGAATGCATCATACATTGCCAGTTTCTGTTTCGTGATTATGCCAATGGTCTTGAAGCCCTCCTGCTTTGCGCCGTGGAAAATCTGGAGCGCAGAGTGCGAGCAGAGCGTTGCTATGGCGAGCTTGCGCTTGTCATAGCCTGCAACGGTCTCGTCAATCTTTTTCTTCGGAATCACGTTATGACCTCTGCCAGCTGGTTCTCCTGCAGCGCGCCCGCAATCTCCATCGCTATGCGCCGGCCCGTGCTCGTGAAGCGGCCGAAGTAATGCTTGCCATAGGGGCTGAATTCGAGCACCGGAGAGCCGGGCACGCGGGGCGAAACGTCGAATATTACGATGTCGAGCTCTGGCGTGATGGCGCCCTGCAGTGCGAATGGCCCGATCATTCCTGGCGGGTACTCTTCCTTCGCGACCTTTACGAACTTGTCGCCGATTTCAAAAACCTTCTCGAGCATGGACTCGCGCACGGTGGCAAGCATGTGGCCTATCTCAATATTCCGGCTCACGAGATTTGCCTCAAGCTGCTGATCCGCAGTCAGATTGAGAATTCCATCCAGGTTTGTCTGGATGCGCCTGTCACAGCCCAGGAACTCGACTTCGTGGCTGAGGGGCGAATAGAAGAAGTTGAAATTGAAGAACGCGCCGACGACGAATTCCTCTATTATGACGTTCTCCAGGTCTGCGCGCGTGATGAGCTTCTGCCGTATCCGGTCATCCGCCTTCTTCTCGAACTCGCGCGGAGTGGCGCATGTGAAGAAGGCGCGCTCGAGCTTCCTTTCCTTTTCCTGCACCTTGACTATGCAGAGCGAATGGACGTCCTTGGATGATTTTATGCGCTTGGGATAGCGGATGCCGGCCTTATCGAGCAAGTAATACTGGTTCTTGCTCTCATTCCGCTCCTCAGAGCGCAGCATCGTGCGCGAGCCGAACATCGGAACCTTGAACTGGTTCTCAATCGTGTCATAGCCGACATAAGTTGAGAATGAGCGGTTGGGAATGAAAACTGCGTGTGCGTCGAGCATCTTCCGCTGCATGTCTGCGCTCGCAAGATCTGCAAACTTGGGCAGGACCACGATTTCATCGATGATGCGCTTGAAGCGCAGGTAGGGCGTCTCGCGGCCCTGCTGGCAGAAGACGAGTGTCTTGAACCCTTCCTCCTTGGCGCCGTCGCAGATGTCGAGCGCCGAATGAGAGCCTATTGTGGCTATTGTTGTGTTCTCCTTTGTATAGCCCGAAACGAGCGTCTTGATTTCTTCGAGGCGGAGTGCCATATCCTGTTATACGCCGGAGGTTATAAAAATAAACTTGCATATCAGAACTCGACCGTCAGCGCAAGCTGGCGGGCAGTTCTGATTAAATCAGAACTCAAGAGCGCCAACTAGGTTGGCGCGAAGTTCGGATGAACGAAGCGAATCAGAACTCAACCGTCAGCGCAAGCTGACGGGCAGTTTTGATGAAATCAGAACTCAAGATCACAATCATCGGGCTTCGGCTGAAAGCCGGAACCCTCAGTACTCATAATCTTTCATCACGCTTGCAGCTTATATTCGCGCTATTTTATCCTTTTCGCAGGGATGCCGCCGACAAATGCACCCGCCGGGACGTCCTCGTTCACGAGAGACATGGCTGAGATGGTTGCGCCGTCACCAACAGTAACGCCGGCCAAGACAGTTGAATTTGCGCCCAGCATCACGCGCTTTCCTATTACGGTTCTGCCCTTGCGCCACTCGCCAACGAGAAATTCGTGCGCCAGCACCGTGGCGCGGTAGCCTATCACGCAGTCATCGCCAATTTCAATGAGCTCGGGAAAGAAGATGTCGAAAGTAGCCTCGAGCCCTACGCCGACGTTGCGGCCGACCTTCATGCCCGTCAGGAGGTAGAGGCCGCGCTTGAGCATGAGCGAGGGCATGTAGCGGCAGATGAAGATGATGAGGAAATTGAAGCACACGACTATTGGATTCTTGACCTGCCACCAAAGGGCCATTGAGTTCGGGTTTGTTGATTTGAACTTCTCGAGCTTGCGCATAGACATCACTCAATCAATTGCATCTGCAACTTTTATCGCTTTCCGCACAACCTCGGCAGGTGTGCGGCCGAACAGCACTATTGAAGGCTCCTTGCCCACCGCACCAGTGAATAGTATGCCATCAGGCATTGCGCGCTCGCGCTTCAGCGTTTCACCCACAAGCCATTGCAAAGACTTTCCTTCCTCGCGCGAAATTTTCACGGGCTCGCGCTCGCGTTCGGCCAGCACGAGGCGCAGGCCGATTTTTTTGCATGCGTGCAAGAGCTCAGAATTATTCGCAATGTTTATGGCGGCGCGCGCCTGCTTAAACTTCTTTGTAAATTCGAGCAGCATGCGCGCTACGTGCGATGAGGCACCGAAATCAACGACACCGACGGAGCGTGCTGAACTGCCGCAGGCACGTAGGCGGCCAACAACTCCTGCAACTTCGGCCGCGCTTTTGGCATTTGACAGTGCATAAACGATGTTGGTGCCGATTTCTGGAATGAGTTTGTAAGCAACCGGCGCTGACTCAAAGTGTGCAAGTGCTTCAACAAGCTCTGCACGCACCTTCCTCTGCTCTGCGCTGCCTAGCGGCTCAACTGCCGCAATGCCCTTGCCCGGCTTCCATGCATTTGCGATTGAAGACTGGATGAAAAGTTCTGCGAACGCCACTGCCTCGGCCGCATTTCTGCCTTTCGCGAGGTTTGCCGCGAGCGCGGACGAGAATATGCAGCCGCCTCCGTGCGTGCTGGTTTTGGCAAGTGGCTTTGTGAAGAGCACTGGCTTGTGGCCAAGAAATGCGTAATCAGTAATCTTGCTCCCATGCCGAAGGCCCTTCACCACCACGTTGCGCGCACCCATTTTTCTTAGTGCGAGGGCGGCTTTTCGAGATTCGTGCGCACCCGTGAGTGCAAAAGCCTCGTCTGCATTCGGTGTGATAACGGTTGCGAGAGGCACCAAATATTTGCGAATTGCATCAGCCGTGCGCTTTTCCACTATGCCCCTGCCACCCGGCTGCGCGCTCATCACGGGGTCGAGCACAATGTTCCGTGCCTTCCACTTGCGCAAGCCATCAGCTACTGCCTTCACGTTGCCCTCGCCCACAATCAAGCCAATCTTTACGGCATCGACGTGCATATCAGAAAAAACAGAATCAATCTGCCGCGAAATGGTTTCGGGTGAGATGGCAAAAGCACTGTCGAACTTTTTTGTATTTTGAACTGTTGCGGCTGTGATTACAAAGCAGCCGTGCACTCCGAGCGAGTAGAAGGCGCGCAGGTCCGCGGCAATGCCCGCGCAGCCGTCAGGGTCGCTGCCGCCTATTGCGAGAACAATAGGTACCGTAGCTGATGCAGAGGTTAAGGGCATGGAATGAAAAGGAAAAGAAAAGTTAAAAACAAAGAACTTGACTGAGGGCAGCTCGGCGGCTGATGCCGGAAGCTAATTCGCGGCTACAGGCACGCGGACGTTCAGCTCGCGCTTGAGCTCCTTGTACCTGTTCCGTATAGTCACTTCAGTTATGCCCGCGGCATCGGCCACTTCCTTCTGCGTTCTCTGCTCTCCGCACAGCACGCTGGCAGTGTAGACTGCGGCAGCCGCAAGTCCGGTCGGGCCCCTGCCTGAGATTAGGTGCTTCTTGGTGGCCTTCTTCATTAGCTGGATTGCCTTTTCCTGCACCTTGCCGCTCAGGCCGAGCGCTGCGGTGAAGCGGGGCACGTAGTAGGACGGGTCTGCGAGCGGTATCTTCATGCCGAGCTCGGCACTTATGTTCCTGTACGCCCTACCTATTTCCTTCTTCTTCACGCCGCTTATCTGCGCAATCTCATTCAGCGTGCGCGGGATGCCGTACTCGCGGCACTTGGCGTAAATAACTGCTGAAACAATGCTCTCAATCAAACGGCCGCGAATAAGGCCTTTCTCGATGCATTTCCTGTAAGTCAAGGCAGCTGCCTCGCGGATGCTTTCAGGCAGGCCCAGATAGCTTGCAATGCGGTTCAGCTCGGAAAGCGCGATTGCAAGGTTCCTCTCAGTAGAAGAAGCTATGCTGGCTCGCTTATGCCACTTCCTCATCCTGTAGAACTGCGCCTGCTTCTTGCTCGGCAAGCGGGCGCCGCGAATATCACGGTTATACTGGTCTATCTCAGTAACGAGGCCTTTGTTCGGCCTCATGTAGGACAGGGGTGCGCCTCCGCGGGCACGCTCTTTGGCCTGCTGGGCATCGAATGCGCGCCACTCGGGACCGGCATCCATCATGCCCTCGTTTATGACGAGACCGCACTGGCCGCAGGTGACCTCACCAAGCTCGTAATCGCGAGTTAATTTTACACAGCCGCATTCCGGGCATTTTTCTTCTGAAACTCCCATACAAACACCCCCAAATCAAGATGAAATAAAAAACAAAACAAAAGATCGGTCAATTGTCACGTCCAGGTGCAATTCTTTTCCATGCGCTTACTCGGCCCTTTCGCCTATTGCATGCCTTCCGCGAACATCGGTGATGCGGATTTTCACCTGCTCACCTTGGCTCACGCCGGGCACGAAAACCACGAAACCCTGTATCTTCGCAATTCCGTCACCCTTCTGGGCAATTGCCTCAATTGTCACGTCCAGCACATCGCCGACTTTGACCGGCTTTTCTCCGAAATCCTGTCTTCCAAATCCTTCTTCCTTCATCCACTCAGCTCCGAACATCGCATGTAAGCCCGTTGCTCGCCGTTAGAAACAGCACAATGCGGCCTTCACACCTCAGTTCCGGCTCTATTATGCTGTTGGGGGTTTATAAAGCTTGGCATTTTAAGACGTGAAACCGGCATGAAAATGGGGTTTTCCGCGGAATGAAGGAAATACTTAAACTCGGCTTTATACGTCATAAGGGGACTGTTGACTTCGGACTAGTTGGTTTGCCTGTCTGGTTTTGCTGCATTGGCGGGCTGCTGGCCTGCAGTTCCCACATCAGGCGCCAGAACATTAAGGAAAAACTGGGGTTTGTTGGCGCTTTTCGCAGAATCATAAACTGGCCGTCCATCCACTAACGCCAATGAGGCCCAGATGATTTTTTCTGAGTCACTGCAGACAGAAGTGGAAAGCGCTGAAAGCCGGTGAGTTAAGAAAATAAAATCAATTACTTCGCTGACTTGCAATGGATTGCCACCATTGTAAATTATCGCGCCCGTCCTTTCCGTGGCCGCATCCCTCTGTGTATTTTCCAGCGAAGCAAGCTTGCGCCTGAAAATAGCGTCGATTGCATGCATGGTCTTTAGTTCGAACTCTTCGAGGTTCGACTGATTACAGGCAACGAGGATGCAGTTCAGGGCAGGAAGGTTCTCATAGCCTGGCTCGGAGAAATATCGTATCAAATCTTCCAGAATTTCCGGGCTGATCTTATATGCGCGCAGTTTTGCAGAGAGTTCATAATCCCAGCTGTCGAGATTCTGGCGTGTGGAGTCGTGCAGAAGCTTGTAGCTGGGCGTGGAATTGAGGTTCCATGCTTCAAGGGGTGTTTTGAAAGACATCTCGAGGTCGGTTCGCGCAGAATTTAGCTTGACGCTTAGCGCCAGTATTTCCTTGATCTCAGGTATGGACTCGAGCCCGTCCTTCAATGCGCAATGCTCAAATGACGGAGTGGATGTAAATATGCTCGATTGCAAAATAGATGGTGACTTGTTAGTTCCCACCAGGTCGCTGGACCCGGAACTGATTTGTGACTTGAGTGGGGGTGGTTTTTGACGAATGAACGCCATGCCAGTCCTCTTCTCTTTTTCACTATTTAAGCTTTATTTGCCGCTCTCCTTGCATATGCGCACGAAATTCTGGAATATTACCTCGTCCTTCTCGCCCTGCATGGTCTCGGCATGGAACTGCGCGCCGAAGAGCGGCCTGTTTGCGTGCCGTATGACCTGGTACCTGCACTTCTCAGAGTGCGCAAGCACGCTGAAGCCTTTCGGAAGCACCAGAATCTCGTCGTTGTGGCTCTGCACAGTCTTGAATGACGGCCCCATTCCCTTCAGCAGGTCGTCCTCATCGTCAACGAAAACCTCGATCGCGCCGAACTCGGGTTGCGCGGCCGGCCCTGCCTTGCCCCCGAACGCAGGCGCGATGAGCTGGTGCGCTACGCAGAGCGCAAGCACAGGCATTTTCGCATTCCGGATTATGTCCGCGAGATTGCCCAGCTTGTCCTGCTCATCGGCAACACGCTGGGGCCCGCCGCCCATCACCACGCCATCAAATCCTTGCGCCTCGAGCTCCTGCAAGGTGATTGAAAGCGGCACGAGCTCGCTCTCCTCGCCCAAGTCCATTATTGTGCGCGCAATAAGGTGGTTGTACTGCCCGCCAACCTTCACTGCTGCGATTTTCACCATTTGATTGACCCCTATTCGAATTCGACGGTTGCAGGCGGCTTGGGCGTAACGTCGTAGTACACGCGCCAGACGTGCGGGCAGGCTGCCAGGATTTCCTTTGCCATTGCCTCAAGCCGCGCCCATTCAATCTCACTCACGGTGGCAGTCATGAAGTCCCGCGTCCTGATGGCCCTTATAGCCACGCTGTACGGCAGCTTCTGCCCGCGGGACGTGTGCTGCGAAAGAATCTTCACCAGCACGCGACACACTACCTCGTTTTTTATCACGATGTCGAGCTGCTTCTTGCTCAGCTCGCTTATAGGGTGCCGTTTGCCCAGCTTGAGCCCCACGAGCTGGCCGTAGAACCTCAAATCACCCTTCACGCCCGTAGCCTTTGCCTCGTGCAAGTAAGCCGAGCATCTGTCATTGAAAAGATGGCTGGCCTGCTCCGCGATATTCATCGCGTCCTTGCCCTTGGATTCGAATATGGCGGCAAAATACTGCTGAGCATCTGCATTAGTCACGTGCTTCTCGACTATTGCCACTGACTTGCGGAGCTCCGCGACCGTGTCCTCGCGCACCTCGCCGATGCACCGCACCATGAGACCAGGACCCGGGAAGGGCTGGCGGCTGTAGACTTCGTCTGGCAGGCCTAGCTCCTTGCCCAAAAGCCGCACCTGGTCCTTATAGAGTTGCGCCAGCGGCTCGATTAGCCTGAAGCCGAACTTGGTCTTGGTGTCTATGCCAATCTGTTCGAGTATGTTGTGCTGCGACTTTATGCCGCCCTCAGTTTCAATCCAGTCCGGCGCTATCGTCCCTTGCACAAGGTACTCGCACTTGAAATTCTTGGTCTCGCGGCCGAAAATGTTGTAGAACGTCTCGCGGAAGGCCTTGCGCTTCTCTTCCGCATCGCTGAGGCCCTTGAGCGCTGCAAAGAATTCCCCGCTTACGTCCCGCACCTCGACAGTGATGCCAGCGGCCTTCATCATGGCCTTCACCTGCCCGGGCTCGCCCTCGCGCATGAAACCGGTGTCGAGAAGGAGCGCTTTCAGGTGCTTTCCGATTGCCTTGTTCATGAGCGCGGCTGCGACGCTCGAGTCGACTCCGCCCGAGAGGGCTATGAGCGCGTCATGCTCGCCCGCCTGCGCGCGTAGCTTCGGCAGTGATGCCTCGATGAATTTGGCTGCGTCGAACACGAATGGTTTTGGGGGCTAGGATTTTAAATTGGATACTGGTACTGCCAGTCGCCAGCAGGCCCTTGCCCTGAATTGCCATGGATGGGTGCGGTTAGTGTGTCCAGGACGTTTTCATATCTCGGCGCGGTGAGCTCAACGCCGAGCCTTTCGACTTCCGCATGGGCGCTTTCGCGCAGGTCGGCAATGTCCAATGCCAGGCCGGTAACGGTTTTGCCTGCGTGCAGGTATTCGTGTGAGGCCTCGACCATTGCGATGTAGTTGTTTTGAACTGATTCGGAAGTCGCAGAAAACTGAGCCGGCGGGCAAACTGCGAGCGCAGCTATCGAGGCAGAAAGGGTTGTGCGGGCGTTGTAGAATGCCGTTTCCTGCGTTTTGAGAACGTCAAGCTGCGAGAGAAGGGCTGTTTCCTGCGCGCGGATTTCTTGGTCCAGTGCGCATACTTCCGTTAATTTTTCAGTGGCTGCTGTTCGCTTGACGGGCCCCGCGAAGGCCACCTCAAAATCATTCAGTTGTGCCGCATTGAGGTATTGCTCTTGCATTTTGGGCCGCACTTCCGCAAGCTCTGCAAAAATCCCTTTTTCAAAAATCTGGACGAACTGCGCAACACCGGTTTGCAGGCCGTTCTGCGTGTCTTGAAGAATCTCCTTTGCAGCCAAAACCTCGTTCAGAAGCGAAATCCGTTCAGCTAGAAGTTCGTAGGTGCGTATGTCTGTTTTCAAGGAGTTGATGTGAGCCGCTGCATTGGTCTCTGCATTCCTTGCGTTCCTTGCCCGCGCACGTTTCATAGTGTAAATGGCCTGCGCTTGTAAAGCGCTTGGGGATGTCTGGTTTCCAAGCTTTGCTTTGCAGCGATTCCAGGCATTTGCACGTCTGGCCAGCATTGTTTCGGCCGTTTGCGCGAGGGCCTGCAGGGAGGCCTCAGCCTCCTGCAGCTCGGCTTGCAGACCTTTGATTAAGCCCTTTATTCTCTCGCGAGGGGTAGTTTTATACCGCCATGCTGTAGAACTGCACAAATCGGCCATTTTGAGATTCATCTCGTCTTCAGTGATGCCGATGCGCCGCAGTTCCTTTGCCTGGCTTTTGGCCACCGACTTTGCCGCAGCTTCTGCGGCTGAAAGGAGTGCGGCCGCCTCGCCAGTTTCCTGCAGTTTTGAGACTAATTCATGGCCGTGGTTCGGTGCTGCTGCGCGGAGCTTTGCGGCATCGGGCAGGGCGGCCTGGAGCCATTCCTGCAGCTTAACGAGCTCACTCCGCTGCATGCCCGGCGTGCGTTTTGGATCTGTTTTTTCCGACAAGGC